>JAFSBX010000003.1 GCA_017437065.1 Lachnospiraceae bacterium
CTGAAAAAGAAAAAATAATCTGCTTTCTGCAAAAACTTTTATTTTTTCTTCAGATATCGACAAATAATGGTTGAGTTTATCGTCTAAATTCGGTATTATTAATATAGTTACTTAACTGATTGGAGGAGAACAGAATGTCTGATACAAAAAGAGAAATTGGAAATCTGAAATTGTTCACCGGTAATGCGAATCCTGAATTGGCTCAGGAGATTGCTGATTATTTAGGTGTAAAGCTTGGTGCTGCAAAAGTAAAGCATTTCAGTGATGGTGAAATTAGTTTAATTATTGATGAAAGTGTTCGTGGCTGTGATGCGTATATCATTCAGCCAACCTGCAGTCCGGTAAATGATAATTTAATGGAATTATTAATCATGACTGATGCATTGCGTCGTGCATCTGCAAGTCGTATCACTGCTGTGTTGCCTTATTATGGTTATGCACGTCAGGACAGAAAATCTCGTGGTCGTGAGCCAATTACAGCAAAACTGGTAGCAAATATGATTACTGAAGCAGGTGCAAGCCGTCTTTTAGCGATGGACTTACATGCAATGCAGATTCAGGGTTTCTTTGATATGCCTGTAGACAACCTGTTTGGTTTGCCGATTCTGGCAGAATATTTCAAACATAAAGACAAAGATAATCTGGTTGTTGTATCCCCAGACATGGGTGGTGTAGCAAGAGCAAGAAATCTGGCTGAACAGATTGGTGTGCCGCTGGCTATTATCGATAAGAGAAGACCAATGCCAAATGTATCTGAAGTAATGAATATTATCGGGGATATTGAAGGTAAAGAAGTAATTTTAGTGGATGATATGATTGATACAGCAGGTACCATTACTCACGGTGCACAGGCTCTGATTGACAGAGGTGCTAAATGTGTCGATGCATGCTGTACACATCCTGTATTGTCCGGCCCTGCAATTGAACGTATTGAAAATTCTCCGATTCAGGAACTGGTTACCACCAATACCATTCCTCTGGGTGACAAAAAATGCGACAAAATCAAAGTGCTGTCTGTTGCACCTATCATTGGGGAAGCAATCTATCGAATTCATACAGAAAGTTCTGTTAGCGAATTATTCTAAGTGCAAAAAACTGCATATAATAAAGAAACAGGGGCAGATTGTATTTGCCCCTGTTCTTGTATTGCTGCTAAAAATATTTTGTGCAGCGTTGCCAGAGCAGACGTTGGGCAGAGGAAAATAACGTCTGATACAGAATAAAAAAGTACATAGGGAAGTATTATATAAATAAAGTCGAGGAATCTGCTGTGATGCATACACAGTAAATCATTTCTCGGCTTAACTGCGTTATATAAAATTCAGAAAAATGGGGTATATTATATGAAAATGATTATTGGTTTAGGAAATCCGGGTAAAGAATATGCACAAACAAAACATAATGTAGGCTTTATGGTGGTGGATGCCATTGCCGATGAATTAAATGTATCAGTAGAAAAACGACAGTGCCAGGCATTTACCCAAATGACTACATGGGACGGTGAAAAAATTTTACTGGTAAAACCGCAAACGTATATGAATTTAAGCGGACAGGCGGTTATGGAACTTTTGAATTATTATAAAGATAAAATTGATGATTTACTGGTAATTCATGATGATTTGGACTTGCCTCCGGGGCAGCTGCGCTTCAAACAGGGTGGTGGAGCCGGAGGCCATAACGGTATCAAAAATATTATTGCGCATTTGAATTCAAATGATTTTGACCGTTTGAAAATCGGCATTGGACGAGGTAAAAACGAAACAAAAGATTATGTTTTGACTCCTTTTGCCGGGACAGATAAAAAGCTGATTGATGAGGCAGTTGCACTTTCTGTAGATGCAGTAAAAATGTGGCTGCAGCAAGGTATTGCACCGGCTATGAATCAATATAATAGTAAAGCAAAATGAGCGCACTTAATAAAATAATAGATTGAGGTGGACAGGATATGGAAGCCAAAATGAAAAATAGCAATGTCGGCAATGTACATTTGTTGGACTTTTTGAACGCGGATCCAGAGCTGCAAAAGATTCGGCAGCTGTTGCAAGATGACAATGAAGTTAGCGTATATGGTCTTTATGAAGGGCAGCGAATGCTTGTAACTGCTTCTTTGGCAAAACAGTATAGTCAGAAAAATCTGCTGGTAGTTTGCGATACAGAAAAACGTGCTAAGGAATTGTGGGAAGATTTTGCGCAGCTGCTTACAGCGCATGAGGTATTGTATTTCCCGGCACTGGAAATGATTCCTTATGAAGTTATTGCCCAAAGTGGAGAACTGGAACAAAAACGACTGGAAGTATTAGCAAAGCTGACTCTGGAAAAGCAAAAGCAGTTTGCGGTGATTACCACGATTGAAGGCCTAAGCAAAAAATTATTATCTGTAGGGGATTTTCTGCAAGGGATGATGGAGCTGCGTGTGGGGATGATTTTAGAACAGCAAGCCTTGAAAACCCATTTAATCTCCTTTGGCTATGAATATGTGGAACAGGTAGAGCAGGCGGGGCAGTTTTCTGTCCGAGGCGGAATATTTGATATTTTTGTTCCATATTACAAAAATCCGCTGCGTTTAGAATTCTTTGATGACGAAATTGATTCCATCCGCTTTTTTGAAACAGCAAGTCAATGTTCTATTGAAAAAATTCAGTCTGCATGGATTGTGCCGGGCAGCGAATTTTTCTTGATGCAAGGTGTAAAAGAAAGCGGTATTGCCAGAATTCGTGAGCAGTTTGCATTGCAAGTGGAGAGCCTTTCTCGCAAAAAAGACAGGGAACCGGTAGAACGCCTGCAAGGCAAAATGGGGGAACTATTAGAACGTTTACAGCAAAATGTATCGTTTACAGGGCTGGAACAGTATCAGACTTTCTTTTATCCCGAAGGAGCAAACCTGACGGATTATATGGGGCATGATTTGTTTCTGGTGCTGGATGAAGCGAATCGCATACAGGAAGCTCAGGAGTATTTGGAGAAAGAACGGCGCCAGAGTTTTAGTGATTTGCTGATAAAAGGTGGGGTGCTGCCTGGCCAGGCAGAATATTTCTGGGATTTGTCTGATCTGGCACATATGGTAGAGCAGACTGTGCATATCTGTTTTTCTCTTTTACCAAAACAATCGATTTTCCAGCAGCAGGACAGCAGACAATCTATTGATTGCCAGGCGATTCCATCATTTTTTGGCAATCCGCAAATGCTGATAGAAGAACTGCAGAACTGGCAGAAACAAAATTACAGTATTCTGATATTGCTGACATCTGCCTCAAAGGCATTACGACTGCAGCAAATGTTAAGCGATCATGATATTTTGTGCAGTTGGATTGCCGATCGTTATCAGGCTGATCCGGGGAAAATTTATCTGGCCTATGGCAATATCAGTCATGGCGCGCGATTTCCACAGAGCCGTCTGATACTTTTGAGTGAAACAGAGGTATTTCAGCAGCAGAAAAAAAGGGTAAACAAAAAGTTTTTCCAGGAAGATGGACAAAAAATCACCCATTTGGATGATTTGAAAATAGGTGACTATGTGGTGCATCTGAATCACGGTATCGGGCGTTATATGGGTGTAGAACGTTTAAAAGTGCAGGATGTGGAGCGAGATTACCTGATTATTAAATATGCTGATGATGGCAAACTATATATTCCTGTAGAACAGTTTGATTTATTACAGAAA
>JAFSBX010000024.1 GCA_017437065.1 Lachnospiraceae bacterium
TGAACCGACCCCCAATTGTTAGACCAAAATCTAACGATTGGAGGTCGATTTATTTTTGGCGAAATATAGTTATGAATTTAAGAAAAAGATTGTGAAAGCTTATCTGGAAGGAAAAGGGGGATGTGGCTACTTAGCTAATCAGTATGGCATTCCTAATAAGTGCATTGTGCGTCGGTGGATCAAAGCATATGAAACACTTGGAGATGAAGGGCTTAAACGGTCTAGAAAGAATGAAGAATACACTTTTGAATACAAACTTCATGTGGTAGAATTATACTTATCAAGCGAAGTTTCGTATCAGGAGTTGGCTAAACAAGAGGGCTTTAACAATCCCTGCATCCTTTCCAAATGGGTAAATGATTTTCGAATTGCCGGTCCTGATGCTTTGAGACCAAAGAAAAAGGGGCGTAAGAAAGCATTGGATTCAATAGATTATGGAAAAAAATCAACTCCAGCAGAAACTGTTCCGATAGATACAAGTGCTGAACATATTAAGCAACTGGAAGATGAAGTATTAAAACTCCGGATAGAGAATGCCTATTTAAAAGAACTGAGGAGACTGCGTTTAGAAGAGGAAGCTCTTCTGAAAAAACAGCGAGAATCATCCACAGTCTCCGAGGAGAATTCAAACTAAAAGATATTCTCGCTGTGACTGGATTTCCAAAAGCAACATATATGTATTGGCAGAAACGTTTTGACCGGGTAGATCCAAACAAAGAACTCGAAGAAAAGATTTTGGAAATACATACGGAAAACAAAGACTTTGGGTATCGAAGAATGCATGGAATGCTTCGTAAGCTGGGGTATGTTGCAAACAAAAAACGAGTTCAAAGAATTATGCAGAAACTAGGTCTTCAAGTAACTTCTTTCACACGGAAAAGTCGCCGATACAGCTCCTATAAGGGCAATGTAGGAAAAGTTGCCCCTAACAGAATACATAGACGCTTTAATACACATATTCCTCACCAGAAAATCACAACAGATACCACCGAGTTTAAGTATTACGAAGTGGATGAAAAAGGACATATGGTAATTAAAAAGCTTTATTTTGATCCTTTTCTGGATATGTGCAATAGCGAGATACTAAGTTACAGCATTTCGAAACATCCCTCTGCCATGGGGATTATGACAGCTCTGGAAGATGCAATAAAAATTACATCGGATTGTCCATACCGAAGGACCTTTCATTCAGACCGAGGTTGGGCATATCAAATGAAAGCCTATGTGCATTGCCTTAAAGCAAATCGAATATTTCAAAGTATGTCTCGAAAAGGGAACTGTTATGATAATTCAGTGATGGAAAACTTTTTTGGAGTAATGAAACAAGAAATGTACTATGGAGTTGTGTATTATAGTTATGATGAGCTTCACAACGCAATAGAGCAATACATAACATACTACAATGAGCAACGAATCAAACAGAAACTAGGATGGATGAGTCCTGTGGAATACAGACTCAGCCTCTTGGCTGCATAAAAACAGCGTAGCAGCCATTTAAAACTGCTACGCTTAAAAAGTCTAACTTTTTGGGGTCACCTCA
>JAFSBX010000025.1 GCA_017437065.1 Lachnospiraceae bacterium
CGAAAGACTGTTAAACATCTCTTTTGTCTCTTCTCTGTTCTGTTTTACTTCCTCCGAAAGACTGTTAAACATCTCTTTTGTCTCTTCTTTGTTCTGTTTTACTTCCTCCGAAAGACTGTTAAACATCTCTTTTGTCTCTTCTTTGTTCTGTTTTACCTCTTCCGAAAGACTGGTAAACATCTCTCTTGTCTCTTCTTTGTTTTGTTTTACTTCCTCCGAAAGACCACAAAATATTACTTTCATTTCTTTAACTAATGCATCAAATAATTCTTTTGTTTCCATTTTCGTTTCTCCTTCCATATAGCAGAAGTCTTCAAAAATCTTCTGCATTTTAGTTTCTGTGAATTAAAAGCATAGATTTTCTGAAATGATATAAGATAATCCAAAGAATATTTAGAAATAACCAATAGAATAAATATGCCTTGAAAAAAGTCTAGCATATTAATTGACACATTTCAATAGTCATATTCAAAATTTGCATATATTACATATATACATATTACTTCATATTTTATAGTGGGAACTGCTTAAAGCAGTTCCTTAATCTCTATAACTTTTCACTGAAATAACTTTTATACCCTTCTCCAAATATTTCCGTTGCATTGGAAACAATCATAAATGCATCCGCATCCTCTTCTCTTACAATCTGCTCTGCCCTCGGTGCAAGTGTTTTGCGCATTACGCAGAAAATAACTTTTTTCTCTTTTCCACTATACGCACCTGTTCCTTCGATGTGTGTAACACCAATATTAAGTTCCTCCAAAAGTCTTGCTGTAATATTTTCAGAATGATCACTGATAATGTAAATCATCTTTGCCTCATCCCTTCCATAAAGCACAAAATCCATGACAACCGATGTTACTACCACCGTAATTGCCGCATAAAGACCTGCATTCAAATCACGGAATACAAACACGGAAACCGTTACAATGATAGCATCTGTCAACATAAAAAGCGCACCTGTTCTCAAATGAGGAAAACGACGCCTTAGCAACTTTACAATAATATCTGTTCCTCCTGTCGTTGCACCACACTTAAATACAAATCCGATAGAAGCCGCAACCAATGCACCACCTGCTATAGCCGAAAGCAGAATATCGTTTGTAGCCGCCCCATAAGGTGCCAGTAAATTTGTAAAAACAGACGTTGCTATGACACAGTAAAAGGTTGACACCATAAACTTCCAGCCAAATTTCCAAAATCCAATTAAAACAATCGGTATATTTAATATAAAAATAAGTGTACCTGTCTCCACACCGGTAAGTCTGCTTACAATAATGGCAATACCTGTTAAACCGCCCGGTGCAAGATTAGACGGGTCTATAAACAAAGCCACTCCCACCGCATAAACAAAGGAAGCTGCTGTAATGCAGATATACTCAAAAATCTGCCTTCTTATACTTTTTTTCTCCACATATTCTTCTCTATTATTTTTCTTCTCAGACATTTTCCGCAATATCTCCTTATTCTTTTCAATTCCTATCCATCATTCTCTGCCTTCTTTTCTTCATGTTACCTTTTCTACTAATATTGTAACAACTTTCTCAAAATTATTTCAAATAATATTATGTAAAAAAGTTTTTTTAATAATTTACACATAGCTGCAAGGATATTTCTACGACACAATTCCTACTATAAAGAAAAAAGAACCCCATTCAGGATTCTTTTCTCTATCATACGCCAGCTATTCAGCCGCTCTTTTATGTAATAGTAAATTGCTCATATGTAGTGAGGCGTCATAGAATCATCGTTACCGAGCGACAATTTTTTGTACATTTTACTCTAATTAAATATTAGTCGTCACAACTCTCGGTCGGTATCCTTCTTTATGTAATGCTTCAATAATCTGCTCTTTATGCTCTGTTCCAAATGCCTCTAAAGTAATGCGAAGCTCTACTGCTGCATTTCTGTTAATGGAAACAAACTGATTGTGCTCTAATTTAATAACATTACCATTCTGTTTTGCAATCACATCTGCAACTCTGGACAGTTCACCCGGCTTGTCAGGAAGCAGTACAGATACTGTGAAAATACGATCTCTGAAAATAAGGCCCTGCTGTACTACGGAAGACATGGTAATAATATCCATGTTACCACCACTCAAAATAGAAACCACTTTTTTATTTTTCACATTCAACTGCTTTAATGCTGCCACAGTAAGAAGTCCTGAATTTTCCACTACCATTTTATGATTTTCAACCATATCAAGGAAAGAAACAACCAGTTCTTCGTCCGGAACTGCAATAATGTCATCCAGATTTTTCTGTAAATATGGGAATATCAATGAGCCAGGTGTTTTTACTGCTGTACCGTCTGCAATTGTATTGACGCCCGGAAGCGTTACAACTTTTCCCTCTTTCAAAGAGGTCTGCATACATGCTGCACCTGCCGGCTCTACACCGATTACCTTAATATTGGGATTAAGCAGTTTTGCAAGTGTAGAAACACCTGTTGCAAGTCCGCCTCCTCCAATCGGAACTAAAATGTAGTCTACTAACGGAAGCTCTTTAAAAATCTCCATAGCAATGGTTCCCTGTCCTGTTGCCACTGTTAAATCATCAAATGGATGAATAAATGTATATCCGTGCTTTTCTGCCAGTTCATAAGCATGGGCACATGCTTCATCATACACATTTCCGTAAAGTACTACCTCCGCACCATAGCTTTTTGTACGATTTACTTTCATAAGAGGAGTTGTAGTCGGCATAACAATAGTTGCCTTTACCCCATAACATTTTGCCGCATAAGCCACACCCTGTGCATGGTTGCCTGCCGAAGCGGTAATCAGTCCCTTTTGTCTGTCTTCCTCCGCCAAAGTACTTATTTTATAATAAGCTCCTCTCAGCTTATAAGCTCCTGTCAACTGCATATTTTCCGGTTTTAAATATACCTTATTTCCGGTCTGATTACTAAAATAATCACTGTAAACGAGTTTTGTTTCCTGAGTTACTCGATGTACTGTTTCCGAAGCTTCTTCAAACTTTTCCAAAGTCAACATTTCTTCCATGATTTTCCTCATTTCTGCTGCTTTTTGCGGCCGCATTCATTTCTTATTTTCCCTTTCTGAAGGGTTCTGTATTTACTAGTCTACTCACTTTTTTCGTCTGTGTCAAATAGTGCGTTTACAAATTGCTCAGAATCAAACTTCTGCAAATCATCAATACTTTCACCTACACCGATATATTTCACCGGCACCTGAAGTTCTGACTGAATCGCTACAGCGATACCACCTTTCGCAGTACCATCCATTTTAGTTAAAATAATACCTGTTAACTCCGTAACTTCACCAAACTGTCTTGCCTGTGCCAGTGCATTCTGTCCGGTTGTTCCATCCAGTACTATCAGATTTTCCCTGTGTGCTCCCGGAAATTCTCTATCGATGATACGATTCATCTTTTTCAATTCTTCCATCAGATTCTTTTTATTATGAAGTCTTCCTGCAGTATCACACAACAACACATCCACATTTCTTGCCTTCGCTGCCGTTACTGCATCATAAATTACGCTGGCAGGATCTGAACCTTCTGCGCCACCGATAATATCCACTCCGGCACGATTTGACCACTCTGTCAGCTGTTCGCCTGCCGCTGCACGGAACGTATCTGCCGCAGCTAAAAGTACTTTTTTGTTCTGCGCTTTCAATTTTCCTGCCAGTTTTCCAATGGATGTGGTTTTTCCTACACCATTCACACCAATAACAAATACAACCGACTGTTTTTGTTCAAACTCGTAAGCTGTTTCCCCAACCTGCATCTGTTCCTTTATGCTGTTAATCAAAAGCTCTTTACAGGCAGCCGGTTCTTTAATATGTTGCTCCTTTACCTGCTTTTTCAGACGTTCAATAATTTCTGTTGTTGCAGAAACACCAATATCTCCCATAATCAGCGTTTCTTCCAGTTCTTCGTAAAACTCTTCATCAATCGATGAAAATCCACTAAAAACCGCATCAATTCCGTGCACGATATTATTTCTTGTTTTTGTAAGACCTTCTTTTAACCTACTAAAAAAACCTTTCTTTTCTTCGCCCATATCTTTCCTCATTTCTAATCAGTTAATTCTTTATCAATCAGATTCACACTTACCAGTGTAGATACACCTTTCTCCTGCATCGTA
This sequence comes from Lachnospiraceae bacterium, assembly GCA_017437065.1. GTDB lineage: Bacteria > Bacillota > Clostridia > Lachnospirales > Lachnospiraceae > RGIG3002. Next base: position 4,114 of record JAFSBX010000025.1, read on the forward strand.
ATACCGTAAAGACGATCTGCCTTTTCCATTGTACCACGTCTGTGAGTAATAACAATAAACTGCGTATACTTTGTCAGCTTATGTAAATATTTTGCAAACCGGGTAACGTTATTATCATCCAGCGCCGCCTCAATCTCGTCCAAAAGACAGAATGGAGATGGTTTTAAATTCTGAATGGCAAACAACAAAGAAATTGCCGCAAGTGCCTTTTCACCACCGGAAAGCTGCATCATATTCTGCAATTTTTTGCCGGGTGGCTGTGCAATAATACGGATACCTGCTTCCAAAATATCCTCGTCCTCCATCAGCTCCAGAGTTCCCTTACCTCCACCAAAAAGCTCTTTGAATACTTTATCGAATTCCGCATTGATTTCAGCAAATTTTTCCCTAAACTGCTTACGCATTGCCATATCAAGCTCGTCAATAATGTTTTCTAACGTTTTCTCTGCTTCCACCAAATCGTCATGCTGTGTTTTAAGGAAAGTGTAACGTTCCATTAAATTTTTATAATCTTCAATGGCATTTACGTTTACATCACCCAATTTCCTGATTTGCTCTTTCAAAGCAGAAATATCACGTTTCATAGCCGGCAAATCCGTCATTTCTTCATCTTTTAAAGAAGCAGCATCAGAAAGCGTAATCTCATATTCATCCCACATATAATTTATCTGTGTTTCAATGGACTCCTCTAATTTTTCTTTCTGTGCATTCAGACGATACACTTCCTTATCAAGCGAAGTCATACGCTCTGACATTTCTTCTCTCGTAGCAAAGAAATTCTTTTGTTTTGTATTTAATTCTTCTCTTCTTGTTACATTATCCTTTAATTTGATTTCTGTATCCGACTGAGTTTCCTGAGAAGCCGCTATTGTTTTTTCAATTTCTAAAATAGCATTCTGCTTCGCTTCTATTTCAGTATTATTGTTTTCAATACCCTCTTTAATTTCTTCCAGTTCTTTTGTATATCTTAATATTTCCCCATCGATACGCTCTAAATTCTGTTGATGGAATTCCTGTTTCTGAAGCATTTTTTCTACTTCCAAATCCCATTCGGATGTCTTTGCAATCTGTTCAGATTCTTCCTTACGTTTTTCATCCAACTCTTTTTGAGATACGCTGATTTGTGCATCAATATTTTTTTCTATTTCCTCCGAATCAGCAAGTTCTTTAATAATCGCAGCTTTTCCCTCTTGTATTTCCAAAATCTGCTTTTCAATCTCTTTTTGTTCGGTTTTTAACGCTCCAAAACCTGCTTCCGCCTCATTTTTACGTTCTTCTGCCTGCATCACATTCAGACGGGCCGTATTCTGCTCAATAAATTTATCCTGCAGGGTAGCTTTTGTTTCTTCCAGCTCCACCCTCATTTTATTGCGTTCATCTTTTGTTTTCTCAATATCATCCAAAAGGTCATCGATATCTGAAAGCTGTTTTTTCACTTTCTCTTCCAGCTCTTCCATTTCTCTTCGTCTGCCTAAAAGATTACTATTGTTCTTAAAAGCACCACCGCTGATAGCACCTCCCGGCACAAGCAGTTCACCTTCCAGTGTAACCATTCGGATACCGTAATCAAATTTCCGTGCAATCTTTACCGCATTGTCTATGTTGTCAACAACGACAATTCGTCCAAGCATTGCTTTTGCTACATCCCGATACTTCTTTTCAATAGTTACTAATGTATCTGCAATACCGATAACACCTTTTTCATCAAGCACTTCCGGCGTTTTAAACTCTTGTGGATTTTTAATACTGGTAAGCGGAAGAAACGTAGCTCTTCCGCCCTTGCTTTTCTTCAAAAACTGAATCATCTTTTTTGCAGTTTCTTCATCATCCGTTACAATATTCTGAATATTACCGCCCAATGCTGTTTCAATCGCAGTTTCATATTTTTTATCAACTTTAATAATATCCGCAACTACACCGATAATTCCCGTGGTTTGTTCCTTCTGTTCCATAACCCGCTTAACACTGCCACCGTAACCTTCATATCTTTCCGTAAGATTGGAAAGCGAATCCAGCTTTGCTTTCTCCTGATGGTAAACCACTTGCATATCTCTGAGTTTCTGGTCTTTTTCAGAAAGTAAAATACGTATTCCGGAAAGTTGTTCTTCCAGCAAAGTCTGCTTATCATTCAGTTCCCTGATAACTACATTGATGCTTTCAAACAGCTCCTGAAGTTGTCTAATCTGTTCTATCTGTTCTGCTTCATCAGATTTTGCCCTTACCAGCCTTGAAGTAAGCTCTGCCTTTCTTATATTCACCTGCTCCATCATTGTATCAAAACGACCCATTTGGGATTTGATGGTAGCTCTTTGATTTAAAGCATCAATAATCGTATTTTTTCCTGCTTCAATGCTGTTATTCAGTTCTTCAATTTTTTGCTGAACACCTTCTAATTGAAGCCTTGCCTCATCACGGGCAGCCTGAATTTCAAGAACCTGCTCATCGATTTCTTTTTTCTCAGTCAAAATACCATCTTTATCTACGCTTTTTAAATCAATTTCACGCTGTACATTTATAAATCTTGTACTTAAATGCTCTTTGTTTCCTTCTGCTGAATGAATCTGCTCTTTTAAGACATTCACTTCACCTTCCAGCTTGCCACGCATTAGTCCGGTATCCGACAAATTGTTTCTTGCTGCTTCAATCTTTTCATCCAATTGTTCTATTTCATTTTGGATGCTTTCATATTCCTCTTTAATACCTTCATAACGGTTATTCGTTTCCTCTAAATCACCGCTGGCAATACTATACTTTTCTTCAACACTCTGTAATTGTTCTTTCAAACGATTATTCTCGAGTAAGAACATATTTACATCCAGAGTCTTTAATTCTTCTTTCTTTTTTAAATAAATTTTAGCTGTTTCAGACTGTTTCTCTAAAGGTACAACCTGTTTTTCAAGTTCTGATAAAATATCCTTTACACGCACCAAATTCTGCTGTTCATCTTCCAGCTTTTTCTGTGCCGTATATTTTCTTCGTTTAAACTTAACGATTCCTGCAGCCTCATCAAACAGTTCTCGTCTTTCTTCCGGTTTTCCGCTTAAGATTTTATCAATCTGCCCCTGCCCTATGATAGAATACCCTTCCTTACCGATACCGGTATCATAAAACAGCTCATTGACATCTTTCAAACGACATATCGTTCCGTTAATCATATATTCACTTTCACCGGAACGATAAAGTCTTCTGGATACCGTAACTTCATTATAATCAATGGCAAGCTGATGGTCTGAGTTGTCCAAGGTAATTGCCACATAAGCATAACCCAACGGCTTGCGCATTTCCGTCCCCGAAAAAATAACATCCTGCATGGATGCTCCACGAAGTTGCTTAATTCTCTGTTCACCTAAAACCCATCTTACAGCATCAGCAACATTACTCTTTCCACTTCCGTTTGGTCCTACAATACCTGTAATACCTGTATGAAACTGAAAATCAATCTTATTCGCAAAAGATTTAAAGCCATGTACCTCAATACTTTTTAAATACATTTTATCCTCTTTCTACACACTGCAAGTCCGCTATATATTCTCGTTTTTATTTTTCATCTTCCCATCTGTTCTTTAATATACATACAGCCTCATAAGCAGCACGTTGCTCTGCTGATTTTTTTGAGCGGTCTTTTCCTTCACTGATTTTATTTCCATCAATCCACAATTCCACTTCAAATATCTTATTGTGTTCCGGTCCCGTTTCCTGTACCAGTTTATAAAAAATTTCTGCGGCTCTTTTCTGTACCATTTCCTGTAATATCGTCTTACTATCCAAAAACAGCTGTTTGTTTTCCAAATCCGACAAGATAAACTTGTGAATATGTGCTTTTGCCTTTTCCAAACCACCATCTATATAGATAGCTCCTATTAAGGCCTCACATACATCCGCTATAATCGAATCTCTTTCCCGTCCGCCTGTCATTTCCTCGCCTTTTCCCAGATACAGAAACTTTCCAAGTTCCAAATCTCTGGCGCAAATGGCAAGCGACTGCTCACAAACCATGGATGCTCTCGTTTTAGTTAACTGTCCCTCCGGCATGTCCGGATGTTCGTGAAATAAAAAGTCACTGGACACCATCTCTAAAATAGCATCTCCCAAAAATTCCAGTCTTTCATAATCTTCACACTTATTAATTCTTCTTTCATTTGCATAAGAACTATGCGTAAGCGCCTGCCTTAACAGTGCTTTATTTCGAAAGGAATAACCAATTCTCTCTTCCAATAACCCATCAGGATATTTTTCTTTCACTTTTTCTCCTATCTGCCTGCTTCAACAGACATTTTATTTAAAAATAAAATTCTTCCAATCTTTTATTTCAAAAAAATTGTCGCCCATCGGCGACAATTCTAAACTTCAACTAATTTAATGCATTTTTAATTAGTTCAACTGCTTCTTCAACCGTTGTGATATTTTCAGCCTCTTCTGCTGGAATCTCTATATCAAATTCCTCTTCGATTCCCATAACAATCTGGAAAACATCTAAAGAATCGGCTCCCAAATCATCCATAAATGTAGACTCCATCGTAATTTCTTCAGGATCCACATTCAAAACCTCTGCAATTACTTTTTTCAGCTTTTCAAATTCCATTTCAACAACCCTTTCTTAGTCCTCTAAAGTAATTTTTTCTTTTATTTTATCATTAATTTTCTGTTCTTTAAATGCAATACATTGCAGAACAGAATTCTTAACTTCTATTGCTTTACTGCTTCCATGGGTTTTTACTACAAGACCATTCAAACCAAGAAGCGGTGCTCCACCATAAATATCCATATCAAATGCCTTCAATGTTTCTTTCAAAGCCGGTTTTACAAGTAAAGCACCTATTTTACTGCGTAAAGACGTCATCATACCTTCTTTTACTTTTTTAATCAGAATGCCACCAACGCCTTCATACATTTTTAAAATAACATTTCCTACAAATGCTTCACATACAATAACATCTGCTTCCCCTGCCGGTATATCTCTTGCTTCAATACTACCAACAAAATTAATGTCCGGGCAATTTTTCAAAAGAGGAAAAGTTTCTTTTACAAGTGCATTTCCTTTTTCTTCCTCAGCACCAATATTGACAATTGCAACTTTCGGATTTTTTACACCGATAACACTTTCCATATATACGGATCCCATTTTTGCAAACTGTACTAAATGAGAAGGTCTTGCATCAACATTTGCTCCACAGTCTATTAAAAGTGAAGCTCCTTTGGCTGTAGGTATCATAGGAGCAAGAGGTGGTCTTTCCACACCTTTAATTCGACCTACTATTACCTGCCCTCCTACTAAAACAGCTCCTGTACTTCCCGCTGAAACAAAAGCATCACATGTACCGCTTTTTACCATATTCAATGCTTTTACAATGGAAGAATCTTTCTTTTTTCTGATAGCCATAACAGGCGGCTCTGCTGTTTCTATCACTTCTTGTGCCTGAACAATTTCTACCTGTTTCTCGTCATACTGGTATTTCTTTAATTCTTCTTTAATCAGCTCTTCTTTTCCTACAAGAAAAACTTTAATCTTATTGCTCTCATTTATCGCCTCAATTGCGCCCTTGACAATCTCTAAAGGTGCATTATCTCCGCCCATTGCATCTACTGCAACATTTACCAATTCTGACATATCTGTCCTCCTCAACAAAAACAAAGAGTCTAACCCTCTGCCTTACTTTAATATACTAGAGGCGTATATAAAAATCAAGAATAATTTGGTATAAATTCAGTAGAAATAAATTAATATTTACCCAAGCGCCACATCCAAAATCATCATGATGATAAACCCAATAGCAAATCCAATCGTTCCCACATTAGAATGTTCACCTTCAGAAGCTTCCGGTATCAACTCTTCCACTACAACATAAAGCATGGCACCTGCCGCAAAGGCAAGTAAATATGGCAGCATTGGCTTTGTTAACGAAGTAAGTAATATGGTGACAAGAGCACCTAAAGGTTCTACGATTCCCGAAATCATTCCATACAAAAAAGCTTTCCCTTTTCCCGCTCCTTCACTTCTGAGTGGCATGGAAATAATTGCTCCTTCCGGAAAATTCTGAATAGCAATACCGGCCGCCAGTGCAAATGCTCCTGCAAGAGTAATGGGGCTTCCCGCTGCAAGAAGTCCGGCAAATGCAACGCCTACTGCCATTCCCTCCGGAATATTATGCAACGTTACAGCAAGGACAAGCATAGTTGTTTTTTTTAAATCTGCTTTCATACCTTCCGGTTTTGTACTTTCCAAATGTAAATGTGGAATAATTTTATCCATCAAAAGTAAAAAAGCCATTCCAATACCAAAGCCGATAGCCGCCGGAACAAAGGCAAATTTTCCCATTGACTCCGACATATCAATTGCAGGAATAAGCAGAGACCACACACCTGCCGCCACCATTACACCCGACGCAAACCCAAGTAATGACTTTTTCAAAAGTGGTTGCATTTCTTTTTTCATAAAGAAAACACAGGACGCACCTAACATTGTTCCTATAAACGGAATCATAATTCCCATTAACACATAACCCATAAATATTCCTGCCTTTAGTTTTTCTATTTATTATCAACAATCTACGATAATATATGATATTATTACTATAATGTTCCGCACTTTTACCATAGTATTTTATATACCATTATAATCCAACTTTTTTTATTTTCCAATATTTTCACTTTAAACAAAAAAATTTCTCAAAATTTCTAAAAAATCTTCATCCCATAAATCTTTACTTTATTCTAATTTTAATATGCTTTATCTACAGAAAACGAAAAAAGACTTCTCGGTTTCTCGAAAAGTCTTAATTTCACTCATTCATTATTCTGCACTTACGATTTCTTTTTTATTGTAAGAACCACAAGCCTTGCATACTCTATGAGGCATCATTAAAGCGCCACATTTGCTACATTTAACCAATGTAGGAGCACTCATTTTCCAGTTTGCTCTTCTTTTATCTCTTCTACCTTTGGAAGATTTATTCTTTGGACAAATAGACATCGTTACACCTCCTTATTCGCGTTAAAGATATCTTTTATCACTGCCATTCTGGGATCCGGTACGAATGTATCACATCCGCATTCTCCCTCATTCAGGTCCTTTCCGCATTGTCTGCAAATTCCTTTACAGTCTTCTTTGCATAAAACCTTCATTGGCAAGCTTAATAAAATCTCATCATTAATTAAGTCTTCTACGTTCAACTGGTAGCCTTCCATAAAAGTCTGGTCACCCTTCTCATCTGTACTTTCTGCTATTTCATCCGGTGCAAATACTTCACGGAAAATGTCAAGATTTAAAACCTCGTCCACTTCCTTTAAACACCTATCGCAGTTCATTTTCAAAACAATCTTCGCTTTTCCCTCGACTCTTGCTTTTCCTTTACTCATATTGGAAATTTTCAAATCAAGCGGACTCTTTTCTACAATCATGTACTCTTCCAGTCCATTAGAAAAGGAAGTCATTTCAATAACAACCTGTTGTTCTTCTGTCTTGCCTTCAGATGTTAAAACATCAGTCAAATTAATCAACATATCAGACTCCTGTCAAAAGCTGTAGCTTTTGTTTCACACATTGTTAAATTATACATATCCTTTGTAAGTTTGTCAACATCTTTTTCTATCGTTTTGTAATAACTTCGCTCCAGTCAGAAATACCGATAATAGATTTTGCGAAAGCCGATACATCTTCTGATGAAGATGTATCAATATGCTTAAACACATTATATATGTATTTATGACTTCCATCCGTACGATTTATTCCCAATGAAAGTCCTTGTGAAATCTCCACCGCCATATCTGCCTGTTTATTCAGAACAAACATATCTATATGCTGATTATTTGCACATATTTTGTAAGCATATGCAAAAGCCGCTGCCTGCAATTCTTCTCCATGGTCAGATCCAAACCCAACCTCTGTCAATGCAATAGAACGTACTTCTCCATTCGGATTTAACATTTCCGTACGATTCATATAATCCGTCAAAACATGTATATTTTGTACGGTAATATACGGTGTATCTACCGAATTACGAACCAGATTCATAGTCCTGTATCTGGACGGCATAGCCCAAAACTTAGGCCATGTCAACGGCACAGGATAGGGATGATGAGCCAGTCCCCAATCAATATTTCCTTTTAAAGAAATCTCCGCATTAAAAGCATCCAGTACATCTTTCGCATCATATGCATCTGTTGCATTTAAGTTACGATTCCAAAGCTGGTCTAAAGATATATATACATTCGCACCTGCATTTACACTCTTAATACTATTATAAAAAATACGAAAAGCTTTCGCGTATTCCTGTGAATATGTAGTTACATCCGTATAATTCATATAATTCCATGCTGCCCGGGCGTTAATTTCATTTCCGATAACCCAGTTCGAAACTTTCCCTCGACCACTTCCCGAATAACGGTTTGCCAAAAAGGTGGCTACCGCTTCCAAATACTCGCATCCTGCTTCATTTGCTGCATTGAACATATGGTAAGGCGCACTGCCGCCACCTGCTTCGGGATGAATCAGCTGCGGATACGCACCATTTTTATCATTTAAAAGTACTGCAGTAATAATAACTCCTTTATTACTTAACGTTTTAAATATGTTATCAAATTCCGCGATACGAAGTCCGTTAAATGCATATGATTTACCATTATAATTATAATATACTGTCGGATAAGCAGCATTACTTGTCTGTCCTAAAATATACCCAATCGGAATATTATAAGCAGCATGTTTTACACCCAAATCTTCAATTTCACTTCCGGCTATTTTGCCGGGATCTACAATCAACCCTTTTATGGAAGATGCTTTTGGATTTGCTGCTGTATACTTAGCAATTGCTTCCGGATTTGTAATATAATGTCCTCTGCTAATATCAACAAATTTTCCGTCCACAAGTACTGCCACAACAAATTTCGAAAACAGTCTGGAAGAAGGACTATTATTATTCAGATTTATATAAAAATGAGAATCTTCCTTCCACTTATTTACTCTTTCAATATATTCGTCTCCATGTTCGGTTTCGTATGTCGCCAGTTCAAACAAATAATAATAATCATCATCTGTTACGGGAACATACGGTACACTAAATTCCACTTTTACTTTTGATGTATCTTCTACACTGATTTCACAACTATCAATAGTCAAAAAACTTGTCCTATCTTCTTCCGGCAAAATTTCCTGCGTAAGAACCATCAGAACTTCTTCCACCGTTTTTCTCCCGGAAATTTTTCCTTCCGCGATTAACTTATCTGCTTCCTCAGGTGAAAAAACTTCTTCATTATCGAACATTTGTTGAATACCGGCTGATGGCAGAAGTTCCACTAATTCCGTATTACTGGGTAAGCTTCCGCCTTCCCACAGCCTTTCTACCCCATTTGCCGCCCTGTCAGTCAACATTTTTTCAACCGTTTTCTCTTTACCTGACTGTTCTTGAATTTTTGCTGTTTCCAACACATTCTTTTCATGAATATTTTTGTATATAAAAGCTCCTGAAATACACAAAACGGCAAGCACAGCCACAGCAATAATTGCTATTTTCTTTCGCTGTTTCTGCTTTTGCCGTTTTTTTCTCCATTCTCTTTCCGGCTTTCTTTCTTCTGTACCTTGCGTCTTTTCCGACGTAGACTTACTCATAAACCATACTCCAATCCTTAGCCCGATTAATCGCAGCCATATGAATTACAGTATACTTTATTCTGAACCGGTTCTGCAACTACTTTTTCACAAGTGCTTTCGTTTCTCTTGCAATAGCCAATTCTTCATTTGTAGGTATCGCTAAAACTTTTACTTTTGAATCCTCTGTTGAAACAACAATATCTTCACCACGTTTACTGTTTGCCTCTTTATCCAGTGTAATTCCCAAATAACCTAAGTATTCACAAATTGCTTCTCTGTTCATACTTCCGTTCTCGCCAACACCTGCTGTAAAGCAAATGGCATCTACCCCATTCATTGCTGCTACATAAGAACCGATATATTTTGCCACACGATAATGAAACGCCTGCATGGCAAGATCTGCTTTTTCATTTCCGTCATTTTGTGCCTGCTCTACATCTCTGAAATCCGATGAAATATTTCCTGACATACCATACACGCCGGACTTCTTATTCAATACATTCAGCACTTCTTCAACACTCATATTTTCTTTATGAACCAAAAATTCTATAACCGCCGGATCAACATCACCTGAACGCGTTCCCATAATAAGCCCTTCTAATGGTGTAAGTCCCATGGAGGTATCTATACATTCTCCATTTTTTATAGCCGATACACTGGCGCCATTACCGAGATGACATACAATAATTTTTAAATCTTCGTATTTTTTTCCTAATACTTCGGCTGCTCTTTTAGATACATAAGAATGACTGGTTCCATGGAAACCGTATTTTCTGATTTTGTATTTTTCATAATACTCATAAGGAAGACCATACATATATGCTTTTGCAGGCATAGTCTGATGAAATGCAGTATCAAACACTGCTACCATAGGTGTTCCATCCATTAATTTCTGACATGCATGAATACCGATTAAGTTTGCCGGATTATGCAATGGTGCCAAATCATTACAGTCTTCAATAGCCTTCATTACTTCATCATCAATAATCGTTGATGTGGCAAACTTTTCACCGCCATGCACAATACGGTGTCCTACTGCGCCAATCTCGGAAAGATTTTTTACCACACCTGTTTTTTCATTGGTAAGTGCCTCTAATACCAAGCGGATAGCTTCTGTGTGATCCGGCATAGGTGTTACCTGTTTTTCCTTTTCTCCACCTGCCGGTGTATAAGTAATCATGCTTCCTTCAATACCAATTCTTTCACACAATCCCTTTGCAATCCACTTTTCAGTTTCAGAATCAATTAACTGAAATTTCAAAGAAGAACTTCCACAATTAATAACTAATATATTCATCTTCTTCCCTCCGTTATATTTTTTAGCATGTAATTTCCGCACTTTGCTCATGATTTTCGCTCGTCTAATCCTTAGGTATTCATGTAATCCTTGTGCTTTCGCACAAGAATCATTCGCTACGTGCTTTGCACTTTGCTCATGATTTTCGCTCGTCAAGTTCATAAGATTTCATGTAAACATGAAATCTTATGAATTTGACTCGCTTGATTACATGTTTTGGGCCTGAACGGCTGTTAAGGCTACTACACCTACGATATCTTGCCATGAACATCCTCTGGATAAATCGTTTACCGGTTTGGCAAGTCCCTGAAGCATTGGTCCGTACGCATCTGCTTTTGCCAGTCTTTGTACTAATTTATATCCGATATTTCCACAATCAAGATTCGGGAAAATCATAACATTGGCTTTTCCTCCAACCTCTGACCCCGGTGCTTTAGATTTCGCTACAGCCGGAACAAGTGCTGCATCTGCCTGAAGTTCTCCGTCCAAAGTAAGGTGCGGATACTCTTCATGTGCAATTCTGGTTGCCTCCACTACTTTATCAACTAACGGATGCTTTGCACTTCCTTTTGTAGAATGAGAAAGCATGGCAATGACAGGTTTTGCACCTATCAAACTCTTAAAACTTTTTGCAGATGTATCTGCAATAATCGCCAATTCTTCTGCAGTAGGATCCTGATTCAAACCACAATCCGCAAACAGGAATGTTCCATTTTCACCAAACTCACAATTTGGCACATCAAGAATAAAGAAACCGGAAACCATTTTTACCCCCGGTGCTGTTTTCAAAATCTGTAAGGCAGGTCTGAGTGTATCTGCTGTAGAATGACACGCACCTGCCACCATTCCATCTGCATCATTTGCTTTTACCATAACAATACCAAAAGTCAAATAATCTGTAGTTAGAATTTCTCTGGCTTTATCCATTGTCATTCCCTTTGATTTTCTTGTTTCATACAAAAGCGTTACATAATCTTCCAACTTGTCCGAAAGAACAGGATTAACTACTTTCAGTCCTGTCAAATCAACTTCCAGCCAGCCAGCACCATCGTAAATCTTCTCTTCATTACCAATCATAATAATATTGGCAATTCCTTCCTGAAGAATTTGCGAAGCCGCAATCAACGTTCTTTTATCTGTAGATTCCGGTAAAACAATTGTTTTCTTATCCTGTCTTGCACGATCCTTAATAGTATCTATATATGCCATACTATCAACTCTCCTTCCCTTTTATTAATAAAATACGTTCTTTCTTAATATTTCCAACGCTATACGTTTCATATCACTTATTCTTATTATATATGAAAATACATAATAATCCAATATGTAAGCTCTTACAAATTGTGCAAAATTGAATACAATTTAACATTGTATGTAATAAAAAACAATGATACACTAATTTTACAGACAATAAAGAGAATTTATTTTTTGGACATTTTGTGTAAGGAGGACTTCTCATGAAAACTGTAGGTGTGATTGCCGAATACAATCCGTTTCACAACGGCCACAAACATCAATTAGATAAAATTAAAGAAATAACACATTCCGACTACTGCATAGTTATTATGAGTGGTGATTTTGTACAACGCGGTGAACCTGCTTTAATTGATAAATACTCTCGTACCAAAATGGCACTCTTAAACGGTGCTGATTTGGTTCTCGAGCTCCCTGTTTATTATGCTACAAGCAGTGCTGAAAACTTTGCTGCTGGTGCAATTGCCTTATTGGACCGTCTCGGTATCGTCAACAGTATTTGTTTTGGCAGTGAATGCGGTGATCTTTCTGTTCTTAGCACCTTTGCTAAAGTTTTTGCCGACGAGTCAGACGCATTTTCCGAAGTTCTTCGCCAAAATCTTCGTGACGGCCTCTCCTACCCTGTGGCGCGCAATAATGCTTTAACTTCTGTTCATAAGGAGCTGACCGAATATACAGATGTCCTTTCATCTCCAAATAATATCCTAGGCATCGAATATATGAAATCTTTGTATCGACGCAATAGCAAAATAATCCCTTTTACAAATTTGCGGGTTGGTGGCAGCTATCATGATACCAACTTCGTGAAATCCATGAGCTCTGCCACTGCTATACGACACACATTGGAACAAATGGACAACTTACTGCTCATTGCAAATCAGGTACCTTCCAGTGTATTTCAGATTTTAGAAAAACATTTTCGCGTAAACTGTCCGATTTATCCACAGGATATATCTTTACCTTTAAAATATAAATTATTACAACATTCTAAAGAGGGATATACAGAATTTGCAGATGTCAGTGCAGACTTGTCCGATAAAATTCAGAAACAGTTAGAACTTTTTACAAGTTTTCCAAATTTCTGTGATTCTCTGAAATCCAAGGATATGACCTACACACGCATCAGCCGGTGTCTTCTGCACATTTTACTGAACATAAAAAGAGATTCCTTACAGACTTTTATTAAAGATGACTTTGTCTATTATGCAAGAATTCTCGGACTAAAACAAAGTTCTACTGAAATTTTAAATGCGATTAAGAAAAATGCCACTATTCCGCTTCTTCCAAAACTTGCAGATGCGGAAAATATTTTGAGTAATACTCCATATCCTGAACATGCCTTAGAAATGCTGAACAGTGATATTTTTGCCGCACATGTCTATGACTCTGTTGCAACAAATAAATTTCACACATATTTTCCGAATGAATATCGTCGGCAGATTGTTAAAATCCGTTAAAATGATGTGGATTCTCGCCGCCTAGAGCGGCGAGTTTTACATTTCTTTTGTTTCTTTTTCAATCCATTGATAAATGTGTTCAAATTTTATTTCTAATTTTCCATCATATATTCCAACAGGAACCGGTTTATCCAACCCATGTATCGCAGGACAAAATTCACTTTCAAAAAAATATACCAGCAGTTTCATTTGATATGAATCCAAAATCCAGTACTCCCGTACTCCTGCATTCATATACTTGGATAACTTTTTCGTATAATCCTTTCTCTTGGTTGACGGCGAAATAACTTCCAACACAAAATCAGGTGCACCATACACTCCCCATTTTCTGACTTTATCTTCTCCACACAAAATAGCCACATCCGGTTGCACCATCGTTTTTTCATCACAATCCAACTGAATATCTACAGGTGCCACAAGAGGTTGACAGTTTCCTTCATTATCCATAATGAAATTCGCAATCTGACGATGTATTTCCCCTGCTATCTTTTGATGTAAAAAAGTTGGTGATGACATATCATAAAAATATCCATCAATCAATTCCACCCGACGTTCATCCGGTAAAGCATAATAATCTTCAAGTGTATAGTTTCCTTGAGTATGTGCATTATAAACCGCTGCTTCCTTTACCATTGAAACATCGGAAAATAGCTGCTCTAATGCCCGCAGTGTATCATAGCGCGGACTTACTGTTTCTCCTGAAAAAATTTTTTGAATTGTTCCTAACGGTACTCCGGATAACTCTGCCATCTGTGCATAGGTGTATCCTTTTTCCTGCTTTTTCTTTTTCATTTCTTCAACAGTCATCAAAATGCCTCCCCTCATTATGTACAGATATATTTTCATAAAGATTTTTATCTTGTTAATTAAGTATATTCCTGTATTATCCATTCGTCAACCGAAATTTTTCTTTTTTTTAACCGTTTATTTGTCCTTATTTCCATTTTTTTACCGTTTCATTTTTTTGTTGCAAGAGATTTAGTGGTTCTGTGGATGGTTTTCTTTGTGGCGACGGCAGTGCACGCTCGCTGCTACGCCGCTCGCTTGACGGGCATTCGCCCTATAAATACAAAGAAAAACAGTCCTTTTCCTGCTAGCAGGAACGAACTGTTCTTCTTTGTATTTGCACTGCCTATTTGACAACAATATTTACAATTCTGCCCGGAACATAAATCTCTTTTACGATGTTTCCGGTGAGTTTATCGCCTAATGCTTCTTTTCCGGCGGCGATGGCGGCGTCTTTATCCATATCTTTTGGAATCTGGATGGTTGCACGCATTTTTCCGTTGACCTGTACTGCGATTTCTACCGTAGATTCTACAGTTTTCGCTTCGTCATATTCCGGCCATACAGCCTGATATACTCTTCCTTCAAATCCGCTTCTGCTCCACAATTCTTCGGTAACATGTGGTGCAACCGGATTTAATAATGCAAGAAGTGTATTGAACTCTGCTTTATTAATTGCATTCTTCTTATAGAAGTCATTTACAAGCGCCATCATAGCTGCAATAGCTGTATTGTATTTCAGATTTTCAAAATCGTTGCTTACTTTCTTGATTGTCTGATGCATTTTTGTTTCCATATCGCTTGAGTATGCATCTCCATCCACAAGAATATCCTGTAATTTCCAAACTCTTTCTAAGAATCTGCGGCATCCTTTTACGCCGTCTTCTGACCAGGACGCACTTAAATCAAATGCTCCGATAAACATTTCGTAAGTACGAAGTGTATCTGCACCATAATCCATAACGATATCGTCTGGATTTACTACGTTTCCTCTGGATTTGGACATTTTTTCACCGTTAGAACCCAAAATCATACCATGAGAAGTTCTCTTCTGATATGGTTCTGCACAAGGTACTACTTTCTGGTCATATAAGAATTTATGCCAGAAACGGGAGTATAACAAGTGAAGTGTTGTATGCTCCATACCTCCATTGTACCAGTCAACCGGCAACCAATATTCCAATGCTTCTTTACTTGCAAGTGCATTTTCATTTGTTGGGTCTGTATATCTTAAGAAATACCAGGAAGAACCCGCCCACTGAGGCATAGTGTCTGTTTCTCTCTGTGCTGCACCACCACAACAAGGACAAGTAGTATTTACCCAGTCTGTCATGGCTGCAAGCGGTGACTCACCGTTATCTGTCGGCATATAGCTGTCAACATCCGGAAGTTCTAATGGAAGCTCGCTCTCATCAATCGGAACAAATCCGCATTTTTCACAATTTACAATCGGAATCGGCTCACCCCAGTAACGCTGTCTGGAAAATACCCAGTCTCTTAATTTAAAGTTTGTCTTCTTTGTTCCGATGCCTTTTTCTTCTAAGAATTCAATAATTTTCTTCTTTGCATCCGCAACAGATAAACCATTTAAGAATTCGGAATTAACAAGTGTTCCTGTTGCCACATCTGTAAATACTGCTTCTTCTACACTTACCGGACTTCCTGCTACTACTTCTATAATCGGAAGACCAAATTTTTTCGCAAATTCCCAGTCTCTGTCATCATGTGCAGGTACTGCCATGATTGCACCTGTTCCGTATGTCATTAATACATAATCGGAAATCCAGATTGGAATTTCTTTTCCGTTTACCGGATTGATTGCGCGTAATCCATCAATTTCTACACCTGTCTTATCTTTTGCAAGCTCTGTACGTTCAAAATCAGATTTTTTGCTTGCCATTTCACGATACTCTGCAATGGCATTCCAATTTCCAATCTCATCTTTATACTTATCAATGATTGGATGTTCCGGAGAAACTACCATATATGTTGCACCAAATAAAGTATCCGGTCTTGTTGTATAAATACGAAGCTTATCTTCTTTTCCGCTAATACAGAAGTCTACTTCTGCACCTTCTGATTTACCAATCCAGTTTTTCTGGGATACTTTTACTCTTTCGATATAATCAACGGTATCTAAATCCTGAATTAATTTATCAGCGTACTCTGTAATTTTCAGCATCCACTGGCTCTTAACCTTACGAACAACTTCTGCACCACAACGTTCACAAACACCATTTACAACTTCCTCGTTTGCAAGACCTACTTTACAGGAAGTACACCAGTTAATTGGCATCTCACTCTTGTATGCCAGACCTTCTTTAAACAATTTTAAGAAAATCCACTGTGTCCATTTGTAGTAATTCGGATCTGTCGTATTGATTTCTCTTTCCCAGTCAAAAGAATATCCCAAAGAATGAAGCTGGTTCTTGAAACGTTCCACGTTGTTTTTTGTTACAATCTTCGGATGAATATGATTTTTGATTGCATAGTTTTCTGTAGGAAGACCGAATGCGTCCCATCCCATCGGATAAAGTACGTTGTAACCCTGCATTCTTCTCTTTCTTGCTACAATATCAAGTGCTGTGTAAGGTCTTGGATGTCCTACATGAAGTCCCTGTCCTGACGGATATGGGAATTCTACCAATGCATAATATTTTGGTTTGGAATAATCATCGGATACAGCAAATGCCTTCTCATCATCCCACACTGCCTGCCATTTTTGTTCTACTTCTCTGTGATTGTATGGTTGTGCCATAATCTAATCTCCTCTCAACTTATCAAAAAAGCCCTCTCATCTCATAAACTTAGAGACGAAAGGGCTTGTATTCCGTGGTACCACTCTAATTCACATATTACTGTGCACTCATTGATTCTGTAACGGGAACTCCCGCCTTAAACTACTCACTAAACGGCAACCTTTATCTTACTGCTTAAACATAACCAAGCAGTCACTATCTACCATATTAGCTTTCCCTCAAGGAACTCCGAGGCGAGTTGGAAGCTTACTTTACTGCCTCACACCTGCCGGCAGCTCTCTGAAAAAGATTGACTTTTAATACTCCTCATCTATGTCTTTTCTGTATAAACAACTGAAAATAATTTTACCCACATTATTTTCTCTTGTCAAGACATATCAATCAAATGAAATAGAAATGCTCTAATTTTCTTTTCGATTATTTCCATTAGCGAATAGCACCTCGATGAAAATAGCCTTCCCTGTACTTTGACCGGTGCGGGAAGGCTATTGCTTTATCCATGCATTTTCTGCAAACAACGCTGCCCCAGTTTCTCCATCGGACGTTCTATCAGATGATGTACTACAAAACAACCTGCAATCGTGCATCCAATACCAATTAGCAAAATCGTGACCTGCGAAATCGGATATCGGTTTCTTATCATTTCAATTCCATCCATAACTACTGCATGAGTCAGATAAATTGTATACGAATAGGAATCAAAAATATTAATCACCTTTTGCAATCTCTGATTTTCCACCTTAATTTCCTTTGCCATAATTATAACAATCAAAAAAAGCATAGAACATGCGGTATGCGTTAAGGTATGATTCACTACTACACTACCAAGCACAAATGTCACACATCCAATAATTAATTCCTTTATCCTGCCTTCTTTCTCCGCATAATAGAACACAATTCCCATTACAAAATAATGCAGGTAGAAAAACGGCATCCCGTAAGCAACCCGATTCAGGCATACCAAGGATAACAAATATAACGCACCCCAAAGCAATACTGCTCCCTTAAAGGAATTTACCCACCGTTTCATAAGTGGTACAAAAAGATAAAATAAAACAAAAATGCTAATGGTCCATGTAGAGCATAAATTTACCCAGAAATTCCTATCCGCCGGAATAAAAGTAGACAACAGAAAAAAATATCTTGGCCAGCCAATTCCACTGGAATCCGGTGGAATATTTCTTAAAATCAACTCATACAATACAAAATTATAAATAACCAGCGCATAATATAGAGGAAGTATTTTAAATGCCCGTTTTATCCAATAACGCACACATCCTGTTATTTTATTTTCATTCTCCAGTTCTCTTGACTGAAATCCGAAAAATCCGCTCAGGATAAAAAATAAATATACTCCTCTCGCACCAAAATCCATAAACTTCTCTATCGTGCCCTCAACTTCCATTTGTGCTCCCAAATGGCATAAAAAGACACCGACACAGGCTATCACTCGTAAAATCTGTAATCCTGCTACTCTAGTCATACTCTGCAGCATTTCCTCCCTTTCTGCCGTCAGCAAAATCATACGGAAATGCAGAAATTCAACTTACGTCCCTGCCGTCTTCTGACAGGAAATGACACTTTCTAATTGATACAACTCATATAATAGGAGTAAATCCCGGCATAAGTCGGAGTATCATAATGGAAACCATCACCCTCTCTTGTAGCGAATCCATTGTTTACCATATAGCTATACAAATCAATCCAGTGAACTCCCGAAACTCCATTTTGCAACGCTGCGTTAAAATTTACCGCTTCGTCATTCGTGTGGTACGGATTTTCATGACATGGACCTACGGTTGCATAATAAACCGTAGCACCTCTACCGGTCCAGTTCGCAGCCACTTCACTAATTGTATAAATATAAGTATCAATTTTTTCCGGGTCATTCGCCCCAAGATTAATAATTACTTTTGTCCCTTGTGTAATGTAAGGGTCGGCAGTGGGAACTGCATCACTCACAAACCATTTGATGCCTTTTGAATGCTCTGCAATCCACACGCAGGAATTCTCACCCACGCAATTTTTCATCTCCGCCGTTCTGGAATCACCAATTAAAACAACATTCGTTGCCACTGGAACTCCAGCATTATTTGAAGAAGCTGCTTCCGGCTGCTGAACAGGTACTGGTACCGGTATCGGTTCAGACTGTAAATATTTATTACTTACATAAGCCTTTTCTTCCCCGTATGCAATCTCATACCACCCGGTAGACGCTTCTCCAGTCACTTTCACCTCTTGTCCGGCTTTCAGTGCTCCTACCCTTTCGAAATCGGTAGACGGTCCTTGGCGTACATTTACCGAGCTTGCAGCATACATGCTTACTTCTTCGACCTGCGTTACAGTATACTCTATTTTTTCTTTTTCTTCAACTGT
The DNA here is from genome assembly GCA_017437065.1 of Lachnospiraceae bacterium. Taxonomy (GTDB): domain Bacteria; phylum Bacillota; class Clostridia; order Lachnospirales; family Lachnospiraceae; genus RGIG3002. The sequence continues at coordinate 23,629 of JAFSBX010000025.1, forward strand.
CATTTCTTCCGTTTCTGTCTCAGTTTCTACTTCCACGGACTCAGATTCCTGCTCTGTCTGCAACTCTGTTTCTACTATTTCTTCGGTCTCTTTCTCTTCTGTTTCCGGTTCTGTTTCTGACTCAGTTTCTACTTGTTCCGGTTCCGTTTCTGTCTCCAAAACCACTGTATTTTCCTTAGTTTCCACTGTTTCTTCCTGCTTACCGCAACCGGTGAATATTAACATAAATACCATCAAAATAAGCAATTTTTTTCCTTTGATTTTTCTCATTGTTCTCTCCCGTAATTTTATCCCTCAAACGTAGTTTTTCTACTTTCTTAATTTTTCCTTAAGCTACAATAGGAAGTCTCGTCCGATACAAATGATATCACCTTACTCAATCACTCTTACCGTATTCAACCCATATCCTTCCACATATCTAAGTGTAATCATATCTCCTTCATTGTATCTTACAATCTCAATTAAAGTCTCTTCTGACATATCAATATCAAAAATATCCTCATTATTTTCCAGACAAATATAATAATGCGTATTTCCTTCCAGTACAATCGGTGATATAGATACAATCTTTCCGCTCACTGAAAGCAAACTGTCTGCGGATTCACTTACGATTCCATTCGTATTTAATAATTCCTTGTAATTCTTCTCACAATCACGAATTGTATCGCCGATAGCCACCCACTGATATTTCTGCACGTTTACCATGGCATATTTCTTTACCAGACCCGCTCCGTCTTTCAGTGCCATAAAATAAGTCGGCTCATTTGCAATATTAATCAACAACGGGAAGGTTGCCTGATATCCAAGGTTTTGTACCTGTCCTTCCGCAGAAGACATTGCAGAATCTTCAATCGCACCTTCTATTTTATAGTAACGCGTTTCCATGGTACGCTGATTCATCAGTACAAATCCAACATTTGACTGGTCTCCACTGACAGAAGTAACTCCTGTATAAACCCACACATCATCATTCAAAGCAATATAATTGTAACCGTTCGTTGACTGTAAACAATCCTTCTGTCCTAATATACTGTTAAAATAACCATGCTTTAATGTTCCAGAATAATCATACAACTGCATTAAGAGTTCCGCAGAATAAACTTTATCTATCCATTGCGGCACTTTGTCAATTTCATAATCCGTACATTCACCGGTTATGGCATTACACAAAACAACATTTCCGATAGTCTGTCCTCCGAAAAGACCAATATTAAACTTTTTAACAGGACATACCCAGAACGGAGTTCCTTCTTCATCAATTTCAAAGAAAATCTGTTCGTCAAAAATGTACGTCGGATAGTTAAAACGAAGATGTCTGTATAAATTTCTGTTAAAATGTTCTGATTTTGAATATTTAATGCCTGCAGCCAGTTTCACGCATTCCGTATTCTGTGTTGTCATATCAATCATAATATAAGCCGGAATACCCTTGCTCTGGTTTGTAAGCCATTTAATCTCACTTGCATAACGAAGTGGAGTAACTCTAGTCGGTTTCCCCTGATAATTAATCTGTGTATAGTCATCTGCCACTTCAAACTGGGAAACCATTTCCACCATACTTCCCATCTTTCTGTCACCAAGTAACATAGCGGACTCTTTATCCAAACTTGGAATAGTTGTATAATCCACTTCTTTAATATCAGCCACAAACTCTCTCTCCTGTACATTTAAAAGCTGCTGATATTTTTTTGCATTGACAATTGGAGAAGAAAGTAAAGATCCAATCAGATAAATTAAAAACACAAGTACAAGTAAAATGCCCATGCCTTTTAAAACATTATCAAACAGACCTTTTTCAAATTTAATGTCAATATTCGTTGGTCCTTTTTTCATAAAAACCACCCCATTTTCCTTGATGGTTTTTCTCAGCCCATATAAAAACATCAAAATAACAATCACTGACATTACAAAAAACCAGCATCCAGCCGAATGAATATTTAATGCCGGCAAATACAAATAGTAATAAATACCTGCTACAAGTAATAAACTTACAGCAATAATAAGATTTCTGAGTCCTTTTTTCATATTTTCTCCCTTTTCTTTTATAATTAATTTTTCTGACAGCCCAAAAAGGATTTCACATAAATCCGACCGTCTCAAAATATCCTTTCAGCCTATTATACTGCACATTTTCAAAAATACCTACTAAAATTTTCATAATCTCATAAAAAGCAAGAGCAAAACCCAAAAAGAGTTCTGCCCCCCGTTATTATATATTTCACCCCGAATTGCACACAGTATCATACAATCCCCTCATCAGTCTTCGTTGCTATTCTCAGCAACTTTCGCCGCTCTTGCTGCCACCTCTTTTTCCTGAATATCGGAAGGTGCCTGCTCATATCTTGAGAATTCATAGGAATAATCTCCACTGCCACCTGTCATGGAACGAAGAACCGTACAATATCCAAACAGCTCCATCATAGGGATATCCGCTTCAATTACCTGTTTTCCTCCGGATAACGGATTCATACCAAGCACTCTTCCACGGCGTTTATTTAAATCTCCCATAATATCGCCGGTATATTCTTCAGGTGCTGTAATTTTTAATGAAGCAATCGGCTCTAACAATACCGGATGTGCCTCCATAAAGCCTTTTTTGAATGCCTGAATGGTGGCCATTTTAAATGCCATTTCCGAGGAATCAACAGAATGATATGAACCGTCATATAACACTGCCTTTACCCCTACTACAGGATATGCCGCAAGAGGTCCTTTTATAACCGACTCCTGCAAACCTTTCTCTACCGCCGGGAAGAAGTTTTTCGGAACTGCACCGCCTACTACCTCCTGCTCAAATTCAAACGGTGTCTCATTGTCACCGGAAGGTGAGAAGCGCATTTTCACATGACCATACTGTCCGTGTCCGCCGGACTGTTTCTTATATTTATATTCCACATCAGAATTTTTCTTAATGGTTTCTTTAAATGCTACTTTCGGTTTTACCAGTTCAATCTCTACTTTATATTCATTCATAAGTCTGCTGGCTACGATTTCTAAATGTAAATCGCCCATACCATAAAGAAGTGACTGTCTGTTTTCTGCATCATTTACTACCTTTAATGTTAAATCTTCATGCGTCATTTTCTGCAAAGACTGTGAAATCTTATCTACGTCATTTTTATTCTTAGGTTTATAACGCATATAAGTATAAGGTACCGGAATGTCCGCTTTGCCATATTTAATCGTAGTTGCCTTTGTTGAAAGTGTATTTCCTGTTCTTGCAGCAGTCAGCTTCGCAATTGCTCCAATATCTCCTGCATGAAGCTCCGGTACTTCAATCGGTTTACTTCCCTGCAATACATAAAGTTTATTAATTTTCTCTTCCACATCTTTATCATTGTTGTAAATTACATCATCCGCTTTAAATACGCCGGAACAAACTTTAATCAAAGAATATTTTCCGATGAACGGGTCAACAATTGTTTTAAAGATATACGCAGATTTTGCTTTTGAGAAATCGTAATCTGCCTGGAAAATTTCATTTGTTTTTAAATTAATACCTGCACATTCCCTGTTTTCCGGACTTGGTAAATATTTTACAATATCATCCAGCAATGTATAAATACCCTGACACAAAAGACTGGAACCCATGGACATCGGAACCACAGAACCATCCAGTACATTAATTCTTAATGCAGAACGGATTTCTGCCTCTGAGAATGTTTCTCCACCAAAATAGCGTTCCATCATTTCTTCGCTTGTTTCAGCAACTGTCTCCATTAATGTATCTCTGTATAACTGTAAATTCGGCTTATTATATTCCGGTATTTCACATTCTACTACTTCTTTTCCCTGCCATCTTTGTGCTGTTTCGGAAATCACATTTACATAGCCTACAAATTTTTCATTTTCACGAATCGGTAAATGGAACGGAGCCATCTTTTTACCATACATATCCGTCATGGATTCTACCACTTGTTTAAAGGACGCATTATCTAAATCCATATCCGTTACGAACACAAATCTCGGCAATTTATATTTATCACATAATTCCCATGCTTTCTTTGTTCCGGCTTCAATACCGGCTTTACCGGATACAACAATAATTGCTGCGTCTGCTGCACTTGCTGCTTCCTCCACTTCCCCCGCAAAATCAAAGAATCCGGGAGTATCCAAAAGATTAATCTTTACTCCTTCCCACTCTATCGGAATAACGGATGTACTAATCGAAATCTGTCTTTTCTGTTCTTCCTTTCCATAATCGCTCAGCGTATTACCATCTGAAACTTTTCCCATTCTGGAGGTCAGTCCTCCCAAATATGCCATCGCTTCTGCCAAACTGGTTTTTCCACAACCACCATGTCCAAGCAGTACCACATTACGTATTTTGTCAGTTGTGTAAACGTTCATAAAATATTCCTCCAATTTTGATGTATTTGGGTATTTTGCTAAGACAGAATTGGAAATATGCCTTACTTGTTTGTTCCCCATAGGTGTATTTTACTAAATATTCTTTCTTTTTACAAGTATTTGTGTGTATTTTTCATACATTTTAATAAATATTGTTATTAATTTCTGTTTTTATCATTATATCAGGCAAATCATTACATTTCTTTATACGCTTTCTTTTCCGTGGCTTCGCTGTTGACTTTCACACGTTGAAGTGCTATATTATTAAACAGTCAGTTATAAATATAAAATGATAAGGGACTAAAACACTGTTCCGCACTAGCGTTCACTCCCTTATTTTATAAAAATGGAGGTTATGTATGTCCGCTCTTACTTGTGGATTTATTGGACTTGGATTAATCGGTGGTTCCATTGCAAAAGCAATTCGTCTGAACCTTCCTGATACCAGAATAATAGCTTATGATATTAGCAGTGATACTCTTTCTCTTGCCAAAGAAGAAGGTATTGCCAATGTTATTTTAGAAAAAATTGATGCTACTTTTTCCGAATGTGACTATTTGTTCCTTTGTGCACCGGTTTCAAAAAACGATGAGAATTTAAAAACACTTGCAGGATTTATCAATCCTGACTGTACAATTACAGATGTAGGCAGTGTTAAAACTGATATTCACTCTCATATTGAATCGTTAGGACTGTCTTCCCAATTTATAGGCGGACATCCTATGGCTGGCAGTGAACGAATCGGTTTTGTTAACTCTAAAGCTCTGCTTTTAGAAAATGCCTACTATATTTTGACACCAACAGAGAATGTTCCCGAAGAAAAAATATCTTCTTACAAAAAACTGGTACAGACCATCGGTGCCATTCCTCTTGTTCTCAGCTTTAAAGAACATGATTACGTTACCGCAGCTATCAGCCACCTTCCTCATGTAATCGCTGCCAGCCTTGTAAATTTAGTACATGACTCTGATTCTGAGGAAGGAACCATGAAACTGATCGCAGCAGGAGGTTTTAAAGATATTACACGCATTGCCTCATCTTCGCCTGTTATGTGGCAGCAGATTTGTTTAACAAATACAGAAAACATTATTTCTCTTTTAGATGACTATATAAAAGCCCTTAACATAATACGGGAACAGTTAGCAGACAAAGATGCTGATGCACTTTTCAATTTTTTCAAAGAGGCAAGAAATTACCGCGAATCTTTTATTGATACATCCAGTGGACCGATTAAAAAATCCTATTCCATCACGGTTGATATTTTGGACGAGACCGGTGCTCTCGCTGCCATTGCCACTATTTTGGCACTCAACAATATCAATATCAAAAATATTGGTATTACACATAATCGGGAATTTGCAGAAGGTACACTTCGCATTGAATTTTACGAAGAAGCCGCTATTGAACAGTCCGCTTCTATATTATCCGGAAAAGGATATATCGTTCATATGCAATAATAACACAAAACGCCGGAATGTTTGTTCGTGACAGAAAATCACTCCATTCCGGCGTCTTTGATTTAAATTATTAATAAAGTCGAAACTCTTCCGTTTGCAAAACATTACGGTATGCCTCAATTCTTCCGGCATCCACCTCTGACATTCCAATGAAAATTCCACCATAAGCCAAACGCTTATCCGGTTTTAATTCTACCCTGACCACTTCAAAAAAGCCATGAATCACTTCCTTGGTCCAAAGTGTTAAGTACATTTCATAAACTGCACCAATTACAAGTTGTTCTTCACAGTAAAAACCGATTCCTGTTTTTGAAACATCATAAATTTCAATGGTAACCGGACTTTTTTTGTTTAAATCCAACCGTTTTGTTACAATTTTACCTTCCAGATAGAGTCTCTCATTTCTTCTTCTTTCCGTCATACAACTTCCCCTCTTACATACATTTTTAATGAATAAACATCGCATCTCCAAAGCTGAAGAAACGATAGCTTTCTTCTATTGCTTTTTCATAGGCATGAATTACATTTTCCCTTCCCGCTAATGCAGAAACCAGCATCACAAGAGTAGATTCCGGTAAGTGAAAATTGGTAATTAAGGCATCCAAAATTTTAAACTGATACCCAGGATAAATAAAAATTTCAGTATTGTCGCATCCTGCTTTTACAAATCCATCCTTCTGTGCCGCACTCTCTACAGTTCTACAACTCGTTGTTCCAACACATATAACTCTGCCGCCATTTTTCTTAGTTTCATTAATCAATTGAGCTGCTTCTTCTGAAACCTGATAATACTCTGAATGCATATGATGCTCTAAAATATTATCCACCTTTACCGGACGAAAAGTTCCCAAACCTACATGAAGTGTTACATAAGCTACTTTTACACCTTTTTTACTTATTTGATCAAGCAGTTCATTTGTAAAATGTAAACCTGCCGTAGGTGCTGCCGCAGAACCTTCATACTTGGCATAAACCGTCTGATAACGGTTCTTATCCTGCAATTTATGTGTAATATATGGTGGAAGCGGCATTTCTCCCAGCTTGTCCAAAACCTCTTCGAAAATCCCCTCATAAGAAAATTGAATAAGACGATTACCTTCTTCTACTGTTTCCAGCACTTCTGCCTTTAACAGTCCGTCTCCAAATACCAGCTTCGTTCCCGGTTTTGCTTTTTTTCCCGGTTTTACAAGCGTCTCCCACACATCATTTTCTTTTCTTTTTAACAAGAGTACTTCTACCGCCGCTCCGGTATCTTCCTTACATCCTAAAAGCCTTGCCGGAATTACCTTTGTATTATTTAAAACCAGACAATCGCCTTCTTTTAAATAATCAATAATTTCTTTAAAAATATGATGTTCTACTTCTCCTGTCTCCTTATCAAGAACCAAAAGTCTCGAACTTGCTCTGTCCTCCAAAGGATCCTGGGCAATCAACTCCTCCGGTAAGTCAAAATAAAAATCTGATTTCTTTAATTCTGACATAATATTATCCATGCCTTTCTATAATCCATAAACAGTCCGTTTTAAAAGAATGTTTCTTATAAAAACGGACTGTTAAACTTTATTATTTCAAAAAACTACAGACTTGCTTTTTTCAAGAAAGCCTTATAACCTCTCTTTGTTTCGTAAACGTCTGCTTTACTTGTTGCTTCCCACGGTGCATGCATATTAAGAACAGCCACACCGCTGTCAATCACATTCATTCCATAAAGTGCAAGAATATACGCAATCGTTCCGCCTCCGCCTACATCTACTTTTCCAAGCTCTGCTGTCTGGAAGTTAATGTTATCTTCCTCAAAGATAGCACGAATATGTGCCATATACTCCGCATTCGCATCATTTGAACCGGATTTTCCTCTGGCACCCGTAAATTTATTGAATACCATACCATTTCCTAAAAATGCCGCATTTTTCTTTTCAAAGCTTGCTGCATAAGAAGGATCAAAACCGGCACTTACATCAGAAGAAAGCATACAGGAAGCCGCCAAACATCTGCGCACATTTAATTCGCTGTATTCTCCTGCCAGATTCATCACTTCTGCCAATGTGTTTTCAAAAAATCTGGACTGCATTCCGGTAGCACCCACGCTTCCGATTTCTTCTTTATCAACCAAAATACAGCATGCGGTTCTGTCTGTCTTTTTGGTTTCCAACATTGCTTTTACAGAGGTAAAGGCACAAACTCTATCATCCTGACCATACGCCAAAATCATGCTTCTGTCAAGACCGGCCTCTCTTGCTTTGCCTGCCGGAACTACTTCTAGTTCTGCAGAAATGAAATCTTCCTCTTCCACATCATACATTTCTTTTAAGATGGCAAGAATCCCTTTCTTAACTGCTTCTTTTCCGCTTTCCTTCTTTTTCTTCTTATCATCATCCTTCTTTATTACAAGTGGCTTATTTCCGACAATCAAATCCAACGCTTCACCTTCAATTACCTTAGCAGCCTTCTTATCCAACTGCTCCCCGGCCAAATGAATTAACAAATCAGAAATGAAAAATACAGGATCGTCCTCTTCCTCACCGATATTAATCTCTACACAAGTACCATCCTTTTTAATCATCACACCGTGCAGAGCAAGCGGAATCGTCACCCACTGATACTTCTTCACACCACCATAATAATGCGTATCCAGATAAGCAAATCCACCTTCTTCAAACAAAGGATTCTGTTTCACATCCAGACGCGGAGAATCAATGTGTGCACCCAAAATATTCATACCTTCCGCAAAGGACTTACTTCCAATCTGAAACATAGCCACAGCCTTATTCATCCAGACCGCATACACCTTATCTCCCTGTTTCAGCTTCGTCCCTTCCTTTACCAAAGCCTCCAGCTCTCTATAGCCTTCCTCTTCAATCATATTTACAATCGTGTCAACACATTCCCTCTCCGTCTTCCCATTATCCAGAAAGTTCATATACTCCTTAGAAAGCACTTCCACTTCCTTCAACTGCTTCTCATCAAGTAATTCCCAAGTATTCTTATTCTCCATATTGTCCTACCTTCTTTTCAAATTACTCAAACTCTCACCAGCTTAACTTTTTCACGACATAAGTCAGGGCTGCAATTAAGCTCTCAACTCAATTCCCATACTTTCCAGCCCATTAAGTATTTTCTTCATCGCCGCAGTCACATCCGCTTCCTCTAAAGTTCTATCCTTTGCTCTGAAAGAAATAGAATACGCCACAGACTTAAATCCTTCCTTAATCTGTGCACCTTCATAAACATCAAACAAAGCATAAGATTCCAAAATCTTTCCACCGCGCTGTTCAATCATATTTTCAATCTGACCAACCAAAATCTCTTTCGGTACAACCATACTGATATCACGAGTTACCGCAGGGAATTTTGCAATACCTTCGTATTTACGGTCAAAAGAAGCCATCTTCACAATTTCAGGCATATCCAGAACTGCAACATAAGCTTTTGTGCCAATATTGTAATTATCCAAAACTTCCGGATGTACTTCACCAAGATAGCCTACCACTACACCATCATAAGCAATAGTTGCCTGACGTCCCGGATGCAAATATGTCTTTCCTGCATTCGGATCATATACAGCTTTCTTTCTCATTCCAAGGCTGTCAAAGAACTCTTCTACTACACCTTTCATTGTAAAGAAATCACCTTCACCGTACATACCAAGTGTAAACTGCATTCTTTCCTCCGGAAGCTCTGTTACCGGCACCTGTTTTGGCAGATATACATTTCCTAATTCGTAAAGACGTACATCTTTATTTCTTCTGTTGTAATTTGTTGCAAGGCTTGTCAACATACCATTTAAAGATACTGTTCTCATAATAGAGAAATCTTCTCCTAAAGGATTGGAAATTTTCACAGCCTTTCTGTATTCACTATCTTCAGGAAGCATTAACTTGTCAAAAACCTTTGGACTTTCAAAGGAATAGGTCATTCCCTGAGAGAACCCGCAGAATTCCGCAATTTCTCTAGCCTTTGCTTCGATACGAAGTTTAAAGGAAAGCTTACCTGTAGTTGCCTCACCGCTTGGAAGAGAAACCGGAATCTTATCATAACCGTAAAATCTTGCCACTTCCTCTGCTACATCTGCAAAGCAGTTTACATCCTGACGGAAAGATGGTGCTGTAATTTCATTTGTCGCTTCGTTATAGTCTAACTCAAGCATACTGAAAATATTAAGCATTTCTTCTTTAGAAATATCTGTGCCAAGAAATTTATTGATTTTTTCCGGTTCAAATTTAATTGCCGGATTTTTCTTTATCGGTTCGCATACATCTACGGTACCGCCTACTACTTCACCACAGCCTAATTCCTGAATCAACTGACAAGCTCTGTCAATGGCAGCTTTTGCATTGTTCGGGTCAAGTCCTTTTTCGAATTTACCGGAAGCATCTGTACGAAGTCCAAGTCTTTTTGCAGATTTACGGATATTCGGACCATTGAAAGTAGCCGCTTCAAAAAGAACCGTTTTTACATTATCTGTAATTTTGGAGTTTTCACCACCCATAATACCTGCGATACCAATTTCTTTTTCCGCATCACAAATCATTAAAATATCAGAATCCAATTTTCTCATCTGTCCGTCTAATGTCTGGAATTCTTCTCCGTCTTTTGCACGACGAACAATAATTTTATTTCCTGCAATCGTATCCAAATCAAACGCATGCATCGGCTGTCCGTATTCTTCCATAACATAGTTCGTAATATCAACCAAATTGTTAATCGGACGAATTCCGCTTGCAGCCAGTCTTCTCTGCATCCATTTCGGTGAAGGACCAATTTTGATATTTTTACATACTCTTGCACAATATCTTGTACAAAGCTCTTTATCTTCTACTTCAACAGAAATATAGTCATTTACATCTTCTCCGTTTTCCTTTACTTCCACTACCGGAGGTACGAAAGGTTTTCTGAATGTAGCTGCTGCTTCTCTTGCAATACCTAAAACACTGTAACAGTCTACACGATTTGATGTAATTTCATATTCAAAAACAGTATCACGAAGTCCCAATGCTTCAATTGCATCACTTCCTACTTCCACATCATCACCGAAAATGTAAATACCTTCTTCCGGTGCTTCAGGATACATTTCTCTGCTGGAACCTAATTCTTCTACGGAACACATCATTCCGTTTGATGGTACACCACGTAATTTTCCTGCTTTGATTTTAATTCCGTTTTCAGGAAGCGGTCCGCCGTCATGTCCACCTGCAACCTTACCGCCATCTAATACAACCGGCACTTTGTCACCCTCTTTAACATTAGATGCTCCGGTTACAATCTGAATGGTTTCGCTGCCTACATTTACCTGACACACAATCAGCTTATCCGCATCCGGGTGTCCTTCGATTTTTTCGATCTGTCCTACAACGATTTTTTCCAGATTTTTGTCTAATCTTTCATACCCTTCTACCTTTGTTCCGCTAAGGGTCATTTTATCAAAATATTCCTGATCTTCGCATTCTAATTCAGGTACATATGCTTTAATCCATGATAATGCTGTATTCATCTTCTTTATTTGCTCCTTCCAAATCCTGACTATTCGTAGTTGCTACTTTTTTAATAATCAATTTCTTAATTTTCTACAATTGTTCTTCCTGTAATTGTTCTTCTATGAATAATCAGTTGCTTAGTTTTCCTATAATTGTTGCTTCTAAGATTCATCAGTTTCTTGCATTTCCTGCAATTCTTAGAACTGTTTTAAGAAACGGCTGTCATTTTCGTATAACAGTCTCATATCATCAATTTCATATTTCAAAAGAGCAATACGCTCCAATCCTACACCAAAAGCAAATCCTGAATACTCTTCCGGATCAATGCCACTCATTTTTAATACATTCGGATGAACCATACCGCAACCTAAAATTTCAATCCATCCGCTTCCTTTACAGAAACGACATCCACTTCCGCCACATTTAAAACATGTTACGTCTACTTCGGCACTCGGCTCCGTGAACGGGAAATGATGCGGTCTGAATTTTACTTTTGTATCTTCTCCAAACAACTCTTTTGCAAACTCAGCAAGTGTTCCTTTTAAATCTGCAAATGTGATATTCTTGTCAATAACAAGTCCTTCAATCTGATGGAAGGAAGGAGAATGTGTTGCATCTACTTCATCAGAACGGAATACTCTTCCCGGTGCAATCATACGGATAGGAAGTTTTCCTTTTTCCATTTCACGAACCTGTACCGGAGATGTTTGTGTACGAAGGACAATATCCTCTGTAATATAAAATGTATCCTGTTCGTCCCTTGCCGGATGATCCTTCGGAATATTTAATGCTTCAAAGTTGTAATAATCTTTTTCTACTTCCGGACCTTCCACTACTTCATAGCCCATACCGATAAAGATACGTTCTACTTCTTCCAAAGCAATGGTATTTGGATGACGATGACCTACATTGTTTTTCTTTGCAGGAAGCGTAACGTCGATTACTTCTTCTTTCATTTTTGCTTCACGAAGAGCTTTTTCCATCCGGGAAATAGATTTTTCCAAAGCGCCTTCGATTTCTTCTCTTACTTCATTTACCATCTGACCAACTTTCGGACGGTCTTCCGGTGCTACATCTTTCATACTTTTTAAAACTGCTGTAAGCTCACCCTTTTTTCCAAGATAGTTTACACGGACTTCATTCAGGTTTTCCAGTGAAGTACTGTTCTCAATTTTATTAAGTGCTTCTGTCTTAATCTGATCTAACTTTTCTTTCATTTTCTATTTCTTTCCTCTCTGTAATTTATTTCTAAGGTAAGTTGCGGAGGTGCTATTTGCACATTTTCAGCTGTTCATGCAGGCATGACATCTGAAAATATGTCCTCCTGACTCTGCTTATTCGCGCAAAAAAGTCCCTTGCACAAAATGCAAGGGACGAAATATTCCGCGGTACCACCCAAATTCCTGATAGAATTCTATCAGACTCTTATCAGCGTAACGTGCTGTAAACGTCTTAAACTACTGGCGCATTTAACTCTGGCGTTCATATAAGAAGCTCCGGTGGGAAATTCGATTATCATCTGAACTTAAGGAAACTTACAGCCGGTGATTTCCTCTCTCTGAAAGAAAATGACTCTCTACTGACACCTTCATTGCCTTTTTCTTTACTGATTACTAATTTTAGTGAAAAAGCAGGCTTTTGTCAAGACTTCTGCACCAAATCCTTCCAAAATGCCTTCTAAAGTCATGTTTTATTTTCTTTTATTTCTTCCCAATGCCGCTTCACTCCGCCCTTTTTCTTCAAATAACTGTTTATATAGGCTCCAATCAATATAATATACATACAAAAATACAAATAAAGCATTATGATTACAATGGTTGCCAGACTACCATAAGTGCCGAATCCCTCATAGCAATCTACATACATAGAAAAGCACCATGAAAAAACACTCCAGACCACTGCCGCAAACATGCCACCTGTCAACTGTTCACGAAACCGCATTTTTCTGTTTGGTACAAACGTATAAATCATCGTAAATACAAGTGTTAACACCATCCATGAAAAAACAAACCGAAAATGCATTAACATTTCAAATAGGGGCAATACCTGCGGAAAATCTCTTAAAAACAAATTTATCAGTATATTTCCGAAAACCATCAGAAAAAGCGATAAAATAATCACTATAATCATAATCAGCGTATAAAACGAAGCCACTGCCCTTAATACAAAATAATTTCTATCTTCCTCTACACCATTGATAACATTCAATCCTCTTATCAGAGCAAGCATGCCTTTCCCGGCTGACCAGAGTGTACCTACAATTGCAATAGATAAAATTCCGGCAGACCTTGAATAAACGTCCTCAACAATCACTCTTACCATTGGATTTACCGTATCAAGCACATAACCATCTATCACAAAAAGAAGATTCTTTGCGGTTAAAGGGGTGTATGGTAAAACCGCACAAATTACCGCCAACATAGGAATTAAGGATAAAAACAAGAAAAACGCCGTACTTGCCGAAAAAGCACTTATATTTTTTCTTGATATGCTTGCTGTAAACTCACGTAAACTCCTAATAATTTTTTTAAACATCTTTTTCTCCCAAAGTTGCACTTTTAATTGCTTTTTTAACTTGCTCTTTATGTCGCTTTTCAAGTTATTTTTCCCTTCGCCTTTTTAATGTATTTTGCCACTCTTACATTGGCTTAAGGCTGCTTCCCTCGAAAAAGAAAGACAAAATATCCTGATAATTCCAGCCCTGCTTTGCCATAGATTTTGCTCCGTTCTGGGACATTCCGACACCATGACCGTAACCGCCTCCATTCACAGTATATCCGGTTATTTCTTCATCTTCCTTTTTAACATGAATCACACAAAAAGCACTTGGCAACAGACTCGTCGAAGCAACTTCACTGCCATCCTGTCTTTGCACCTTCGCTTCGCCGTTATTCAAAACATAGCGGATATTATACTCAGATATTACTTTTATCTGTGCATTTTCTGCCACGATAATCAGTTCATCTGCTACACCACCCGGATTTCTTTTCTCTACATAAATATCGTCTATCTGTCCGATATTTTTAATTTCCTTACTTTCGTATTCCCCATCTTTATTTAAAGTCAAAATCAGCTGCCCGTTTACACCGTGCCTGGACTTTAGTCTTTCCTCTATTTTCTCAGAAGCTATTTCTTCTACGGTATAAGACCACCGATACCAACCTTCTTCTTTTTCAAAATCATTTTCTTCCTTTTCTAATATAAATTTTTCAAAGTTTTCCTCATCCGTCAGATTTTCTGCCGTATATCCTCCCTGCCCGTTTCCGATATCCTTTGCCTGCAAATACGGAATGTCCCCATTTCCGCCCTTCCATACATCAGCCGTTGTACCAAAGCCACAGGAAGTAGAATAATAATAAGCCCCTACCAGCTCCTCTTCATGAGCAAGAAGCACTCCCGCCGTTTCCTTTACCGCCTTTGTTGCCTCTGCCTTCTCCGCAATATTGTTATACACCTGATAAGCCGTGCTGTCATCTACATGAGCACCATACCATGCAAGCGGTGAATGTAACATTTTTGCATAGGCATAGGTTCTGGCACATACTGCCTGTGCTTTTAATGCTTCCGAAGGATAAGAAGCCGGCATTTCACTCGGAACTACAGAATATAAGTATTCTTCCAAAAGTACTTCATTTATAACGTAAATATTATCGTCTTCAAGCATCAATTCTATGCTTCCCCTATATTCCGGTACTCCCTGGCTGCGATTCATATGAAGCAGTTTTACTTTTCCAGACAAAGCCGACGGTTTAATAATAACACGCTGTCCTTTAAAGTAATCACTGTCTCTTTTTATAACAACTGTTTCCCCGGCTTTAAAATTATCTGTTTTTATATCTTCTGCCTTTCCATAAGTTATCGAAAAATCCGTATCACAACTCAGCTTTACTTCTTCGTGTTCAAGCCCTGCAAATCCATTATTTTTAATCAGAACCCTTATGTTCTGCATTTTTTCTTCTTTTATCACAAGTCCGGCACAAATTTTTCCATCCTCTATAACAAAATCCGTAAAATCATATCCCACAATCAAGTCCTCTTTGTTTATCTGTTCCAAAGTTCCGTACAGTCTGTATGCCTTGAAATTATCCGCCAGCTCAAAATCACCTTTTCCTTCCAATGTAACACTGTTTTCTTTTATATTCAGAATTTTTCCGTTCAACTTATCTGTTTTGGATACACCTTTTTTCAAAACTCCCTTTTCAAAACGCAAATCTGCAATCTGCTCTCTTTCAATTTTTTTCTGTACGTCTCCTTCCATCTCCTCCGATAACAGCGTAACTTCATACCCATCAAAAAACACCCGAATTCCATCTTTCTCGTCGGACTCCATTACCCATATGTTTCTCATCTCATATTTATCGTCTGTAATTTCTTTGACTGTTATCAAATTATTTTCATAAAAATAGAATTCCGCTGTCTGAAAACGACATTTTAAAACTGCCTTATCTGCAAACGGATAAATTCCCTCTTTTGTCAATACTTCCCCCTCTTGCAGCTTTGCACCGTCATAAAGTGCAACATTTTCCTTTCCTCCAAGTACAGTAACAGATTTCGCCTGCATTTTTCCTTCCATATCAAACGCCTGTAAAAACACTGCATACATGGCTTCAAAATCTTCTTTTGTTACATAAAATTCTTCTTTATATTCTTTTTCATATAACGGATATACCATCCCTTCTTTCTCTGCCGCAGTACAAAGTACCACATATTGTCCGTAGGTCAGATATTCGGATGCTTCTGCTTTCTGACTTTCTGATTTTAACGCTGCAAAGTCTGCATTTTTCTTTAATGAAGGTTCTACCGTTTCCATCAAAAGTATCGCCCGATAAAGTGGTATGTACTCCCCTTTCTTCTGACTGATCTTTCCCAGCTCATTTATATTTACTACCGTAAGAACAGCAAGAAAAATTATCCCAACAAAAATTAGAATAAGCTTTATTCGTATTCTTTGATTTCGATTCATAATAGTAACCATACCTTTCGCACGTCCTGTACATATCACGGACATAAATTTAGCAATATATCTTGTACATCTAATATATTAATATTTTTCCATAAAAATTCTTGTTATAGACACTCCTGTCTGTTTAGCTGAAAAAAGCAGCCTCAAAGGGCTGCTTTTCATTTCTTTCGTATATCTCCCAAAATGCCGGTTCTTGTCTTTTGACTCCTAGCTGATGCTAGGTGGGTAACCGCAACCATCCTTCTGCCTTCCCCTGCGTAATGGAGGCCTGACATCCACATGGCAATGTAGGAATCCCGTTTAAAGTAACTGTAGGTTCAAAACAACAAGAGTTATCGAACATTTCAGGTTACTTATATTATATCTAATATGCCTATAATTTACAAGTCCAATTTTTACCTTTCTGCAATATTTTTTATACTTTTTATAACAGTTTTCCTTAAAGATTACTTATTTCGTTCTGCATCTTTTTACTCAATCCACTTAATACTAATTTATATGATTTCTCGATTAAATCCTTTATTAATTCTTCCGTTACTTCCTTCCCATCCAGATAAACAGTATTCCAGTGCTGTTTATTCATATAATACCCGGGAATAATATCTTTATATTGTTTTCTTAAAAATTCACCTTCCAAGACATCTAATTTTATTGTCACAGCATCACTTAGTCTGCTCCCCTCTTTATCCAGTTTCAATAGTGCCGCAAACATCTTCTCCCCGACCATATACCTTATCCAGCCCCATTCCTCTTTATAATCTCTTGTTACTCCCTTAAAGCTTTGCAGAAAATCATCCAGCCAGTGCAGTTTACAATCCGTTTCAACCTTCCAGCACCGACATTGCTCAATTCTTTTTCCGTCATCCCCTTCTTTCTCGTCATAAGCAAATTGTCTCAACAATTCACAAGGAAATTCGTCACACTGACCGCAATGCTCTAACTTTTTCTCTTCACAACAAAATTTAACCGGACAGCTTTCGCCCCAAAAAGGCTTACTTATATGTATGCACCCTTTACAATTCATTTGTTCTTTATACTCACATGTACCACATCTGATTCCACATCTTGATTCTATCATGACAATCCACACTCTTTTCGATTAATATTCAAAGGCAGGTAAAACAAAATCCGAAAATTTTTGTATTACCTGCCTCTATTATATTACTACATACCCCATATGTCCAAAACTTCTCTTAAAACACAACTTTCAAACTCTTAACTTACTGGTCTTCACCAAAATCTGCAATATACGCTTCAATCAGTTTCTCCGGCCAGTCTGAAACAGGCTCCAGTCTTCCGGTAAAGAAACGTAATGTCTTTGGCTCATGTACAAACTTAAGGCCGCCAATCAATTCTCTATGGTCATATAACCACTTCACTCTGTCAATCACGTATTCTGTCTGAGATAATGTAAACACTCTTCTTGGAAATGCAAGACGAACCATTTCCACGGATGCAATATGTTCTGTACCATCCGCATTACGTTCCTCTGACAAAGTTCCTCTCTCCATTCCTCTGATGCCACCGCAAAGATATAATGCAGCAACTAAAGAACCAGCCGGATATTCCTCTGACGGAATGTGACTAACCACTTCCCTCGCATCAATATGTGCACCAAGACCACCACCCGGTGTAATCATCGGTATACCACACTTATCCAACTCTTTCACACAGTGATTAATGAACTGCGGTCCCTGAGAAATCACATCTAAGTCCATGGTTTCATCAAAACCAATAATCAAAGATTCCATTTCCTTCACAGACATACCGCCATAAGTTAAGAAACCTTCAAACATGGTAATATAGTCTTCCATTTCATGGAACATTTTTTCATCACGAACTAAAATTCCGCCACCACGGCCAAATCCGAATTTACGGGCAGAAAAATAAATGATATCAAATAAATCTGCAATCATTCTTGTAATTTCACGAATGGATTTATCTTTCATGGACTCTTCCCGTGTTTTAATGAAATACAGATTGTCCTGAAGTAAAGACGCATCCAAAATCGTTAAAATACCGTTTGCTTTTGCTAATTCGGTTGCTTCTTTCATATTTTCATAGGAAATAGGCTGTCCGCCAATCAGGTTTGTTCCTGCCTCAAGTCTCATATATGCAATATTATCTGCACCTTCTTTTTCAATGCAGGCTTTTACCTTATCAAGATCAATATTTCCTTTAAAAGGTAAAGTACTCTTAGAAACAAGTCCTTCATCCTTTACCAGCTCTTCCACACGACCACCCAAACGGGTTACATGTGCTTTGGATGTTGTAAAATGATAGTTCATAATGACACAGTTATCCGGTTTTACAAAATGCTGTGCAATAATATGTTCGCAGGCACGTCCCTGATGTGTCGGAAGTAAATATTTGATTCCAAAAATTTCTTCCAGCTTGTCTCTCATCCGATAAAATGTTTCGCTTCCGGCATATGCATCATCTGCACGAAGCATCGCTGACTGCATATTATCACTCATGGCGTTTACACCGGAATCTGTTAACATATCCATAAAAATATCGCCATTATGTAACAGGAACGTATTAAATCCTGCTTCCTTCATTTTTGCCAATCTTTCTCTTGCCGGTAATAAATTCAGTTTCTGCACAATTTTTACTTTGTGCATCTCCATTGGTACCGGTTCCCTATTATAAAACTTTATCTCTGGCATTACATAACCCTCCAAAAAATTTGTCAATTTATTATATTTAGTATATAATATTCTTTACAATTAAGAAAATTGATGATTTAGATAGAGGTAATCGAAAATTTCAATGGAGGAACTATGGAAATCAGAAATCTAATTACATTTGTTCATGTTGCAGAATTAAACAGCTTTACAAAAGCAGCACAATCACTCGGATATTCTCAATCAACAGTTTCTTTTCAAATTAAACAATTGGAAACAGAACTGGATTGTATGCTTTTTGAACGGATTAACCACACAATCAGTTTAACTGAAAAAGGACGCGAAGTGCTTGCTTATGCACAGAAAATCAGGCATCTTACCGATGAATTTAAGCAAAACCTGAATAACTCCCTTGAAATTTCCGGGCATATTCATATTGTTACACCGGACTCCATTTGTGAAATGATGATGACCCAGAATTATAGTGATTTTTATAAGCACTACCCTAAGATTTCCTTAAAATTTTCTACTGCCGATACGGATGATATGTTTCGGATATTGAACCACAATGAAGCGGATGTTATATTTACTCTGGACAGTCATGTATATCATCAGGACTATATTATTGCAAAGGAAGAACGTATTTCCACACACTTTGTCACCAGCTCCCTCTCTCCTCTTGCAAAGAAAAAAAATCTTTCTATTAGGGACATTCTTGAATATCCTTTTATTCTGACAGAAAAAAAGATGGGCTACCGGCGCATTTTTGATGAAACACTTGCCAAAATGTCTCTGAATATTCAACCTGTATTGGAAATTGGCAGAACGGACCTTATCACAACCTCATTGGAAAAAGGTGTGGGTATTTCCTTTTTGCCTGATTTTGTAACAGAAAAGAAAGTTGCCGAAGGAACTCTTATCTATTTGGACATTGTAGATTTTGAAATTGATATTTGGAAGCAACTTATATATCATAGAAATAAATGGATATCGAAACATTTTCATGCATTCTTGCAGTACGTTATGGAAAAAGAATTTAGTAAATAGAGGAGAAAAACCATGTCAAACATTATCGAAATAACTGATTTTGAGGCACCTGAACTAGATATATATGCCCGACTTACAGAAGTACAATTGCTCCGTCTCTACGAGCCGGACTTAGGACTTTTCATTGCCGAAAGTCCTAAGGTAATTGAACGGGCCCTTGATGCCGGATATGTACCTGTTTCCATTTTAGTAGAACGAAAACACATCGAAACTCAGGCACGGGACATTATTAACCGTTGCGGTGAAATCCCTGTTTACACTGCCGATTTCGATGTACTAACAAAACTGACCGGCTTTCAATTAACCCGTGGAATGCTCTGTGCCATGCGCCGCCTGCAATTACCAAGCATTGAAGATGTATGTGCCGGTGCAAGACGAATTGCCATACTGGAAAATGTTGTCAATCCTACCAATGTAGGCGCTATTTTCCGCTCTGCTGCCGCACTGAACATGGATGCCGTGCTGCTTACTCCTGCATGCAGCAATCCTTTATACCGCCGTTCCCTCAGAGTCAGCATGGGGACTGTCTTTCAAGTCCCTTGGACGTACTTTGGCACTGACTCTGCAGAATGGCCTCAACCGGGAATGAAATTACTTCAAACAATGGGATTTAAAACCGCCGCTATGGCATTAAGTGACAACTCTATCAGTATTGATGACCCGAAACTTATATCTGAGGAAAAACTTGCCATCGTACTTGGTACAGAAGGTGACGGACTGGCATCCTGTACGATTTCCGATTGCGATTACACCGTGCGCATTCCTATGTCTCATGGCGTAGATTCATTGAACGTTGCAGCGGCAAGTGCTGTAGCTTTTTGGCAGCTTGGATGTCGATAATAAGGTAATTTTTTTCAAAAAACAGCAGACATATAATACAAACACATAATGAACAACGGTAGAAAAAAAGAGATAAGCGAACCCTTTGTCAAAAATCTGCTTATCTCTCTTTTTCTATCGTTTTCCCTTTATTTTGCTTCTTCAAATTCTTTTTCTATGCTTTCATCCGGTGTCTTTGTAAGTAAACTTACCACTATAATAAAGAATAAAGATACCAAGAATGCCGGAAGCAACTCATATATATTCCAGATTCCACCGATAGGACGAACAACATACTTCCAGACAAATACCATGATTCCGCCACTTACCATACCTGCCAATGCACCCCAACGGTTACTTCTCTTCCAGAATAAAGCACATAAAGTTACCGCACCAAATGCACCGCCAAAACCAGCCCAGGCAAAGGATACAATACCAAATACACTGGAATTAGGATCACGCGCAAGAATAATTCCAATCAAGCTAATTGCAACAATGGTAATACGTGCAACCACCAGACTTTTCTTCTCGGATAATTTTATATGTAAGAAATCCTGCACAATATTTTGTGACACACTGGAAGCCGCTGCCAACATCTGACTATCTGCTGTTGACATGGTTGCTGCTAAGATTCCTGCCAAAATAATGCCTGCTACAATTGCAGGGAAAATACCATGTGAACTAATCAATCCTGCAATTTTAACAATAATTGTTTCACTGCTGCTGCCTTCTAAGAACTCTAAAGCACCTGCTTTTGTCATTCCCAGACCTACAACACCAATAAAAATCGCTACTGCCATTGCAATAAATACCCAGACTGTTGCAATACGACGGGATAAGACTAATTTTTTTTCATCTTCCACAGCCATAAATCGAAGCAGGATATGTGGCATTCCAAAGTATCCCAGCCCCCACGCAAGCGTAGATACAACTGTGATTGCTCCATATGTTCCCGAAGTACCACTTACAGGATCATAAGAAGCATTCATGCTAAGATATCCCGGCAACGCTTTTGCATTTTCAATAACTGCATCCACACCGCCTGCTGTGGAAATACCAAAGCAAACTACTACTACAAGTGCCATTGTCATAACAATACTTTGAATCAAATCCGTTGTTGACACAGCACGGAATCCACCCATAATCGTATATCCTACAATTACTAATGCGGAAATTATCATTGCTGTCATATAATCCACGCCAAATAAACTGTTGAATAACTTACCGCATGCAGCAAAACCGGATGCCGTATACGGAATAAAAAATACAATAATTACAACCGCTGCAATTACATTTAAAATATTTGCTTTATCATGATATCTTTTTGAGAAAAACTCCGGAACCGTAATTGCATTGATATTTGCAGAATAACGACGAAGTCTTCTGGCTACGATTAACCAGTTGACCCATGTTCCAATCCCTAACCCGATTGCTGTCCATGCCGGATCACAAATTCCTGACAAATACGCTAATCCCGGAAGTCCCATCAGCAACCAGCTAGACATATCACTTGCTTCTGCACTCATGGCAGTTACAATCGGTCCCATTTTACGACCGCCAAGATAAAAGTCCTCACTATTACTGTTTTTCTTGCTGAATACGAATCCGATTGCAAGCATCACCATCAAATAAATGACAATCGTTGCTATCAGACAAAACTTAATTGTTGCTATCATTTTTATCTTTCCTCTCTTTTATGACTTTTTTGTCACAATTATTCGTATTATAGCAAAAATAAGATTATCAGGCAATAAAATATTCCAACACCCAGCGAATCGGACTTACTACACTAAAAAACTGTATCATCTTCGGCATTTCTTCAACAGCTACAAACGTTCCTCCTAAAATGGATAACACAACTGCCAACGACGATGCCAAAATATTAGCTGTCATCTCTCTTTTACAAAGAAATGCATGCACAACTCCATAAGCCGTGGTAATACTGCTTATCATCAAAATTACCGCCAACATTTTTAAGCAATCCACTTTCTTTTCTAACATACAAAAACCAAGAACAGCTATACTTACCTGAAAACTTACCATAACTGAAGTAGATAATACATAGCCTCCTAAGTACTCTGCTGACTTTTTCCCCGACATACTAAATCTTTCTATCATTCCCTGCTCCCTGTCTGCAATAAATTTTGTGGCATATAAGGTGGCAATCACAAAATATGCTGTCATAAGCATCGCTATCTGTCTTTCAAATGTTGATATGGTCTTCTTTTCATTTTTGCTTTTTTCCTGTAATATTTCCTGAAACTGCCCTACTTCACTTTCATTTTTCAAATCAACTATGTAATCATAGTTTCCCATAATGAAATCTGTCTGCACTACTTCTCCTTCTATAATTTGGTATTGTACATTTTCGAATTTTTTCCATTTATCTAATATACTTTCCTCCTGATTTATAATCCCAACACAAATGTTATTTAACGAAATTTGAGTGCCTGCCATTCCTCCCACTACGATCATCACAGGCATAATAAACATAAGCAGATACGTCATTTTATTGGCAAATAATCTTTTTAAATTATTTTTCATAACCAGATAAATTCCCATACATATATTCTCCCTTCTTAAATGTATATATTGCAATCATAGTAAACACCAGCCCCAAAGCAAATAGTACAATGCTCACCTCTATTAATAAAGTGACATTCCCATCAAATAAAAGCAAAAATAAGCACCTGTTAATCCATCTGAGGGGTGATAAATTCAAAAGTATGTTTTCCGTTTGTTGTGTCGAACCTATTCGAAAAAATGTACCACCCATAATCGCAAATAAAATAATCGGAATATTCATTATATTTTTTATCCTAAGAAAATTTTTCATTCCTAATCCAATCACAGTTCCTAATGCCGTTATTGCAAATGATAATGTTAAAAATAACATAATTACATAAAAGGTATTGTCTGTCTCAATTCCTGTAACTAAAGCTGCACCAAAATATACCGGTATACTGCATAAAAAGATTGCCATACTGCATGATAAAACTTTTGCTATCACAATTGCTTTCGAAGATACAGGTGTCAACAGAATCCTCTCTGCCGTCTTTGCATAAGCATCATCTTTGCCTGCATAGCTGGCTGTAATCATTGCCATCACAATGCTAAACGGAATCATCACCACTGTATAGTATTGATAGCTTGTAATGCCACCATAGAAGTTGTTCCTACATAGTCCTCCAAGCAATACAATCATAATTATCGGAAAAATCATATTATATCCAACCACAAATCCGTCACACAATCTGCGTCTGATATTCATTTTTAATAAAGCTGTAAATGCTGCCATCCTTTAAACCACCTCATCCCTTAATTCTTTTCCTGTAATATGCAGAAAAATTTCTTCCAACGTATTAAATCCCTTAGATTGATATTTTTCCTTCAACTTATCCTTGCTACAGTTTTCCAAAATCGTACCGTGGTCCATTAAAATAATTCTATTGCACAACTGTTCAATTTCTTCCATATAATGTGAAACATATATAATTGTTGTACCTCGTCTGTTAAGCTCTTTCATACTTTCCATAATATGATTTCTCGACTGTGGATCAATACCAACTGTTGGCTCATCCATAATGAGAAGTTTTGGTGTATGGGCAATGGAGCAGGCAATATTTAATCTGCGTTTCATTCCCCCGGAAAACTGCCCCGGCTTTTCTTTTCTATGTTCCCACAATCCAACAAATTTAAGTGCTTCCTCTACTCTCCGTCTTAATTCTTTTTTACGATGTCCGTAAAGTGAACAAAAGAATGCAACATTATCATAAGCACTCATATCCAAATACAATGCAATATCCTGCGGAACTACACCGATTTGTTGCTGATAATTTTTATAATTTTTCACGATATCTTTTCCTTCATAAAAAATCGTTCCTTCCTTCATTTCCTCTATTCCTGTTATCATTCGAATACTTGTACTTTTCCCTGCACCATTCGCTCCAAGAAGCCCAATTACTTCTCCCGAATGAACCGAAAATGTAATCCCATTCACTACTGTTTTGTTACCATATACCTTCCTTATTTTTTCTACTTTTAATTGTTCCATAATATATACTCCTTACCCTATATTTATTATCCAATCTTGGATATTTATTTTTTATTTAAGGAATCGTTACAGATTCCTTTTTTTCAATATGAAATTACTCAAAGACACTCCCCTAATTATTTTTCAATTGTTCTATCATTGCATTAATATGCTCTAATGCTGTTTCCGGATTTTTCTCTAAAGTATCCTTTAATTGTTCCAGAATATCTATTTTTGATTTTTGACTATTACTTTGTACCATATCCTTACTTTTTTCAAAATCAAACGTCACTATCATATTGGTCATTGTCTGTGCTTCTTCTATATAGTAGTCTAAATGCTCCAAAAGCTCGTTATGCCATACAATCTGTTGTTCAATCGAAGCAATTGACATCTGAAAACTAAGTCTGGTAAGTCCATATTTATCACTCTGGGATTTCAACTTTTCCCATTTTTCCCAATATGCTTTTGTTTTCTGCAATTCTTTAATATGAGAGGCAATAATACTTTCTACTTCCTGTTTTGGAAGGGACGATAAAATAGGCGAAACAATAAATTTGGCTGAACCAATATTAAATAATGGTGTTGCCAGTTCCTGTCTCATCTCTGTTAACAACGTTTCTCTTCCCTGCTGTGTAATTTCGTATATTTTTCGCACTCGTGAACCTGTACGTTCCTCCCGTAACACAGATATATTTTTTTCTTTCTCCAACTTTGTCAACGCATAATATATGGAACCGGATTGGATTTTCGTCCACTGGTCCATCCCTGACAGGCTTATAAATTGTTGTATTTCATAGCCATGTGTTGGTTTAATATTCAGGTAATATAAAATAATTCCTCTAATCATATCATTCTCTTTTCAAAATTTTTAGCATTAAATATCGCTTGCTATACTGATGCAAAAATATTACTTTTACTATTTATCATTACATGCAAATCATCCAATGTTGGTTATATTTTATATCCAACATTGGGTGATGTCAATACCTATTTATTCTTTAATAATATATCAGCGCAATTCTACTATTTATCCGTTTTCCTTAAATACCAATTATAGCCTGCAAAAACAAGTTTTTCTTTCTGGTTCTCTTTAAAAAATGGAGTAAGTGTTGTTTCAAACCAGTTTCTTACCTCATCAAGACTGCGTCCTTTTTCTTCCACCTGAGCGGTCACATTAGATTGAAGCAACATAAAACGGATAAATTGTTCTTTATCCATGGGATAACTTGTCTTATAATTTTCCTGTAAAAATATTTTGAAATGCGGTCTTACATCTTCGTCCGTCCAGATATTTTCTTTTCTTGGTGGCTTTGGAAAAGACGTCAGATATTGTTTCTGATACCATTCAGTAAACCCGTCTTTTCCCTCCATCTCATCCGTTATCCAAAAATCATAAATAAGAAGAATACCATTTCTTTTCATAATGCTACCCATTAATGGCAAAAACTTGCTTTCGTCTAACCAGTTAATGACACCGGCGGCTGTTACGATATCAAATGTATCCGGTGCAGCTTCTATTTCTTCGGCTTTGCTTTGTCTGAAATTATAACCTTCTTCTGTATAAAGGGCTGCCGCTGCCTGTACCATTTCAGCTGAAATGTCAGTTCCTGTTACCTTATCACAAATCATCCGCAGAGCTTTTGTGGATAAACCGGCACCGCATCCTACATCCAGTCCGTTTTCAAAATTTTCAGTAATGTGAAGTTTTTCTTTTAATAACTCCATTACATGACCGTGTAAAAAAGGACGGTCTTTTGCATAACCTTCAGCAATACGTTTATAATTAAAAGATTGGTTGTTCATAAATTGTTACTCCATTTTTCTGCTTTATTTTAATCTGCATTACCTCAGAAGTCATATCATAGGCTAATTGAATATAATACCTTTGACTACCCTGATTTACTACAAAGCCAACCTCCAGCTGCTTACGAGTCGTTTTTCCTTCACTATTCTTTAATTATTATTTAAACATTCTAAAATTGGCTCGATATATTTTTTATCCGAAATGTCATACGATGAAGCAATCATTTTTATCATAATTTCTTCCTCTTCTGTCTTATCCTTTTTTGCTTTTAAGGTTTTAAGAAACATCTTCATCATAAGCTTGGAAGGTGCTGACATTTTCTCGTAATTAAAGCCTCCCGGACAATAAAATACATTTACTTTTTCCCATTCTTCCTCGTTAAAATTTTTCCTAAGAGCCGACTCTATCTCCGGATTTTCTAAAGGACTTCCTCCGACACAAAATGCAATTAATTTTTTATCATTCCATTTATGTATATTTCCTTTAAACCAGCTAAGCTTACTTATCCCTCCTGCACATGCCCAGCCTCCAAAAACGATAGCATCATAATTATCCATACGTTTCTTCTTAGCCTCGCTCAATTCAAAACAATCCGCACCGCTTTCTTCTGCTATCCACTCTGCATAACGCTTGGTAAAACCTGTCTGAGAATTATAAATTACAACTACTTTCATTCCTTTAAATTTCCTCCCATTCTTTTTAAATTTTCTTCAATTTTAGAAATAATACTGTATGCACTGTCTATTTCTTCCTCTGAAATCCCTTCATACAGGTATTTCAGAAACTTCGTTTCCTTTTCCTGATACTTATTTGCCATGCGTAGTGCATTCTCTGTCAAATATACACGTCTTTTCCTTTTATCTTCCTTATCAACTTCTAAACGAATCAGCTTTTTCTTTTCTAAACTGTTCAAAATTTCTTTCACATTCTGTCTGGAACATCCCATTGTCTTAGCAAGTTCATTTGCAGTAGGTGCCTCTTCCTGATAAAGGTTCATACATGCCAACAGAAAAAATTGTTTGCAGGTAATTTCCTCATAAAAAGAGTCTCCTACTGTCTGCAGTCTGTTGTGAAATGCAAAAAACAATCCAAACAAAGCGTATTTGTGATCCATCAACTGTAATACATCAGAAGCATTCATTATTCCCCTCCTTTATGCAATATATTGCATAATTTGATATTACAGCTTTTCTTTCTGAAAGTCAACCTATATTATTTCCATAAGGATACATACATTTATTTGCCGTAAGACAAACTTAAAGCCGGGAATTTCTCCCCGGCCACAAATTAAAATAATTCCGTATCCTTTTCTCATTCATCTTTATAAAATGATTATATCTCAACGTTCATTCTACTGCATAATAAAAGTTCCAAAATGCTCCGACCACTTATCCGCGCCGGAAAATTTCATATCTCCAACCTCATAATTGGTTATTTCAAAATTATAACAAACAGATTCATCCAGATAAATCGTAAAGCCACCTATTGGATTTTTCTTAATACTTCCGTGTTCTGCTTCTCCACCAAAAAGCTTCCATTCAACATAACCTAATTCCTGCGTATATGGTTCTATTGCCGACTCTAAGTGAATAATAACTTCGTCTCCGGCATCATTTACATATTTTCCATCCAACTTACGCAGCTCTGTATAATCTTCATATATATAACCGGAAAATGCCGTTTCCTCGTTCACATTATATATACCAAAACAATTCAAATAATCCGGTCCCATATCAGTCCCCTGCATCCATGAAAGAAATCCTTCCGGAAGTTCTGCACGCGGTGTTCCATATAAATAAAACCTGATTTCACCTGCATTGTCCAACCCATAAGGACCACTTACAATATATCTGAATCCATCTTCGATATACTCTTCTCCTTCTCTTTCAATATTCATATACTCAATTGTTGCAGAATATGTATACTCACTAATCTGGCGAGGTTCAGTAAATTTCCCTACAAAATTACAAACATATCGTGTCCCATTAGGATACCCCTCACCAATGGATCCCATGTCCGAATCATGATGCTGCCCATAAAAGGTTCCATCATCCTCCAGAAACAACTCTGTTCCCCAGCCGCCTGCTCCACTGGAAAAATAAAATTCATCCGGTAACATGGCAAACAACTCTGTTTCAGCCTCAACTACTTTTGTCTCTTCTTCCACAACATCCATTTCCTCCGAAATGTTTATTTCTTCTGAAATAGCTGTTTCTTCTGCATTTTCTGTGTCATTTTCACTATCAATAATATTTTTATACATACCATTTGTTTCATTATTCATGTTCTTATTATCAATCGTTGTATTTTTTGCTCCACAACCACTAATTAATAATATACTAAACAAAAACAATACTATTATTTTTTTCATATGTTTCAATTCTCCTAATTATCTGGTCTTTTCATAAATTTAACAACTCCATCACTGTATGTCTAATTCTCACTCAGAATATTCCCATACAACTTGTCTACTTCTCTTTCATAAACCGTCTCCGTATTTTCATCAAACAATACCCATTCTACCAAATCAAATTTATTCTCATGATCACTCAAGAATCCGGCAACTGTACTTACTGCAATCTTTGCAGCCAGTTCTACCGGAAAATGATAAATTCCCGTCGATATGGAAGGAAATGCTATGGTTCTTATACCGTTATCCATTGCAACCTGCATAGAATTATAGTAACAATCGGTAAGCAATTTTTCTTCGTTTTTTTTACCTCCATTCCATACCGGTCCCACAGTATGAATCACATAATCACAAGGCAGATTGTAAGCCTTAGTAATCTTTGCCTGCCCTGTCTTACATCCTCCAAGCAAACGACATTCAAATAATAGTTCCGGTCCGGCAGTTCTATGAATCGCTCCATCCACGCCACCACCGCCAAGTAATGAACTATTAGCAGCGTTAACTATCGCCTGAACTCCTAACGGTTTTGTAATATCTCCTCTAACTGTTTTTATCAAATGCATCTCGTCTTTACCATCCTAACTTATATCTAATACATGACTTAACAGTTTCTTGGTTCAACACCAAATTGGTCTGTTAAACTGTCTACATATATTCCTGACAAATTCGTATACTTTTCACCTTATTTTAAAATAATTACACTCATTACACCTCTTCTATTTCAAAATATCACTGGGTTGTTGAAATACACATCTTCTAATACTACGTCTTATTTCAAAAGAGATTAAGAGATCCTTTACATTACCGACAAATACAATATCAAAATCCCGACTCATGTAATCGGTATTGTCAT
Organism: Lachnospiraceae bacterium; assembly: GCA_017437065.1. Classification (GTDB taxonomy): domain Bacteria; phylum Bacillota; class Clostridia; order Lachnospirales; family Lachnospiraceae; genus RGIG3002. The sequence goes on from JAFSBX010000025.1 coordinate 53,469, forward strand.
GTAAGATTATCATCCATCTAATCCCTCAATTCACAGAGCCACCATTATTCCGTCTTCATCATATATTTTTTCGGTTTCATCTATATATTCCTTTTCAAGCAGCGTCCAACCGCTTAATAACAAATCTGCTTCATGACGTATTACCTGTAATTCATCATAAGTACATTTTTCAAATGTAAACATCACTACCACCATTTCTTCTATTTCCCATTTTTGTCTATTATATAATTTCGGGAAATAATCATTCTTCTGCAAGCCAGTCTGCAATATCAATAATCCGAATTCCCTCATACTGATATTCTTCGCTTCTGGTTCGTGCAATTACCATCTTCGGGTATGCATCCTTAATCTGAAGTAGCGGTTCTACTTCACGTTTAAAAGTTTTTTCATCACTGATGTTATCGGATACCTGAATATATATCTTCTCACTCCGTTTCAAAGAAACAAAATCAATTTCCTTCTTATAAAGGACTCCAACATATACTTCATAACCTCGCCTGAGAAGTTCAATAGCAACAATATTTTCAAGAACACGACCAACATCCAAATTCTTTATTCCCAATTTTGCATAGCGGAAAGTATGGTCACTCAAATACAACTTATCATTTGAGGCTAGATATCTCTTCCCCTGTATGTCATATCTGCGGAACTTGTAGAATGCAAAAGCATTACACAGATATTCCAGATAACTACCTACAGTCTTATGATTAATCTTATCTTTGTTGTTAGTAAGTGCATCTGCGATATTTCTTGCAGATGTCAGATTCGAAATGTTGTCCATCAAAAAATCAACAATACGATCCATCAGAATTCGATTACGAATTTTATATTTCTGTCGTATATCACGCACTATCAATGTATCAAACACATCTGCAATATAATCATATTTTGCTTCCTGCTCCTTATAAAGGTAAGAACCTGCCATACCTCCTTCTTTCAGATATCTGTCAAAAGCAGTGTAATTATCATTCAAGCTATAGTATTGAAGAAATTCATTAAACGAAAAAGGATATACTTTCACTTCAAAGGTTCTTCCGGTAAACAAGGTTGCCAAGTCAGAACTTAATAGAAATGCATTAGACCCGGTTATATAAATATCGAATTTTTCCATTGCATGCAGACTATTTATCGTTAATTCAAAATTTGTACACATCTGTACTTCATCAATTAAGACAAAGTTCTCTTTTCCCTTAACATATGATTGTTCAATATAATCATGTAACAGATGATAATCCTTGTATGCCTCATATTTTGTTAAGTTAAAATTGATATGAATGATATTTGCATCTACATATGTTTCTTGCACATATTCCTTAAAGGCTTCCAATAATTTAGATTTTCCACTACGCCTAACACCAGTTATTACTTTTATATCTGGCGTTCCTATAACATTTATTAACTTTTGCAAATATCCTGTTCTATCTATCAGTTTCATAATTTTATCACCTCATTTTCAATTATAGATTATCTATTTCCCAAAATCAATAAAATTTAAAAACTGGGAAATATCCTTGCAAAAGTATAATTTTTCATTATTTCAAAAAGTCACTACGTTTTTGAAATAAACCTCTTCTATCATTATGTCTTATTTCAAAAAATTTTTTTACTAATGTTTATAATTGTTTTTCTTCTCAAATACTCCTTATAACTCATTACATACAATTCATCATAACCATTTCTAATAATAGGAAACGGCATATCAATGCTTTCACATATTCTAACAATCTCTGCCGGATTTTTTAGTTTTTGAATCGTGATTGCCTCTAATTCATAATTCTGATTTTTTATTCCAAAATATTCCTTCTCAATATCTATTTCTCCGTTCGGTTTTCTAATCCGAAAATATTCATTGAAAATATCCTTTGTCATAATAACTAACTTAAGTTCTCCATTTCTGTTTACCAATCCATATTAGACTGATTATCTATATCATACCATTGCTTCTGAATAAATAACTCGGCATCCTCCAATGTCATTTAGTTAAGGTTTCACGAAAGTACACCCGTCCACTTAATCAAAAGTGAACGGGTGCTTTTTGGAAACAACAACTCGAAAAATGGTAATCTGTCACTCCAACAAACTGGAATTTTTCGAGCGCCTGGATAAACTATTTATCTTACTATTATTTCATAGTTAATTCGCATTCCTACATATTCTGCAATGTTAGGTTCTTCACATTTATTTACAAACTTAAAGCCTGCACTTTCATAAGTATGTTGTGCCGGAAAAAGAATTTCATTTGTAGTTACAATAATTTTTTCTGCACCTTGTGCGATGATACGTTTTACTGCTTCCTGCATTTGTCGTAAACCATATCCATTTCTTTTATACTTGTCAGAAATGCAATTATGCCCGATTTCTACTGATATAGGTAAATTGGTTGGATTCCACGATACAAACCACCAATTGTTGTTTCTTCTTCGGTTACCCAACCTACAGCAAGGAATAATTGATACAACTCTTTACAAGGTAAATCTTTCTGTGTTCTATATTCATCATATTGCTCCTCTCTACAAAATTCGAAGCCTAAAACCTCTTAATTCTATTCTACAATCAAAATGCTTGGATTTGTCTTTGTAATTCTTCGTGAAATTAAGTATGAGAAACCAAAGAACATAAGTACAACAAAGGCTACCGTCCGAATCATTTCTGGCACAATTACTGGAGAACTAAAATTACTTACTCCCACAAAGATGAAAATCTTTCCAGCAATAAAATCTGTTGCAACGATACTTAACACCACACCAATTGCTGCTCCTAATACCGAAACGATTAAAAATCGTAGGGAAAAAGAAATTCTAAGATATCGTGAATGAAATCCTAAAGCTTTATAAATTCCTAAATCCTGTTGCTCTTTATAAAGAATTTTTCCTCCTGTCATAGCAACAACAATCAAAACGAAAATTGCGCAAATAACATTCATCAATTTTCCAAGGGCACCTGAAGCATTTAATATACCATCAATTCCTGACCATGTGTTATCGTCAATGTTAATTTTTCCATCATACTCTTTATAAAGTTTCTCAAGAATACCATCTTTCTTGCTTTTGTCCTCCAAAATATAGTTCTGGTAGTACTGGCTTTCTCCTTTAATAATATTCTCATAGGCTACAATACCCATAGAAATGTTCTCACCCATATCATTGGCACACTGGTTGATTCCAGATACAATCATTTCTTTGGAATGGTTCTCGATTCCCACTTTTACCTTATCTCCGATTTTGATATGATGTTCATTTGCCACAACCTGAGTTACAACAATTTCATTATCATACTTACAGGTTCTACCATCGACAATGTGCAAATACTCCGGATTAGAAATGATATTTGCAAGTAAATCAAGTCCAAAAACTTCTGCAGTCATTGTTTTCGCTTGATATTTCTTGATAATAGGTGTTGTTTCACTAATCTTTTGCTCTACTTCGTTCTGAAGACTCTCATCGTCATAATAAATACCAAAATCATAGGTTCTTCCGTCCACTGAAGCAGTTCCCATGGCATTCATTAATCCAGATCCATCTTCACCAAGCCATCCAATTAATCGATTACAGAAGGCTAATGTAAACACAAGAAGTGCTGTAATAATTGCTGCTCCAAGGTATTGCTTCTTTCCAGTTACCAGCTGACGCAGTGCAAGGAAAAACTGCAATCCTCTGCCATGAATTTTCGTATGAATGCGACTATCAAAGTATACCTCTGCTTTTCCACCCCGAATAGCTGTCATTGGTGTTACCTTTCCGATTTTTCTAACCTGAAGCAAAATGAAACCGGTAAAGATAAGCATGATTACAAAGAAACATAGTCCAATTAATGTCACTGGCACTGTGGATGGTATTTTAATTCCGGTAGTAGGAAGAATCATTATATTTATCAGTTTCACTAAGAAGGTCGATGCTAACACTCCGACGATTAATGAAACCAGAAGAGTTACAAGATACTGCGTGCTTAATACTACGCATAACTGTTTCTTAGTAAATCCAATCGCTTTTAAAATTCCAAGATCCACATAGCTTTGTTCAATACTTGTACTAATGCTATGACCAATTACAATAATCGTAATAATCAATAAGATTGCTACGAATCCAATTAGAATACCTACGAAAATATTCTGCAAAATCAACATAAAAGTAGCAATGGAACTTGCAGAGTAAGCATTAAGACTGTACTCTTTAAAACTTACCTTTTCGCTTATATCTCGCTGAAGTTCAGAAGTTGATAATTTTGAATGAGAGTCCTTAAACACATGTAAAGTACATCCATAAACCATATCCTTCCACTGTTTCTCATGAAAGAGTTTTAAATCTGCATCGCTGATTAATACGTTTTTCATTCCCATCATAATGCTTCCGCCTGCTGGGTCTTCAAAAAATCCCTTGACGGTAAAAGCTTTCTCATATCCTTTAAAGAAAATCTCATCTCCGATTTTTATATCATACAATGCTTTATAGGAAATAGGAACATAGACTTCACCTTGCTCTAGTACCTTTGGCGATTCTTTATATTCAATCGTATCTCCATCAAAAACATGGTAAGAAGCATGATCTTCGGAATATCTATAAGCAAAAACACTGCTTCCCACTTCTTCTCCATCAATTACTATTTTAATAATGGCATTGTCTTCTTTTACAACCTTAGCAACACCATCAACTGCTTCCATGGACTCAACAATCTTGTCAATTTTCTTACCATTGTTGTTCATCCAGTAAATAAGATCGCCATACTGTATACGTTCCATCTCATCTGATACATAGCTTCCCGAATTATTCCAGATGCTAAGTACTGAGCTTAAGCTCACTGTAATAATAAACATTAACAGAAAGATTCCAATAAAACTTCCTTTATGTTTTTTCATGTTTTCCCGAACCAAAGTTACATATTTCATATCTGCCACCTCCTACCATTGCATGGAAGATAACCAGGCGTTAACCTGGGTCTCACGATTCTTCATCTGAGTTTCATCGTATGGAGGCATTTCCATTTCTCCAATCACTTTTCCATCTTCAATATAAAGAAGTCGTGTCGCCCGAATGGCAGCTCTTGAATCATGAGTAACCATTACAATACTCTGTCCATTCTGATTTAATTCCGTAAGAATATCAAGAATCTGCGTTGTGTTTCGCTTATTTAATGCACCAGTCGGTTCATCTGCAAAAACAATTCCCGGTTCGTTAATCATAGCTCTGGCAATTGCAGCCCTTTGAGCTTCTCCACCAGACACCTGGGATGGATAACGATCCTTTGCGTCCAGAACATCCATCTGTTTTAGCAACTCCTCCGAACGATGATTTACTTCTGCTGATGTCTTATCTTTATTTAGATATCCTGCAACCGCAACGTTTTCAACCAATGTTAAGTTGCTAACCAAATGTGTCTGCTGGAAAACAAATCCAAATTCTTTGGCACGAATTGGAGCCATTTTACTTTCATTCATTCCACTGATTAACTTATCCTTATAGTAAACAGCTCCACCGGTTAAGCCATCCATGCAGCTTAATGCATAAAGTAATGTGGACTTACCTGCTCCGGAAGCTCCCATGATAATTGTAAAATCTCCTTCATAAATCTCTACATCGACTTTATCCAATACGTGATTCTGTACGCCTTTGCTTGCAAAACTCTTGCATACCTTTTCTGCTTTCATAAGTACTTTTTTCATGTTATCTCTCCTCTTTTTTGGGTGCGTTCTCTCTTTGTTAGTCGTACTATACCAAAGAAAAGTTTAAGAAGTCTTTAAGAACATTAAAAACTTAATTATACGCATCCTACTTGGAGTTATCCTTCACAATCTTAAACTTCACGATTGCATCTAACCCTTGTTCCGAATTGTTAAGCTGCACTTCTCCGCCCATTTCCTCAACAAGGTAGGACACAATATAAAGTCCCAATCCACTTCCCGGCATATCGAAAACATTCTTTCCACGATAGAACTTTTGCATAATAAAAGGCATATCCTCCGGCAAAATACCCTTTCCATGATCTCTAACATGTAAAAGATACAATCCTTCCTCTACTTCTGTGAATATCTCCACCCTGGCATTAGGCGCATACTTTCTTGCATTATTCAAAAGATTTTCCAAGATCTGAGCAATACGCTTCCTGTCTCCCCATATATTGGCTATAACAAGAGGCTCCTTTAATTCTAACTTTTCAAACTCCAAATCCCGAATCGTATTTCGAATCACCTCAACTGCAGATATTTCTTCGCATTTTATTTCCAGCTTTTCCAGTTCCGACAAGGAATGCAACACCAGATCATTCACAAGAGCTGTAACCTCATCACATTTGCGAATAATGGTTTCACTATACTGCTGCCTCTTTTCAAAGCTTGCGCCCAGGTTGGCCTCTAACGCCTCCGAATAAGCTCGAATGGAAGCAATTGGGGTCTTAATATCGTGGGATAAAGAAGCCACAATGGTCTTATTGGCTTCAATTGCCTCGTGTTCTTTTTTTCTGGCTGCAAGAATTTCTTTTCTCATATGGTCAAAAGCCCAGGTAAATGCACCAAAATAGTTCCTTCTCTCATAATCCAAGGTAATATCAAGATTTCCTCCTGCCACCTCCTGTGCATAGTTCTCCAATTTCTGAAATGGACGAAGGATGCTATGCCAGATGTAAAATAAAAGCATCACCATATAGAGAAGTCCCATTATTAAAAATCCCATTGCAACCTTTAGTCTTACATTCTGATTCTCACTAACGCTACCTTTACGAATACTATCTTCAAGCTCCACCAGCGCATCTTCCGAAGGGCTGGTACCATCAGTGCTTTTGCTAAGCTGTCGAACTTCATTGATGATAACCATCTGTTTACCAATATCATCCGGGCTACGAAGATTTCCTGTCCATATATAAATTCCAGTAGTCAAAAGTATCAGCACCACCAAAAATCCAGCCACTATTCTCCAAATCTTTTCCATACACGCGGTTCTCACTTTCTTCCATTGTTATACTACTTTATATTAATTCCATGGTCTACTATTCGCTTTTTCCACAGAGCATGTACCCGACTCCCCATACGGTCTTCAAATAATCTGGTTTTGACGGATTTTCTTCTAGTTTTTCTCTAAGCCAGCGCAAATGAACCGCTACAGTAGAAAGCTCGGCCTCTGAAAACACTCCCCACACCTCATGAAGTATAGTTTCTTTAGCAATCGCTTTATCCATATTTTTACACAGATAGGCTAAGACATCGAATTCCTTTAGGGCCATTTTCACTTCTGTTCCATTTTTCGTAACCATTCGCTTTGATACGTCTACGCGCACCTTTCCAAATTCATAAACCTCATTTTCCTCATCTCCATAAGTTCTTCGAATGAGCGCATTTATTCTTGCAAGCAATTCCTTTAGCGAATATGGTTTTTCTAAATAATCGTCTCCCCCTAAATCCAATCCTTTGATTTTATCGTCTTCGCTAGTTCTCGCACTTGCGAAGATTACCGGAACCTTAGACATTTTTCGTAGTTCCTTACATACTTCAAAACCAGTTCCGTCTGGCAAATTAATATCAAGAAGAATGAGATCAAAGCGTTCTTTCATTAATACCTCATAGGTATCTTCAATACCAGAAAGGCTCTTCACCTCATATCCATAGCTTTCTAATGTATCTGATGTAATCAATGCTAAATCCTTATCATCATCAACAATTAATATCTTTCTCATAAAACGTTCTCTCCATTCTTTCCGATTATCTCTGGTATCATTATCTTTTCCTTCTTACGTATCCTTCCTCAATATCTCCAAATACTCCTCATACGCAAACACTCTATTTCTCGCCGCATTGGTTGTTTCCTGCAAAATACCAAGTTCCACAAGCTTCTTCACAGCCGTAGCTACTGTATTATAACTAATATCTAATTCCTTAGCAGTTCTCTTAATATCAATAATTGGATACTGTTCAATATAATCAAAAACTGCTCGTAAATTATCTTTGCTTCGAGTTGTCTTTGGAAGTTTTTCTATATTTGTATCATGCAGTGCAGAAAGCTGACGGATTGCTTCCAAAGAATCCGATGCCGCTTTACTCACCGCCTCCAAAAAGAATTTTATCCATTGTTCAAAGTTTCCACTTCTTCTAACTTCACTAATTCGATCATAATATTCTATCTGGTTCTTTTTCAAAAAATAGGATATATAAATGACCGGTTTAGCAAGCAATCCCAGCTCCATCAGATAAAGGAGTATCAAAAGTCTTCCGATTCTTCCGTTGCCGTCCAAAAACGGATGTATTGTTTCAAACTGATAATGAATCAATGCGGCTCTAATCAATGGATCATAATCCACATTTTCATTGATAAATTTCTCCAAATCAGACATTGCGTTTTGCATATCCTCTACATTGGGCGGAATATATCTAGCATCTTTTAATGAGCAGTTTGCAGGTCCAATCCAGTTTTGAGAATGTCTAAACTCTCCCGGGGTCTTATCCTGTCCACGAACATTTTCCATTAATACTTCATGTATTTCTCTTATTAATCTGCAACACAAAGGGAATCTTTCCAGACGCTTCAATGCATACTGTGTTGCTTTCACATAATTAATAACATCTGAAACGTCAAGATTTGCATTTGCTTCTACCTCTGGATCTAATACATCATCAAGAGTACACTGTGTGCCTTCTATTTGGGAGGAAATTAATGCTTCTTTTCTTACATACATTGATATAAACAAATCTGCATTGGAAATTAACTGTGATGCAGTATCAAGTTTTACAAGTTGTTTATTGGCATCTACTAAAAGTTTTACAATTTCCTCATCCATTTCAATTTCAGGCATAGGTGGTAATGGATTTGGTTTAAAAGATTGATAAGTAGCCTCTCCTGTTAAATTGTCAACATATAGTCCTGCTCGATTCATATAATTCTCCTTGTTTTGCGAAGCAAAATGCCTGCCTGATTATACAGGCAGAGAATTTTTTACCTCTTTTTGAAATAACCACACTCATTATACCCTTTTTATTTCAAAAAGTCATTAGTTTTTTGAAATAAAGACGCTGGTTTCTGTATTTTGTTTCAAAAAGTCTTTTTCACTAACCTTATAATTGCTTTTCTTCTCAAATACTCCTTATAACTCATTACATATAATTCATCATAACTATTTCTTATTGTAGGAAACGGCATATCAATGCTCTCACATATTCTGACAATCTCTGCAGGATTTTTTAGTTTTTGAATTGTAATTACCTCTAATTCAGAATTCTGATTGTTTATTCCAAAATACTCCTTCTCAATATCTAATTCTCCGTTTGGTTTTCTAATCCGAAAATATTCATTGAAAATATCCTTTGTCATAATAACTAATTTAAGTTCTCCATTTCTGTTTACCACTACAGGCTCGCCTGCCTTATTACATAATTCAACAATTCCTGTTGTATCTTTTAAACTTGATAATGGTATAAATTTATTCATTTTTCTCCTCCATAAAATGGGCGAATTTTTGTTGCTCCCAACATAACTCGTTCCTATTTTTTAATATTTCCGTCCAAGCCACTTCGAAAAAGCTTCGCTTTTCCTCAGTGTTTGGCTTTCGCCAAATTGTCCACTCGTAAAAAAGAGGCTCATACAAGCAAGCTTGTATCGCCTCTTTTTACTCCTGTCCAGCTTGGACTCAATGCTCCAACATATTTTCAATAAATATTTGAATGTGTCAAGTAAGGGACAAAATAATAATAGCCATTACAAAGAACCCACACTTCATAATGGCTAATTGCATGTTTCATATTAAATTAACACTTCGTAAACCTGAAAGTTTACTTCTACTTTGAGAATAACTTTTTATATGGATTATCTGCACCAATTGTTCCAATTGAAACTTGTACTGTTGCTTTAGGTGTATATGCAATTCACAAACCTTATCTATTTTTCAACGTTGATAAATCATAGCTCTCCACAAACAGAATACTTCTATACGCAATATTTCTCAATTACATCCTCCTTTGCAATAGGTTTTGAGTAATAATACCCCTGGAAGCTATGTATTCCGTATTCCCTAAGTATGTCACGCATTCCGGAGGTTTCAATACCTTCCACACACACCTTTGCCCCAAAAATGCTGGCGGCATCAGCTAAATTATTTACCAGTTTTCTTTCTTTGTCGTCTTCTTCTATTTTTTGAACA
>JAFSBX010000026.1 GCA_017437065.1 Lachnospiraceae bacterium
AAAGGTACTCCGGCAGAAGATTATAATGGAATCATCGTTCAGGATCATGAGAAAACATTCTATAAATATGGTTCTGCGCATCAGGAATGTCTTGCCCATGTGGAACGATACCTAAAAGATTCTGCTGAAAATGAAAAGGGTAAAACATGGAGCGGCAAAATGTACTTATTGCTAAAGGAAATGATCCATTACAGAAATGGATTACGTCCGGAAGAAGAATGCAGTAAAGAAAAGGTAAAGGAATTTGAGAAAAAATACCTTGAAATCTTAAATATTGCAAAAAATGAATATGAGTACGAACCGCCAAGTGATTATTATAGAGATGGTTTCAACCTGTACAAAAGAATGTACGAATATATGGAAAATCACCTTTTATTCCTACATGATACCCGAGTGCCAACTACTAATAATGAAGCAGAAAGAGACCTAAGATCATACAAACGTAAACAAAAGCAGGCCGTGTCATTCAGGAGTTTTGAAAGTATCAATTATCTCTGCCAAAGCATGAGCATGCTATTAATGCAAGCTAGGGTCTGTACAGTAACCTAAAAAGCTTACAAAACTGGACAGAAAGTTTTCTGCCGATATGCTTTATGGCATACTTGCATCAGGCAGCTGCCTTTTGACTGATATTGTCGACCAACTTCATAAAGATTCCAAAAAAGTGAATTCCGTTGAGCGCCTTACAAGACATCTGAACAAGGGGATTCCTGTTACTGCATTGAAAACTTATCTTTCTTCCGTCCGTAAATGGGTACCTTCCGAACCTGTCATTCATATCGATGACAGTGATGTTGTAAAACCAAATGGTTATAAATTTGAAGCTCTCTGTAAGGTCAGGGACGGTTCTAAAAGCACGGATACCAAATCTGTTTACGAAAAAGGGTATCATGTTACGGAAGCATGTGTCCTTACCGGCAATGGACATCCTGTCAGTATCTTCTCCAGAATTCATTCATCCTCAGAAAAGAACTTTACTTCCATCAATGATATTACCTCCGCGGCTATTGAACAGGGTTCTTCGCTCTTTGGAAAAGCTACATTCGCTTTAGACAGAGGCTACGATGACAACAAGATGTTCCTTAAATTTGATGCTCTTAAGCAGGATTATGTCATCCGCCTTACTGCAAAACGAAAACTCTATTTTCACGGTAAATGGATTCCTGCAACACAACTCAGAAACCAAAGGAAGGGCAAAATCAAAACACCTCTCATTTACAGAGGCAAAAAACGCGATGCCTACCTTTCCCATGTGAAGGTACAGATTACCGCCTCCAAAAAAGATATTTATCTTGTACTGGTCTATGGCATTACAGAACATCCTATGATGCTTGCAACTAATAAGGAAATCCGTTCCAAAGAAGATGTCATAAAAGTTGCAAAAACATATTTTCCCAGATGGCGTACTGAAGAATATTTTCGTTGTAAAAAGCAGATGTTTCAATTTGAAAACTTCCGTGTACGTAAACTTACCGCCATCAATGCCTTAAATTTTTATATTACTTTGTGAATGGCATTTCTGGCTCATATTTCCATGAAATCAGAAACCAATGCCCTCAAAGCTGCAATTATACAAAACGCAGATCCTATAAAAGAAAAAGTACATTTCTGCTATTACAGATTAGCAAAAGGCATCGCAGGCATACTATCTTATGCCAAAGAAGGCATCAGACTCTGGTTCAAGACAAAACGTCCGGCATATCGTCAACTCTGCCTTAAGCTGACCGCTTAAACAGACATTGTGCCCTGTGGGTATAAAAAAATATGTTTCTCAAAGTCTGACTCTGGTGAGGCTTATTAAAGTGCTGCTATTCATTAGACTATCATTTTCAGGCATCCCCAAATAAGATGGTTTGGTACTTTGAATCGACATAATCAATTTTTAATTACAATTTACGGAAACTCAAGCATTCCTCTAAAGCAACGTTTTAATTATAATTTACGAAACTTAGGAACATGCATAATAAATTGCGCAAATTGAGTGAACAGTCAATCAACATTTACAAGAAATGAATTTTGATGTAGTATAATTTATACAAATTCTTTGATTTGCAGAGAGCAAAACACTTATTAAAAATTTAAAAATAGATATGGAATCTGATGAAAAAAGAAAGGAAAAAGGTATGTATTAAAGGTAAAAAATTGACATTACACAATAGAATTGATAATATACAGATATTAAATTGTTAGTTAAGAATAAGCTAAAAAAGCATGATGAAAGAATGTGAGGAAAAATGAATAGAGTATTAGTAACAGGTGGAGCCGGCTTTTTAGGTTCCCATCTATGTGAAAGATTATTGGCGGATGGAAATGATGTTATTTGTGTAGATAACTTATTTACGGGAAATAAAGATAATATAAGACATTTGATGACGAATCCGTATTTTGAATTTATACGTCATGATATTACCGAGCCTTTGTATGTGGAGGTAGATCAGATTTATAATCTTGCCTGTCCGGCAAGTCCGATTCATTATCAGCATGATCCGATAAAGACTGCAAAGACAAGTGTGTTCGGTGCACTGAATATGCTGGGACTGGCAAAACGTGTTCATGCAAGAATTTTACAGGCAAGCACCAGTGAAGTGTATGGCGATCCTGAAATTCATCCGCAGCCGGAAAGCTACAGAGGTTGCGTAAACCCAATAGGTATACGTTCCTGCTATGATGAAGGAAAAAGAATGGCAGAAACATTATTTTTTGACTATCACAGACAGCATGGCGTAGACATTAAAGTTATGCGTATTTTTAATACCTATGGACCTCGTATGCATCCGAATGACGGAAGAGTGGTTTCTAACTTTGTTGTACAGGCATTAAAAGGCGTAGATGTAACTATTTACGGAACTGGAAAGCAGACAAGAAGTTTCTGCTATGTGGATGATTTGATTGAAGGTATGGTACGCCTTATGAACAGCAGAGATGGATTCACAGGTCCGGTTAATATTGGAAATCCGGGAGAATTTACGATGTTAGAACTTGCGGAAAAAGTGATTGAATTGACAGATTCTAAATCAAAGATTATTTTTAAAGAACTTCCAAAGGATGACCCGATGCAGAGGAAACCGGTAATCGAACTGGCAAAAAAGGAACTGGATTGGGAACCTACAATTGTACTGGATGAAGGTTTAAGAAAGACAATAGAGTATTTCAAGACAATAGTGTAGCCATCCACAGTTTCGGTTAGCCGAAATCAGTTGAAGAATGCGAGAAATATTATGTCAATATTTTTGTTTTGTAAGCAGATAGTAGACATGCTGTATCAGTTTAAGTTTTTAGACTATGGAATGGTACTATTTGCTTTAGTGTTAATTTGCTATAAAGTATGGAAAGATAAATTATACAAGAATATCAGAGAGTTTATATACCCTGTGGACTACATTGTAGTTGGACTAATGATTATATATGTATTGTCCTTCTTGCGGTATCCGACAGCATATGGTGTTTTCTTTAAAGTAGAATCGAGTTTTCTTATTTATTTTTTGGGGCGAGTTTACGGCAAAAAAGTGTTACAGCATGGAAAAATGTTAGCGTGTGCAGGCTATTTGATTGTGTATGCTAATTTTGCTTATCGATTTTATCAGTTTGGTTTTAAATTTTTTGTTACGGGACCGGAAGAGACCTTATTGAATGTTGGAGGATTGTATTATTATAAGACAGATTTAACAGTAGCTGTCATTATAGCCATGATTTTTATTTATGCATTTAGTGAATTTAAGGTATTTAAGTGGTTTACGATTTTTCCGGTTTGTGGTTATATGGTGTTATATTCGGGAGCACGAATGCAGCAGTTGGTTATTTTGGCTGTTTATGGACTGATAATTTTACATGAGTTTGGAAGCAGAAAAGGTAGAAAAAATATTTTGAGTCCAAAGTGTGCAAGAAATATTTCGATTGGTATAGCGATATTCCTTGTATGTTTTTTCATTGTGATTGAAGTTTTCCCATTTGAAGCGTATGAAAAAGAGATTGCACAGTCTGCAGACTGGGCAAATTCATGGGTAGAAAGAATCATGCACTCAAGACAAGCAATATGGTGGGGGATATTGCAATATTTTAGTGAACAACCGTTTTTTACTAAAATTTTGGGTATTGATTTGGGTACAGAATATCTGCACAATTCAGTGGGTGATCGTGCTCATAGCCTGTATATTAAGCAGATTTATGCTACAGGATATATTGGGTGTTTTCTTTTTGTTTATTTTTTTTACCGCATTTTACAAAAGATCTCAGTGGAAAAAGACAAAAAATTGTTCTATATAGTTATGATGTTGTGGGTAATGTTTTTGGGTTCAGGGATTACTATTGAGAGTCTGGAATATACGCAGATGAGTTGGTTCCCAATGCTGTTTACAGGGATATTATTTGCGAAGGGAAAAACAGAAACGCAGGCAGTACAGGAGCAGAGTGAATGAAGAAGCCTTTTACAAACTGCATATTGGGGGTAAATGTAGCGATAACCAATATTGAGGATATTATTAAACTTATAACAGAAAATTTAAAGAACTTATCCGGAAAATTTGTTTGTTTGTCGAATGTGCATACAACTGTTATGGCATATGAATACGCAGAGTATCGTAAAATTCAAAATGCTGCCTTTTTAGCGTTGCCTGATGGAAGTCCACTTTCCTTTGTGCAGAGACTACGTGGATACAAAGATGCGAAACAGGTGGCGGGACCGGATTTAATGCCTGCACTTTGGAAGGCAACGGAGAATACCGAAATAGCTCATTATTTTTATGGAAGTACGGAAGAAACTATTAAGCAATTGGAGAAAAATCTTCGTAAAAATTATCCCGGATTAAAGATAGCCGGAATGGAGGCACCGCCATTTCGCCCGTTGAGTAAGGAAGAAGATGAACAGGCAATAAAGCGTATTAATGAATCGGGAGCATCTATTCTGTGGGTAGGACTTGGAGCACCAAAACAGGAGGAGTGGATGTATGCGCATGAGGGTAAAGTAAATTGCCTTATGTTTGGTGTTGGTGCCGGATTTGATTTTCATGCAGGTACAGTGAAAAGAGCGCCACAATGGATGCGTAATCATTATCTGGAATGGCTATATCGCTTGATACAGGATCCAAAGAGGCTTTGGAAACGTTATGTAAAGACAAATGGAAAATTTATCATGCTTTTATTGAAGGATTCTTTAATAAAGAAAAAGAGCTTTGAAAGAGAAAAAAAGAATCTGCTTATTTACGCGCATTATTATTATCCTGACGTCGCATCTACAGGACAGATATTAACAGAGCTTGCAGAGGGGTTAAAGGATGCCTTTCGGATTACGGTAATTTGTACCGTACCATCTTACACAGGGAAGATATCCCAATATTATAAGAAACATAAATACTATTATGAGAATATTAACGGAATTAATGTTCTGCGTATAAGAGTGCCTGAATTCAGAAAGAGCTTTGCACCGAGCAGAATATATAATATTGCTTCCTATTTTTTGTCAGCAATTGCGGCAACCTTCAGAATAGAAGAACAGGACTATATTTTTACGATTTCACAGCCACCGATACTGGGTGGTTTACTTGGCGTAATTGGAAAAAAAATAAAACATGCCAGATTTATTTATAATATTCAGGATTTTAATCCGGAACAGATTATGGCGGTGAGCTATGCTAAGAATAAGTTTGTTCTGAACGCAATGATGGCATTGGATAAGTACAGTTGTAGACAGGCGGATAAAGTTATTGTGGTGGGAAGAGATATGATTGATACATTAAAGAGACGTTTCCCGGAGAACGGAAAAAAACAACTTCCGATTTACAGTTATATAAACAACTGGATAGATGAAAAGTCCATTGTACCACTGTCAAAAGAGCAGAAAGAGGTTACGGATTTTAAGAAAAAATACGGAATAGAAGATAAATATGTAATTATGTATTCCGGAAACATCGGTCTTTATTATGATTTGCTGAATCTAATTAAGGTGATTGGGAAGTTTAAAGATTGTAATGAAGTTGCTTTTTTATTTGTAGGAGAAGGTTCTGTTTTAGAACAGTTGAAAGATTATGTGAAGAAACAGAATCTGAGTAATGTGTATTTTGCACCTTATCAGGATAAAGATAAACTTGTTTATAGTCTGAATGTAGGCGATGTACATTTTGTAGTAAATGCAAAGGGAATCAAGGGTGTTTCTGTGCCAAGTAAGCTATATGGTGTCATGGCGGCAGGAAAACCGGTACTGGGTATTTTGGAGAAAGGCTCCGAGGCAAGACTGATCATAGAAGAATCAAATTGCGGAATCAGTGTATCCCCCGGGGATTATGAGGCAATTGAGAAGCTGATAGAATACTTTATCAGAACGAGGGAGTCTAGGGAACAGAAAAATATGGGGATGGCAGGAAGAGAGTATTTAACAAAATATCTGACAAAAGAAGTATCCATAGAAAAGTATCGACAAGAGATTTCAGAGAGGGATTAAAATATGTCCGTATTTCTTTTTTTAAAACAAATTGTGGATGTATTATATCCATATCACTGGCTGGATTATATGATGGTAATTATGGTTGTCATTGCATTAATATACCAGATAATGCTTGTCCGGCCGGACATTAAAAAACACATTACGTTTTCAGATATCATAATTTTGATTTTCGGTGTTTTGTTAACGGTCTCCTTTGCAAAGGAGACCAGAGCATATGGAATATATGTGAAGGTTTTATCAGCGTTTCTTATGTATTTTGTGGGTAGGATATATTATGACAGAATCAAGGAATGCACGGGGGCTCTAGTAACATCAGCGTATCTGGTTGTTTGCATGAATTTGATTCATCGATTATATTATTTTGGAATGAATTTCCTTCAAGTAAGCAATGCACAGGGAGATTTGTATTATTATGATACAGATATGGCTTTCGCCATGGTTCTGGCGTTCATATTTATCGGAATGTATGGGCAAAACAGTTTACGAAAATATTTCACAATGTTTATTGTGTGTCCGTATATGGTGATTTGTTCCGATGCAGGCATACAGAAAGCATTATTTATTATTATATTTCTTCTGATGTTTCTGTATCTTATGGAGAAGATGTTTGGAAAGAAAAAGCTGATTAATATCTGTCTTTTGATTACAATGGTCGGGTTACTGTGTTTTATTGTGGTGCTCATGTTTCCGGTGGTTGCCGGGGAGAATGGGGAAATTTCAGGCGGTGTAGTGAGTGAAGACTTCTTAAGTATTAAAAATATGTATGTTAGATATGAAAAATGGCAGGAGGTATGGAGAGAGTTCAAGAGTGCGGGTATTACCAGTCAACTATTCGGAGTAGAACTATCACTTCTGGTGGGGAGTCTGTATTTAAAAACATTATATTCTGTCGGTGTAATAGGCGTGGTTCTTTTGTTTGTTTTTGTTATAAGCGAGATATATTATGTTGTACAGATAGAGGATCGGAAAACTTTTTTTGTTACTATTTTATTGACTGTTATGCTGTTAGGAACAGGTGTGACTGTGGCAAGTATGGAAGCTACACAGATGAGCTGGTTTCCGATGATGTTTGCAGGAATGGTAATATCTTCCGTTCAGGTGAAAAAATTGGGAAAACTAGATGAAGAAATTTAGGAGTTTGAGCCGTTTGAGGCAGATTGAGAGGAACTAATGGTAGATTTAACCGTTATTATTCTTACAAAGAATGAAGAACAGAACTTGCGTAAATGTGTGGAGTCTTTTCGGGGGACTGCAAAGCGTTTTGTTATTGTAGACAGTTTTAGTACAGATGGAACAAAAGAGCTTGCAGCAAAATTGAATGAAGAACTGGAGAAGATTGATGCAAGTTTGGATTTTTATGAAAATCCGTGGAAGGACTATGCAACTCAGTTTAATTGGGGAATTCAAAATACGGATATTTCTACGACATGGACGATGCGCATGGATGCGGATGAGGAATTGCTTCCGGAGCTTGCAAAAGAAATAGATGAAAAGCTGGAGCAAGCACCGGAAGATGTCGGTGGAATTGTGCTTCGAAGAAGAGTTTATTTTTTGGGGCGTTGGATTAAACATGGCGGACGTTATCCGGAAAAGCTTCTTCGTATTTTCAGGACGGGTAGTGCTACCTGTGAACAGAAAATTATGGATGAACATTTACTTTTAAAAGAAGGACGTACGGTTGAGTTTAAATACGATTTGATGGACAATAATACAAAAGATTTAGATTGGTGGACCGGAAAGCATAACTGGTACAGTAATCGAGAGGTATTGGATCATCAGATGACATTGGAAAATGCGAAAAAGGTAGCAGAGCAGCAGGAAGATTTGTTAGAAAATGGTTCCTCTACGAAACAGGCAAAAAGAAAGAGAATGATTAAAAATCGCGGATATTACAGTTTGCCTAAGTTTTTCAGAAGTCATTTGTATTTTATATATAGGTATTATATTAGGCTTGGATTTTTGGATGGTAAGGAAGGGAAAATTTTTCATTTCCTTCAGGCGTACTGGTATCGTTTTTTGGTAGATGCCAAAATGTATGAATGTGAAAAGTTTCATCGGACTATGAAAGAGCAGGGAGACTTGAAATAATGAGAGTATTGCAGATTACGGCTTTTAGTGGCTGGGGATGTACCGGAAGAATTGCACAGGGAATCTGTGAGATTTTGATGGCTAATGGCAATGAAGCTGCGATTGCATGGGGACGCACCAATGTGGCTCCTGATACAATTAAGGCAATACAGATTGGAAGCCGGAATGATCAACTGATTCACGGATTATATACACGGATTACGGATCGATGTGGTCTGGGCTCTAAAAATGTGACAAAAAAATTTTTAAAACAGATAGATGAGTATGCTCCTGATATTGTGCATCTTCACATTTTACATGGCTATTATGTAAATATAGAGATTTTGTTCCGGTATTTCAAAGAAAAGAAAATACCGGTAGTATGGACATTTCACGATTGCTGGGCCTTTACGGGACATTGTCCATATTTTGATATGGTAGAATGTGAGAAATGGAAAACCGGGTGTTATTCCTGTGAACAGAAGCTGCATCATCCGCAGAGTCTGTTCTTAGATAATTCTAAAGGAAATTATAAGAGAAAGTGTGAAGCATTTAATGGCGTGGAAAAAATGGTGATTGTAACTCCTTCGGAATGGTTAAAGGGACTTGTGGGGCAGTCTTTTTTTAAAAAATATCCGGTAAAAGTTATTAACAATGGAATTAATACGAAGGATTTTCAACCGACCTTCGGAAGTATCAAAGAAAAACTGGGAATCGGAGAGAAAAAGATTCTCTTAGGTGTGTCTTCTACTTGGGCAGAGGGAAAAGGATTGAAAGATTTCATTACTCTTTCTGAAAAAGTCTCAGAGGAATATCGCATTGTACTTGTGGGTTTAACCAAAAAACAGCTGGAAGAACTGCCGGAGTCAGTTACAGGTGTTGAAAGGACAGACAGTGTGAAGGAACTGGCAGAGCTTTATACAGCGGCCACTGCCTTTTTAAATCTGACATATGAGGATAATTATCCGACAACCAATTTGGAGGCAATTGCCTGCGGGACACCGGTGATTACTTACAGAACCGGTGGTAGTCCTGAAATTGTAGAAAAAACAGGTTTTGGGCAGGTGGTATCTCAGGGAAATGTGGAAGAAGTGTTAGAGGCAATCGCAAGAGTCGAAGGTATGACTGTAAAAGCAGACGCGGTTTCTTATTTGGAACAAAGAGAGCGTTTTATGGACTATCAGAGGCTGTATGAGGAAATGCTTTCGGAAAAGGAAAATAAATGGAAAAAATAGTACATGTATGTTTGTGTGGTCCGATGACAGATGGTTTCAGCTATCAGGAGAATCTGCTCTCCAAGTACCATAAAATGCTCGGATATGAGGTAAGCATCATTACATCTGAGTGGATATGGGATGAAGAAGGAAAACTGGCGAAGGATAAACGAAAGAATTATGTAAATGAGCATAATATACAGGTGCACAGACTATCTATAAAAAATAATAAGACAATTGAAGACAAGTTAAAAAAATATAAAGGGTTTATAGAGGTATTAGAAACGGAAAAGCCGGATATTTTGTTTATTCATGGTTGCCAGTTTACTGACATATGGAAAGTGAAAGCATATGTCAAAAAAAATCCTTCAGTCAGAGTGTTTATAGACAACCATGCGGATTTTTCAAATAGCGGAACCAATTTTCTTTCTAGAAATATTCTTCACAAAGGCATTTGGAAGGCGGGTGCAAAGGCGATAGAGCCATATGTGGAAAAATTTTATGGTGTGTTGCCTGCGAGAGTGGATTTTCTGTTAAATATGTATGGACTTCCAAAAGAAAAAACGGAGTTGCTGGTTATGGGGGCTGACGATGAGCTGATAGAAAAGGCAGAGAAGGAAAATGTGGGAGATAAAATACGGAGTCAGTTTGGAATTGCGGAAGAAGATTTTCTTATTGTAACAGGTGGGAAAATCGATAGGGCAAAACGTCAGACAATTTATTTGATGGAAGCAGTGAAAAAAATGCAGAATCCCCAAATAAAGCTGCTACTATTTGGTTCAGTGGAGGAAGAATTAAAGAGTCGCGTAGAAGAACTACAGGATGGTAAAAGAATCATTTTTGCCGGGTGGATTAGTGCAGTGGATTCTTATGATTATTTTGCAGCGGCAGATTTAGTATGTTTTCCGGGCAGGCATTCCGTTTTCTGGGAACAGGCAGCAGGTCAGGGGATTCCCATGATAGTAAAACACTGGGAAGGAACCGAACATGTAGATATTGGAGGAAATGTCAGATTTTTATATGAAGACAGTACTGAAGAAATCGGGAAAGTTTTAAAAACGGTTACAGACAGAGCAGGCAGTGATTACCGGAAGATGAAAGAAATTGCGAGGACAAGGGGAAAAGAGGAATTTTCCTATAGAGAAATTGCAAAAAGGGCAGTGAGTAAATAAGTCTGGAGAAAGTATAAATAATGAAAAAAGAACAGTTATTGGTAACAATTATAACACCATGTTTTAACAGTGAAAAAACAATCGAAAAGACATTAAAGAGTGTGTTAAATCAAACCTATCATAATATAGAGTATATTATTGTTGACGGTGCCTCCAAGGACAGAACCATGGACATTGTTAAAAGCTATGGGAAAAAGTTTGAAGGAAGAATGAAGTGGGTTTCAGAGCAGGATGAGGGTATTTATTATGCAATGAATAAAGGTATTGCAATGGCTTCAGGTGAGTTGGTTGGAATTGTAAACAGTGATGATTTTTACGAACCGGATGCAGTAGAAAAGATGGTAGAAGCGAGGAGTAATGTGGCATATCAGATACTGTATGGATTTGAACGAACGCTGGTAGACGGCAAAGAGGCATCTATTGTGATACATAATCATGAATGTCTGGACAGACAGATGATTACACATCCAACCTGCTTTGTAACAAAGAAGCTCTATGAAGATTTAGGTACCTTTAATACTGATTACCGGTATTCATCAGATTATGAGTTTATGCTCAGGATGTTTCATAGCGGAAAGGTGGAATTTACACCGGTCTATGCATTGATTTCTAATTTTGCACTAGGTGGAGCATCAGGAACCGTAAAAGGGTATCGTGAAACAAATAGGTTAAAATATGAGTATCATTTGATTAGTAAAGCAAGATATCGTTTTGTAGATATAAAATGTGCAATTAATATTTTCCTGCGAAGATGAGAGAAAACAGATGAGTACAAAAAGAATTGAGTGGTTAGATTATACAAAAGGTTTTGGAATTTTGCTGATTATGATGGCACATGTATTTCAGTATTTTACACCATTACATGGGATAAATTCCTATATATGCAGTTTTCATGTTCCGATTTTTTTTATAGCAGCTGGTTATTTGGCAGGAACGAAAAAATCAACGAAAATGAGTGCCGGGCGTGTAAAGGGATTATTGATTCCATATATTGTATTTTCACTTATAAATTCAGCCATGAAACTGGCTATATTATTTTTAAAGAAATCTCTGACTGTTGAGGTTTTGAAAAAAGAACTGGTAGAACTGACGATTACCGGCAATGGAACTGTTTGGTTTTTGCTATGTTTGCTGTTGGTGGAATTGTGTCATTTGGGACTTGCAGGGCTTAAAATAAGAGATTATGGATGGCTGGTGACCGGACTGGTATTGCTTAAGTTGGTGGTGGTATCAGATAATAGGGATTATCCGTTTCTTGTTGTTATGTTTCGGGTAATTGCAGGACTGGCATATTATTGTATCGGTTATGGGATGTGTGGGCTGTGCTGTGAACAGAAAATAAAATTGTGGATGGCAGTTTTGCTATTGGTGGCAGGCCTGATAACAGAAATTATTTTTGGTTGTCAGATAGATTTCTTTAATGGTGATTTTGCTAATCTTTTGACAATGCTCGTATGTAGTGTGGGAAGCAGTATTGGATATATGTATTTGCTGGAGAAGATGGAAAAAACATTACATGTAGAGAAAATAAAAAGGGTATTATCTTATTTTGGAAAAAATTCTTTGGTTGTAATGCTGGTACATCCGATTTTACTACAGGTCGTTATGTATCCGTTGGGAAGTAAAATAGGACAACTGCAGGGGATAATTTTTGTTTTGGCAGGAATTATGATTTATATAGAAGTGGTGATTTTTGAAATTCCGTTTATAAAAATTATAACAGGATATTTTCCTTTTATACTGGGAAGAAGTAAAAAGACCGAAAGCTGATGAGGTAAGCGAATGTTACAAAAACTGTATGATTTTACAATGCATTTAAAATATGAAAACCATTTTGGATGGAGATATGTGTATAAGCTAAATAAGCTGATTGTTGGATGGGTTTATCCTCTTAGCCAGAGGAATAATAAAAAGCTGGGGACAGATGCTTCCGGGCAGATGGTAGTTTCACTGACATCGTATACACCGAGAATAAATACGGTCTGGGTGACAATTGCGTCCTTATTGAACCAGACAAGAAAACCGGCAAAGGTGATTTTGTGGCTTGCAAAAGAGCAGTTTCCAGAAGGAATGGATTCTTTGCCACATAATCTTGTAAAACTGACAAAAAGAGGACTGGATATACGGTTTTGTGAGGAAGATTTGCGTTCACATAAAAAATATTTTTATGTATTTCGTCAATATCCGGAAAGCTTTATTGTTACGGCGGATGATGATATTATTTATCCACCGGAACATTTGGAACGTTTATGGGAAAAGCATCTGGAATATCCGGATTGTATTTGCTGCCATTATGGACATGTTATAACTTTTACAGAGCAGGGAAAAATCGAATCATATGAAAAATGGAGAGGTGGAGTAGATGGTTTTACACAGCCTTCTTTGCGGTTAATGCCGGTTGGATGTAACGGAGTCCTTTATCCTCCACACTGTCTGGATGAGAATTTGTTGGATAAAGAGAAATTTAAAAAATTGTGTTTTTCAGCAGATGATATTTGGTTAAAGGCAATGGGTGTTTTGAAAGGAACCAAAGCAGTTACATGTAACGAGGGGGCATTAGTGTATTTTAATGTTCTCCATACAGAAAAGAACGGGCTTTTTAAAGAAAACACCGTAGGACAAAAAAACAATGAAGCAATAAAGGATGTTTTTTCACATTATCCGCAGGCAGAAGAAAAAATGTACAGGACATGTCAGGAAAAGGTCGAAGAATGGCAGTATCGCGTTTTGGTTGCTCATCCGGGAAAGCAACATTCTTTAAGACTGGCGGAGGCATTAGAACGTAAGGGAATGTTGTGTCAGTATGTAACAACTATGTATGATAAAGAGGGAACTCTTACCCGTACAATTATAAAATTGTTAAAAGGAAAAGATAAAAAGAAAGCTCAGGGAAGAAAAAGTAATGCAATACTGGATGAAAAAGTAAAGGTATTTTGTGAACTGACAGGTCTTATGGGCAGATTTTTGGCAAGAATTTTCCCTTCTGTCAAAGTATACAATAAGTGGAATGACTATATGAACCGCAAGTTTGGAAGAAAGGTTGCAAAATATGCAATTCGCAGACATGTGGATGCGGTCATCTCTTATGATAACGATTCTGATGAAGTGTTTAGAATTTTAAAGGAAAAAGCACCTGAAATTAAGAGAATTTTGGATGTGTCCATAGCAAACCGATTATATCTTAAAGAAGTTTATGAAAAAGATATCAGATTGTATGGTGAGGAAGGATTAAAAAGAGAGCAGTTTAATCTGTGGGAAAAAGCAACAATAAACAGATTAAAGAAGGAATTGGAAAACAGTCAGTATTTTCTTGTAGCCTCTGATGTAGTAAAGAATAGTCTGGTATTTTCTGGTATATTGGAAAATGCTATATATAAGGTACCTTATGGGGCAGACATTAAGCAATTTACTTTTAAGGAAAGAGAAGAAGTACAGAGTCCGGTACGTTTAATTTTTGTCGGGAATGTAGGCTATAGAAAAGGCTGCCACCACTTGTTGAAGGTTGTTAGTGGCATGGGAGAAAAACAAGCTGTTTTAAAAATTGCGGGTGGATATGACAAGGAATTGTACGAAAAATATAAATCTGTGTCCAATATAGAATTTTTGAATTTTGTCACCAGAGATAAACTGTTGGAAACGTATCAGGAAGCGGACGTATTTGTGCTGGCTTCTTTGGGTGAGGGAATGGCAATGGTTGGAATCGAGGCACTTGCCTGTGGTTTACCGGTTATCTGCACGGATATGACAGGAATTAATGATATTATCCAAAATGAGAAAAATGGTTTTGTCATTCCGGCAGGTGATGAAAAGGCACTACATGAAAAAATCGAATGGTTTTCAGCTCATCCGGACAGAATCCGTGGAATGAGTATAGCAGCAAGAAAAACGGCGGAAGTCTTTACTTGGGAAAATTATTATGAAAATGTAACTGTAGCCGTAAAAAAGATATTGGAATTACATGCAGAGTAAAATAAGCTTTGTGCCTGAATGCGGAACAGAGAACTGTTTGTGAAAATACAGGTTGCAGGAAAGGTATGGTTATATCAGATGAAGATAGCATATTTAATTACAGCATATAAAGATGAAAAGCAGTTGGCGCGACTTGTGGAAGCACTGATGTGTGACGGAACCGATTTTTATATTCATATCGACAAAAAGGTTGATGAATTGCCTTTTAAACAGGAAATCGGACAGTTGAAACAGAACGGTTCAAATGCAGTGCATTTTGTGGATAAGGCAGACCGGGTGAGAGTGCACTGGGGGGGATACTCTCAGGTAAAGGCACAAATGGTATTAATTAAAAAAATGCTTCAGGCGAATGGAAACTATGATTGGTGTATCAATCTGACGGGAACGGATTATCCTATTATGAGTAATGAGAAAATAAAAGAATTCCTTAGGAAACAGAACGAAAGTCCGGTAATTAAAGGGTATCAGATAGATTGTTTGTATGGAACCGAAAGAGAAGAAGGGGCTAAAGACAGAGTGAGAAAATACTGGTTTTATGATATTGAACCGATATTTTTCAGGAGAGTGATTTCTAAAATCGCAGCTATTGGACAAAAGGCATTAAAAATCAACAGAAAACCGGGTATGGAGCAGATGCCATGGAAGTTTTGTTATGGTTCCGAATATTGGGCTCTTCCTTTCAAGGTTGTGAAAAAAGTATATCATGAATATATACAGGATAAAGAACTTCAAAAAGTATTAAAAACAGTATTTATACCGAGTGAATTTTGGGTACATACTGTTCTAATGAGTACCAATATTTTATCGGAACGGGAAAAAGAAGACATTCGTTTTCCGGGGAATTTATATGATGGATTGGGCAGTGTTGCTCTATTGCATTATTTTGTCTATAGAGATGGTATAAAAGTACTGGATATGGAAGACTATGAGACAATAAAAAAGTCGGAGAGGATGTTTATTCGCAAAGTACAAACAGGCGTGTCGGATGAGTTGATACAACGAATTCAAAAAGAGAGAAAGTAAAGGCTGGAATGGTTGTAATATATAAAATACGGAGCCTTATTGAATATAAAGAATAGAAAATAAGCGGGATGTGTATGGAACAAAGAAAAAAATGGTTATTATATGAGAAAAGATGGTGCATTAGGGATATTTATTTTAATAAAATATTACGTCGCCGACTGTTTTTGAAATATTTTCACAGAGAGCCGGTTATGCCGGTGTTCGCAAAGAAACGTGTTATGTCGGTGGAAAAAACAAACCACTATATTGCAGAGCGGATTAAGAGCGGAGAGCCGTTTTTGGCATGCCGATTCGGAAATACAGAGCTTTCTATTGTCACCAGTGTGATAAAGGAACGGATAGTTGGACAAAGTGAGGAAAATACAAAAAGATTGGAAAATTGGTTTTATCGTTCCTGTGAAGGTGCGGGATTTTTTCCGGCAGATATTACTCTGGCAGAGAAATTTACGGATGTAATGTTGGAAGCTGTTGAGGAGGCAGACCTGCTTGGTATGTGGCATCTGCATATGGAAGATTTTGTAATTGAGGAGTATATGAAGCCTGTAAAACTGACTTATTTGTTCCGTCTGGAACCATGGTTTGGGAAAAATCCTTGGTCAGCGGCATTAGCAGAAAAAAAGGTATTGGTAATTCACCCTTTTGAGAGTACAATAAAAGCACAGTATGCAAAAAGAGAAAAATTGTTTCCAGGAAAGGACGTGCTTCCGGAGTTTGAGTTAAAGACATTAAAAGCTTTACAGACTTTTGCCGGAGAGTGTGAGGGTGGATTTAAAGACTGGTTTGAAGCTTTGAATTATATGTATGAAGAAGCCATGAAAATTGACTTTGATGTGGCAATTTTAGGTTGCGGGGCATATGGAATGCCGTTGGCGGGAATGTTGAAAAAGGCAGGAAAACAGGCAATCCATTTGGGCGGTGCTACACAGCTTCTTTTTGGAATTAAGGGAAGAAGATGGGAAGAAAATTATCCCAGTAAAATTGCTACATTTTTTAACGAGGAGTGGACATATCCATCGGTGGACGAAACACCTCGAGGGGCGAAAGTGGTAGAGAACGGATGTTATTGGAAATAGCAGGCAGTAAATAAGAGGAAAAAAGATGCTGAAACAAATAAAAAACAGATTGAGCAAATGGAAATGGGAAGAAAGAAAAGTTGTGTGGGGAATGGAAAACAAAGACAAAACATTTTATGTGATTCGCCGTAATAGCAAAAGTGTGGGTTTATTTTCTTATGTATTGACTGCATTAGGACATATGAAGACAGCAGAGGAAAGAGGGTATATCCCTGTTGTTGATATGAAAAACTACGTTACACCATATTTGAATAAGGAACATCCGATGAATGTGTGGGAATACTATTTTGAGCAACCGGCAGGATATGGTTTGGATAGTATTAGTCGGAGTAGGAATGTTGTTTTTTCAAGCGGAGAGGTACCGGAAAGTTTTCCGGATTATCCTATGTTAGAGAGTAGGGAAGAGGTACTCATGTGGAGAAGTTTGTTTCACAAATATATCCGCTTGAATAAAGAGACAGAAGAATATATTGATTCTGTACAGGAGAAGCTTTTTAAAGAAGAACGGATTTTAGGAGTATTATGTAGAGGAACAGATTATCAGGCGACGAAACCGAAAGGACATCCTATCCAACCTGAGGTGGAACAGGTTATCATAAAGGTCGCTACAATGATGGAAGAGAGAAATTGTACGAAGGTGTACCTTGCAACTGAAGATAGGAAAATTTTACAGAGATTTAGAGAAACTTTTGGGGATAAACTAATTTTTCCGGATGTAGAGTTAAGACCGTATAATGATGGAGAACTGATTACGGAAATTGAATTGAAAAGAAAAGATGACAAGCGTTTGAAGGGGTTAGAATATTTGACGCAGATTGCATTACTTTCCCGTTGCTGTTGTTTGATTAGTGGTAAGTGTGGCGGATGTTATGGTGCGCTTCTTATGAGTGAAGGATATGAGGAAGAATTTATTTGGAATTTGGGATTATATGGGTAACGGTAAAAGTGTGAAAGAAGGATAATTATTTTTATGTTAAGTAAGAAAGTTGTAGTCAAAAATAGTCTGATTAGCTTAATAGCACAATTTGTGTCTTTACTACTGGGATTTATCACAAGAAGAATTTTTTTGCGATATTTAGGATTGGAAATTCAGGGAGTAAACAGTGTTGTAGGAGAGACATTAAGTTTTTTATCTCTTGCTGAATTAGGAATTGGAAATGCTATTATATTTCGACTGTACAAACCACTTGTAGAGCAGGACGAAGAAACAATTGCAAGTTTAATGAAGCTATATAAGTATGCTTACCGCATTATTGCAGCAGTGGTTTTTGCGGCAGGACTCGTGATGATGCTGTTTTTACCGATTATTATTAAAGATCAGACGATGGATTTTTCTTTTATCCAGATGGTCTATATTGTGCAGTTAATTACTTCCGCCTCCAGTTATCTTTTTGCGTATAAGAGGTCACTTTTATATGCAGACCAGAAACAGTATGTATGCAAAATTGTTGACTTGGCAACAAATGTTATTTTTTCAGGTCTTCGTATTTTTGTTATGGTACAGTATCAAAGCTACATGTTGTATTTAATTTTACAACTGCTACAGGCTGTAGTTTCTAATATGATAATAGCTATAAACTGTAACAAGAGGTTTTCGTACATTAATAAAAAAGAAATCAAGACGTATGAAAATGTGAAGGGCATCTTTGTAGATACGAAGGATATCTTATTTGGTAAAATAGCCGGATATATATGGAGTTCCACGGACAGTATTGTAGTATCTGCATTCAAGGGTCTTGTAATAACCGGAGGATTGTCGAATTATAAGTATGTAACTAATGCTGCAAAAAATGTACTACATAGTATTACGGAACCGATTGCGGCAACTATCGGAAATTTTTTGCAGATCAAAGACAAAGAAGAATGCTTTACCATGTTTAAGTCTTATACTTTTTTCCGTTTTGTAATGCTTGATATTATGGCAACCGGATTGATTATATGTGCAGACTGTTTAGTTGCATTGTGTTTCGGAGAACAGTATGTTATGTCGAAGCTTGTTACGGTTTTGATTGTAGGAGATATTTTTATTGGAGTTATTTACGGACCGTTAGGTGAAATGGTTAGTTTACTGGGATATTTTTCTGTTGACAAAAAAATTAATTTTGCAGGTGCGGCAATTAATATTGTATCGTCTATTATAATGGTACAGGTTATGGGAATGCCAGGGGTACTTGTAGGTACATGTCTTTCACAGTTATTTTTCTGGATTACAAAGAGTATTCTTGTTTGTAAAAAGTATTTTGCATCAAAAAAGAAATTACTGCTTCTTTGGAAGGATTATTTGTTATATACAGCTATTGTAGTGGTGCAGACTGTATTGATTGAAGTGTTTATTAGCGGAAGATGGAAGGGCATGTATACGATACCCATTTTTATCGCTGAAGTAAGTGTCTGTGTTATAGTACCGGGATTACTTATATTGATAATTTTTGGAAAAAGTGCGGAATTTAAGTATTTGCTTAATATTCTAAATAAAGCGCTTAAGAAAAAGAATTAGAATTGGGGGATAGTAGTGGAGATTGCAGTTAAGGTTTGTCTGGTCGGACTAATTAGTTTGTTAAGTATATGGTTTCTTTATGAAAAAACGAAAATAAGCGAAAAACGGAAATTAATAGTGGGATATACAATTGAGTTTGTTGTTTTCTCCTTTGTGTTGATTGATTGTTTTGGAAATTTTAGTTTGATTAAAGGTGATGATGGTTTTAATCAGTATTATCCGGCTTTTGTTTATTGTGGGAAATATATAAGAGAAGCAATCAAAAGTATATTACATGGTAATTTTATCTTACCGCAGTTTGATTTTTCAATTGGTTTAGGAGAGGGAATTATTCCGGCATTGAATTATTATGGGTTTGGTGATCCATTTATGTTGATTTCAGCAATCTGTCCTGTAAAGTATTCCGCATATGCCTATTCCGCAACAATTTTATTAAAAGTATATATTAGTGGCTTCGCATTTTTGTATTATTGTAATAAGCGTGGATGTCAGAAAAAAAATATGCTGGCAGGTGTACTTGTTTATGTAGTAAGTAATTATTCATTGTATTTTGGACTTATGTTTCCTACGTATTTGAATGTATTAATTTCATTACCAATGTTATGTGCGGGAATAGACGATATTTTAGAAAAAAGCCAAAGAAAACAAAGGAAAATATCATTTGCATTAATATTTGCAGTATCATTTCAGGCATTAAGTGGTTTTTATAATTTATATATGGAATTAATTTTTGCTGCGTTTTATGCCATAATAGGAATGCTTTGTGGGATAAAAAGAATAAAAGATCTTTTTATAAATATAGGGACTCTTTTGTTACATGTTGTTCATGGAATATTATTGAGTGGCGTGATATTTATCCCAGCAGTTTGTGGATATATCTATTCTTCTAGAAGTGGAGAATTTGTATGGATTGGAATAAAAACATTGCTGCATTTGACAAAACAAGAGTATTGGGATTTGATATCTTCTATCCTTGTACCTATAGGATTCTCAGAAATAGGTTTGTATATACCGGCAATAGCATTTTGGGTTATGTGCGTTACAATTAAGAAAGTAACAACAAATAAAGATATGAAAATTGTATTCTTCTGGCTAGTGCTTGCTTATATTAATACACGTGTTGTGTCATGGGTAGCAGGAGGATTTACAAATGATGTATATTATAATCGTTGGATTTTCAGTTTGATATTTGTAATGGCGTTTATGATAGTATCCGGCGTTGGGTATTTGAAAGAAATATCTGTAAAAGAGTGGGGGATATTTACCGGATGTAGTATTATATATTTAGTAGGTATAGCATTACTTGAAAAGCAGTTCTTTGTAAATGGATTAACGGAAAAAAGATTAGAAAAGTATATGATATATCTTTGTGTAACAGTTGTGGAAGTTGTAATATTTGTAGTGTTCACAAATATAAAAAAGTGTAAAGAGAAAACAGACATTAGCTATATCATAATAGGTTGTGGAGTTGTTGGAGTGGCATTAAATATCTATACTATTTTTGGAGGTGAAGGATATGGTGCCTGTTGGAATTTTAAATCCTATGCAAATGTAAGAAGTGAAATCTTGAACAGTAATGCACAAAGATGTAGTGTAGACGAGCAATTTGGAAGAATGGATATTGACGGAAATAGTTTGAATGAATCGTTGTATGCAGGATACTATGGAACATCTGAATATTTGAGTATATTAAATAGCAACGTGGTAGAATTTTATGAGCAATATGGCATAGTAAGTGAAATGAATGGAATGACACATACTTTAACAGGCTTGGAAAGTCGAGGGAATTTGGAAGATTTGCTTTCTGTAGTTTATTATGATGATGTGAAAGAGGATGTAATTCTGGAAAATGAAAATGCTTTGCCATTGGGATTTACTTTTGATTCATATGTGACAGAAGAAACAGCAAAGAATATGTCTGTTGTGGATAGAAATGCATCGGTGTTGGAAAGCGTAATCTTAAATAAAGAGGTAGAGGGGATACAAGAAAATACGGTTCTTTTAGAGAAGGAAGGAATGTCAGAGATTCCAGTTGAGATAGAATATCAGAACTGTGATCGGGAAGCAGACATTTTAAAAGTAAATGAAAATAGCAAGATAATTTTGAATATTCACACTGACATAAAAGGGGAAGGATATTTTTATGCAAATAATTTTCGATTGAAAAAATGCACGGGTCAGTTCGGAGAAATAAGATTTCAAGATATAGTATGTAAATATAGACCAGGAACTGTATTAAATAACAATAATTCATTACTGGTTTGTTTGGGAGATATGCAAAATTGGGGGACAAGTTATGAGATATCTTTTGATAAGGAAGCAGAGTATATAATAGAGGGTATTCATGTTTTTATATTAGAGAAAGAAAAAACAGAATTATTTAATGAAATGCGCCACGAAGAAACATTACAGAATGTAGTGATAGAGAATAACGAGATAGTTGGAGAAATTGAGACAATAGGAAAGAAAATTTTATTTTTGAGTGTGCCTTATAGTAAAGGATGGAAAGTATATGTAAACGGAGAAGAAACAGAAATCTTAAAAGCAGATTACGGATTTTGTGCACTTGTACTGGAAGGGGGAGAAAACAATATATGTTTGAAATATTCGACGCCGGGAATGAAAGCAGGTATTGTATGTACGCTGATAGTTTGTATGGAACTTGTTATTTATGGATTAGCAAACATACGTAGAAATAAAATTTTAAGGAAATAAGGTAAAAAAGAAAGGAAATATCACACAAAGAAAATGGTAAATAGTTTATTTTTTATGTTAACATTTTTTATGTTATTAAGCAGTTTAGTAATCTACCCGAAAACTGAAAGAAAATTGGGATTTATTCAGGAATGTGTAATGTATTTTCTTGTTGTTATGAGTTATGGAGCGGTAGGGGCAGGGATTATAAATAATGTAAAAATACCTGTAAATTTATGTTCAATGAGCATTATATATATGATTCCGGCAGTGATACTGTGGGGAAGTATTTTATTGAAAAAGAAGGTGCAAAAGCTTTCTATAAGTAAAGTAGAGGTTGTTTCAATCATACTGTTATCAGTTGTGTTTTTACTTATTGAACTGAAAACTTTCTCCGTTGAAATGCGTGCGGCATATAATTACAATACGGATGCAGGAAATCATTTATATGATGCATTATCAGTGGTGCGGAGAGAAAATGTCAGTGTAAGCGGAATGTATTTTGCTGCTTTATATAATGGATTGACAATTGAAATGTTTCAGCCTTTTTTAGAAGAGATAAAATATTATAAAGGATTTGTTTTTGCAGATAATTTCCATTATTATTTTGAAATGCTGTTTTACTATGCTGTAATTTTTAGTGTGGCAAAGAAAAAACATACAAAATACTTAGCACCTGTGTTTACATTATTGTTGTGGATGGGATATCCATTATATAGCTATATCGAAGGACATTATGTATATTGGGGATGGGGAGCCATGCTTTTGTGCCTGATCATATATGCTTTGGAACAGTATATTGAGTATAAAGATGACTTTGTTGGCTGTATTTTGAAAGCTGTATTTGGATTTGTTGGGGTTGTCTTGTGTTATAGTTTGTTTGCACCACTTGCGATTGTGGCTATCGGAGTTATTGCAATTATAGAAATGAAAAAAAAGAAAATAAAAATAGATAAGAGACTGAGTATAGGAATACTTATTGCCGGTGTGATTGTGGGAGGAATAGCAGGTTATGTATACTATAGAAATTTTTATTTAAGAGGAGAATCAATATTTGAAAGTCTCAAGGTTAATGGAGGATGTTATGCGAATTTGTATACAGATTTCCTGTGGGTGATTCCCATTATTTTGATTTTCTTTTTTTGCTGTTATAAAAAACAGACATATATGCATGTGTATGGAAAAGTGTATTTGTCATTTGTAGGAGTACAGATACTTTTGCTTGTTATGTTTTTTGCTAAGATGTTGTCAGCCTACTATTATTATAAATTTTATTATCCGATTTGGTTTTTGACATGGGTACTGGTGGCTGTGGCTGTTGATACTGTACCTATAGAAAAAAGTGAACGTAAATTTGTTTATGCATATACGGCTCTGGTTAGTATAGTATATATCAGCTGTTTGTGTAGAGTGCCGGAATTGTTAAACAGTACCGAGGCGGGATGGATAAGTGCCGAAAGTAGTATGGGAACAGAACTGTATAGTAAAAATGTTGCTTCTTTAGGAAAAAATTTTGAAGAACGTAAGTACAGTAGTGCTCAGTTTGAAATATGTGAATTTGTTATGGAGAATTTGAGAGATACAGGTGAAAAAGTACCATTTGCAGGCTGGTGGGACTGTATGGGACAGGGAAACTGGTATCGGGCAATTACTGACATGGGAAACATTACCAGGCAAATGATGCAGGCAGAAGGCGATTCGTGGAAAGAATTGTTAGAGGCGGATGATCTGAAATATTATGTTGTTTTGAAGACTTCTGAACTCTATAAAGAAAATAGTGACTATTTTAATGAATTAAACTGGATTTTTGAAAATGAAGAAGGCTTTGTGGTGCAGACTTATTAAGAAATATATATGTCTTGAAAGAATAGATTCATATGTTTTTAGAGTTTTCATGCGTCACTGGAGTACATTGATTTATAGCCTTTAATCGTGTATAATGGCTTAAAAGAAAGAATGAAGTGAGGAAATAAGAATGTTTAAGGAATATATTAAATCAGTAATACCTGAGTCAATAATAAATTTTTATCATTTTAAACTAGGAAGTGGAGTTAAACATGCGAGGCTTAATAATAATGCAGTGGCTGAATATGATTTAGATCAGGTGCCATTATTTAAAAGCGTTGAAATAGAAACGCTAAATCGTTGTAATGGTGTCTGCCCTTTTTGCCCGGTTAATGCAAATGAAAAACAGCGTCCATATGCTAAAATGACAGATGAATTATTTAAAAAAATAATTGATGAATTGTCAGAGATAGAATATGCTGGGATCTTATCATTGTATTCTAATAATGAACCCTTTTTGGATGAAAGAATTATTGAATTTCATAAATATGCTAGAGAAAAGGTACCGAAGGCAGAGATTGTTATATTTACGAACGGTTCACTACTTACTGTTGATAAATTAATAGAAATATTGCCTTATTTAGACAGAATGGTTATAGACAATTATAATGATGATATAGAATTAAATGCAAATCTTGTAGAGGTACATGATTATGTTTCCAAACATAAAGAAGCATCTGAAAAAGTATTTATTGATGTAAGAAAACAAAATGAAGTGCGCTTTTCACGAGGGGGACAGGCTCCTAATAAGAAAAAAGTAAAAGCTATTCCGGTTAAATGTGTTCTTTTATTTCAACAGTTGATTATCCGTCCTGATGGAAAAGTAAGTCTTTGTTGTAATGATGCACTTGGAAAATATACATTGGGAGATTGTAATGAGCAGGGACTTCTTGAGATTTGGCATTCTGAAGAATATAAAAAAGTTCGGGAAAGCATGAAGAAAAATGGTAGAAAACAATTAATGTTATGTAATGCATGTGATACTATAGGAGGAATATTTTAAAAAATAGTATTTTCAAGTAACAAGATAGAAAACCTGATAATATAAAAAGCTATTGGAGCAGAATACAATGAAAAGTAATAAGACATTGATAATAGTGCCGGCATATAATGAATCTGACAACATAGAGAACGTTATTAACAATATAGTTTTAAATTATCCGCAATATGATTATATTATTATTAATGATGGATCATTGGATAATACGAAGGAAATATGTCGTAAGACTAATTTTTCTATATTAAATTTACCTATAAATCTAGGCATAGGTGGTGCAGTTCAGACTGGCTATAAATATGCTTATGAAAATGGTTATGATTATGCAGTTCAGATTGATGGTGACGGGCAGCATGATGTTGCGTTTGTTAAGCAAATGATACAGATGTTGGAACAATCAGAGGCAGATATAGTGATAGGTTCACGTTTCATTGACAAAAAGGGTTTTCAGTCTTCGGGAACAAGGCGCTTTGGAATAAAAGTGTTAAGTGCATGGATTAAGATGTGTACCGGCGTAATGGTAAAGGATGTTACAAGTGGTTTTAGAGCTGTTAATAGAAAGTTCATTGAAGTATACAGTAAAGATTATCCTTCTGACTATCCTGAGCCGGAAGCTATTGTTACGGGAATTATGTATGGTGGAAAACTAAAAGAGGTTCCGGTTATTATGAAAGAAAGAGCAGGAGGAGAAAGCTCTATAAAGTTTTGGAACTCAATTTATTATATGATAAAAGTGACATTGGCTATTGGTGTTAGGCGAGTTAGTTATGGAATAAGGAGGTCAAAATGATACCGCCATTACTGAGGAATATACTGATAATCGGTATAATTATATACTTTGTTATTATTTTGGTTTTTTTAAAAAATAAGCGATTAGAATTGAAATATACGTTGCTTTGGATGCTTTGTGGAGTTATATTTGCAGGTATGGTTATATGGCCTCAATTACTTACTATTATTGTGCATATGGTAGGTATTCAGGATAATATGAACGGGCTTTTTATCATAGGCTTTGCATTTGTAATAGTGATTATTATGTCACTTACCTCCATTGTTTCAAGACAATCACGAAAAATAACAATACTGGTTCAGGAAATTGCAATTTTGGAAAAACGTATTTTTGACTTAGAAAATACAAATAATGAAAGAAAATAATAAGGATGGTTTTGTGAGAAGAGTTAGTGTTGATGAATCATACTTTATGACTAAGATTTGTAAGGAGTTATGTATCCAATGAATATTT
Source organism: Lachnospiraceae bacterium (assembly GCA_017437065.1). Taxonomy (GTDB): domain Bacteria; phylum Bacillota; class Clostridia; order Lachnospirales; family Lachnospiraceae; genus RGIG3002. Next base: position 26,231 of record JAFSBX010000026.1, read on the forward strand.
TGATGATAACACATGAAAAAAATTTGGGAGGTGCGTCAAAATCATTAATTGTATTGGCTTCTGAATTACAAGAAAGAGGGCATACAGTAATTGTGGTGACTCCTTTTTGTTTTGGAAGTGTATATAATGAATTACGAAAAAATGGAATAAAAGTATATGGGGTACTGTATGCATGGTGGATGATGTCAATAGATTGGAATATTGCAATAAAAATAGGATTTAAGTTTTTATATCATCTTAGTATATTTCCTATTTTAAAATTAGAGAAAATTGTGAAGAAGCATAACATTCAAATCATTCATTCTAATTCCAGTGTGGTTGATATAGGAGCACGTGTTGCTGACAGAATGGGGATACGGCATGTATGGCATTTTAGAGAGTTCGCAGAGTTGTATTACCATATGGAATATTTACAAGGAAAGAAAAAAAGCTTTGAATTTTTGAATCGGGTTAATGGGAGAATTGTTTTTATTTCAAAAAATCTTAGAGATTATTTTTCAGCAGATATACGTCAGGATTTGTGTCAGGTGATATATAATGGTATTGCGGAGACTTATTTAATTGATAAATATTCGAGTATCCTTGACAAAAAGGAAAAATCACGCATTGAGAACGTGAGATTCCTTATTGCGGGTAACTTCCATAGAAACAAAAGGCATGATTTAGTGATTCAGGCCTTTTATATTTTGCAGAGAAGAGGCTATAAAAATTTTAAATTAATAATAGCAGGAGCAATTGCAGCTAACAAAGATTCGCAGAATTATGAACAAGGGTTAAGAAAGATGGCTGAAGAGAAAATTCCTGATAAGGTAGAATTTAGAGGCTTTGTAGAAGATATGATTTCGCTTAGAAAGTGTACAGATGTTGAAATAGTTGCATCTAATTTAGAGGCATTTGGAAGAGTAACAGCAGAGGCGATGATGGCATCAAATCCGGTAATAGGTTCTAAGTCAGGAGCCACACCGGAACTGATAGAAGAAGGAAAAAATGGTTTACTTTTTGAGCAGGGAAATGCAGAAGATTTAGCTGATAAAATAGAATTTTTTCTTAAAAATACAGTTGCTATACAAGAGTATGGTTCAGTTGCTTATGCATATGCCAAGGAGCATTTTGTTTCGAAGAAAAATACGGAAAATGTGGAAAATTTGTATTGTACCCTTATAGATAGTTATAAGATGAGTGGTGGAGAGGTTAAAGGAAAGGATAAATAATGAAGAGAAAATATGGAATTTTATGTTTGATTTATCTGATAGGGATTATTCTCTACTTAGGAATTATGCATTTATTTACAATACCAGTGCATTTAAATGTGGATGAAGAATTATATATTTCTATGGCAAGATCATTTCATTATGAGGGTGTGTTTGAGAAAAATGGAAATATATTAGACTATTCTTGTGTCTTGTATTCAATGATTCTTTCTATAGCATATTATTTTTATAGCCCTGAGAATATTATGTATATTCTTAGAGCAATTAATGTGATAATAATGCTTTCTTCCGTATTCCCGATTTTCTTTTTAGGAGAAAGAATCTTCAAAAATGAAAAAAACGCGTTATTCGCTTGTGCCTTTTCACTATTCTTGCCTACAATGATGAATACTGCCTATTGTATGCAGGAAGTTTTGGCATATCCACTTTTTCTATGGGCGATTTATTTTATATATAGTGAAATAGAGAAGGATAAAATATTGTCTGTTTCCAAAGAAAGTATTGTAATCACTGTTTTGAGTATTGTTTGTTATTTTACGAAAACATATATGATTTTTATTCCACTTGTTTATTTTGGATTAATTTTACTTGAAGCAACTAGGAAGAAAAGAATTTCTGTTTGGAAAAAGCTAATTTTATTGGGGGGTATTGCTGTATTTTTATATATTCTTGGTAAATATGGTATCATATATATAAATAATGGGGCAACAGGTACTAATCATTATGCTGCTCAATTTTCATGGCTCTTTCCAATAACTTGGGAAACCATAATAGCAGCCATAGGATGTATTACTGTTTATGTAGCGTCATTGCTTTTTTACTGGGGAGTTTTACCGGTAATATTGCCACTTTGCAATTTGAAAAGGTATAGTGAAAAAGATAAAAAGTTCTTTTGTTTTCTTTTTTTGAGCATATGTGTATTAATTGTTGAAATTGTAATTAGTATTGTGCTTACTGAAGAAGGGAATGTGTTGGTTCCGAAAAAATTATTATATCGTTATTTTCAAATTTTCGAAGTACCGCTATTGATGATATTTGTAAAAGAAATAGAATCCTTGGAGATTCCTAAAAAAATATTGGCAGTGTATAGAGGAGTATTCGGAATTTTAGTATTTTATTTTGTTTATATAGGTGATGGACAGCGTACATCTATTATTGATGCTCCGGTATTTTTATTAATGGAAAATATAACAAGATACATGATTCCTTATTTTAATATATTCGTATGTGGAATTGCGGCTGTTTTTGTTGGTTTGGGAGCATTTTTATACATTAAAAAGAAGTGGAATGGTCAAGCTTTACTCAAAGTATTCGAAAAGGTTTGTTTATTTTGTATAATTCTTTTTTTTGTGATAAATTTAGTTCAGCTTCCGTATTATAACAATGTCATAGCAGATGGAAAACAAATAGAAGCAGATGCTGTTAAGATAGCCCATTATTTGGAAGAGGATGAAAAATATACGGATATTTATTATGTAAAGGCCAAAACAGATAGATATGAGCAGTCTGTATATGCTTATTTAAAGGAAAAAGTTTATTATGTAACAGTGGATACACTCAAAGAAATAAATGACAAGGAAGCAATAATTATTGCATCATCACAATGTGATGTGGGAGAAAATTTTAAAAAAATAGAATTAAATACAGAGGTATTAAACGTTATAAAATTAAAGTAATGTGGATTATAGGAAAGCAGCAAATATAAGCTGGAAGGAATTTACAGTGAAAAGAGTATTGTTAGTGAATTATTATGGAACATGTAATGAAGCCGGGCAGCCAATAGGCCATTCACAAAAGGCCTTGCAGGAATATAGTAATCTGGTAAAAGAGCAATTTATAGTCAGTGCAGCTATTTCTCCGTGCCTAACAAGAGGTTTGAATGAAGAATTTGAAGAAATTATTCCATTAAAATATGACATTAGTGCAACGGGAATGAAAACGCTGTTTGAGAGAATCAAAGATAAGTTTAAACTTATTGCTAATATCAGATATGTGTTGAAAAGAGAAGGTTACGATATAGTTTGGTTTTATCGTACAGATTTCTTTTTGTTTTTTTACTTCTTTTTTAAAAGAAAAAGAAAACAGCCTAAAATGATTGGACAAGTATATCAGGAAGAATTTGTTGCAGGAAAGCTTTCAAAGTTATTAAATTATCTTTATAGAAAAGGAGCATTAAAATTTGACGGATTGATTTATACACAAAAAGGGATGGCTAATTTCCATAGTAATACATTATATATTCCGGATTATTACTATGATGAAAAAAAATATGGAAAATATAAAAATATACGCAAAAAGGAAAAGGCTGTTTGTCTCGGAACCATGAATCCATATAAAAAATTAGAGGAGTTGGTAGAAGCATTTAATGAAAATGGAATGCAGTTGGAAATCAAAGGATATTTCTACGAAAAGGAACGTTTTCAAAAGCTTTTGCAAATTAAAAAGGAAAACATTACAATAGAGGATGTTGTTCTTTCAGAAGATGAATATTATTGCTTGCTTGCGGAAGCAAAGTATTCTATGTTACCTTATGATATGGAACAGTATGGATGTAGGACTTCCGGGGTTTTACAAGAAAGCTTATTTCTAAATACGATTTCAGTAGCACCCAAAAAGTTACTTGAAGAAAATGAAATAGATGGAATTGGATATGAAAAAATAGAAGAGATGAGAAATATACAGCTGTTTAATGAGACTGTAATTGCAGATAACAGTGCAACGTTGTTAGAGTATGACAGAAAAGAAATTCAGAAAAAAGTAGTTCGTTTTTTAGATAAGGAAAAAGAGTAGAAATGAAGTGGTTGTTAAATTTGGGATGGCGTGTAACAATGCCATTTGTAAAATGGTACTATAGAATATACAAAAAATGTGACTTGGATAAACATTCGTATATCTCTTATTTAACTAAAATGGAAGGGCATAATCACATCGGAAGAAATACATATGCTCCCGGCACAGAACTGGGATATGGAACCAATATATCTCATGACGGATATTTTTATAATACAAAAATAGGAAAATATACTTGTATAGGACCTAGAAGTGCTGTTATTGGGGGAAAACATCCTATAGACACTATTGTTTCTATACATCCAGCGTTTTACAGTAAGGTAAAACAAGCAGGTTTATCTTATATAGACGAACAGATTTTTGAAGAATTTACATATGTTGATGGAACAGGAGTATCGGTTGTTATCGGAAATGATGTGTGGATAGGGGCTGATGCAAAAATAATGCAAGGTGTCACAATTGGAGATGGGGCAGTAGTTGCTGCCGGGGCTTTGGTATTGAAGGACGTGGAACCGTATGAAATTGTGGCAGGTATTCCTGCGAAGACAATAAAATATCGTTTTGATGAAGAGGACAGAAGATGGCTGATGGAATTACAATGGTGGAATAAACCGGTAGAATGGATAAGATATCATGCAAAGTATTTTAGAGATATAAAAATACTTCGGAAAATGTTGAGTTAAATGAAAAAAAGGTAAAAGAGGATAGACTATTATGGAAACAATTGCTTTAATTGCTATAGGTTATAACAAAGTAAATAGTATAATTAGGTTGTTAGAATCTTTGAATAAAGCTGATTATGGCAATGATATAGTACCTTTAATTATCAGTATTGATAAAAGTGAGACGGATGCAGTAAAAAAAGCCGTCGAACAGTTTCAATGGAATCATGGGGATAAATTTGTAAGATGCTTTCAAGAGAGACAGGGATTAAGAAAACATATTTTGTCTTGCGGAGAATATTTGGAAAAATATGATACAGTCTGGGTATTTGAAGATGATATCATGGTTTCCCCCAGTTTTTATCAATATGGAAAAAAATGTGTTGAATTTTATAAAGATGATGAAAATATTGAAGGAATATCTTTGTATGGTACAGAGTGGAATTATAATGCTAATTTCCCTTTTGAACCATTAAAAACAGAATATGATACTTATTTTTTGCAATATGCTCAATCTTGGGGGCAGATTTGGTATAAAGACAGATGGGAAAAGTTTATACAGTGGTATCAGGAAAATTTGGATTTTTTTGAGGGTGAGCGGAAAGCAAATATACCACAGAATTTGTATACATGGGGAGAAAACTCATGGTTAAAATACCATATTGCATATTGTATTGAAAAAAATAAATATTTTGTGTATCCTTATTATTCTTTTACGACTACTTTTGTAGAAAACGGAACGCATTTTGGTACAGATATTACTAGATTTCATTCAGAAATGATGGTTAAATCAATAAAAAACTATCAATTAGCAAATCTTGATGATGTTGCGGTACGTTATGATGCTTTTTTTGAAAGTGAATTACTAAAACAGAAGATTGAAGAGTTATACCATAATAAGATTGTTATTGATTTGTATGGGAGTAAAAAGGAATTTAAAACTACAAAATATGTACTTTCTACGCAAGTTCTTCCGCATCAAACAGAACGGGAATATGGTTTACAACTTAGACCTATTGAATTGAATGTTTTCATGGAAATAGAAGGTAAAGAAATCTTTCTGTATGATATGACAAGTTCTATGGTGAGAAAAAAGAAAGAAAAAAACAACCAAATTGTTAAGAAATGGAATTATTTTTTTAAAGATCGTTTCTTAATGTGGAATGAAATCTTTCCGTTGTGGAAGAGTAAAGTGACAAACCTAATTAGAATTATAGGGAAAAGGTTTCAAAAATAGTATTGGAAGTGGATAGAAATCGTTCCGTTATAAGTATAAAATAGCAAGAAATGGAGAATTGAAATGAAAATTGCCATTATTGTCAGTTGTTTTAATAGAAAAGCAATGACACAAAGGTGCTTGGCACAGTTATATCAACAGGCAACAGAATATACAGAACATAGTTTTATTTTTTTTATTCATGATGATGCTTCCACTGATGGGACACAGGAGATGATTATAAGAGATTTTCCCAATGCCAGATTGATGCGTAGTCAAGGTGGATTATATTGGTGTAAAAGCATGCATAGAGCAATGGAGGAAGCGACTGTTAAGGGAGAGTTTGATTTATATTTGATGATTAATGATGACGTGGATTTTGAAGATAATGCGTTGGCAATTATGCTACATTCATATAAAATAGCTTCAAAACCGTGTGCTATAGTGGGAGCTACAAAGAAAACCTTATCGAGTGAAGTTAGTTATGGCGGAAGAACTAAAGAAGGACAGTTAATTGTGCCTAACAAGGAGTTGCAGAGATGTATGTGGGCAAATTGGAATTGTTTTTTAGTTGATCGTGAAGTTGTAAATAAGGTTGGAATTATAGATGGAAAATATCAGCATTCATGGGGAGATTTTGATTACTCATTTCGAATGGGAAAGAAGGATTACCCGATATATTTAGCTACTGATTATATTGGAAAGTGTGATAACAATTGTGTTGAAGGGACGTTCAGAGATAAAAAATTAGGAAAAAGAAAACAATTACAAAAACTATTTTCACCAAAAGGGGTGCCGTTTTATTCTTATATGAGATATCATATGCGAGTGCAGGGAAAGATAGGTTTTTTGAAATATTTGTATGGATACTTATCAATTATTGGATATATCGTATTGGGGAAAACATTGAAATAGATGAACTATGTTTTATTAGAGGCAAATTAATGTTTGCGTGATGTATTTTGCAGTTTGACGGATTTTATAGGAGAATGTAATGTTTCAAGAGTTTATTGTAAAAATGCAGATGAAAGGATATTATTTGTATTATAAATTGTTCAGTAAAAAATATAAAATATGCTTGGGAAAAAAAATTCAATTGGACTCATGGACGGAGTTTATGGGAAATAATCGAATTGGAGATTATTCTGTTATTAATCGGTCAAAAATCGGATTGGCGAGTTATATGGGAAAAAACTGTAAATTTATAAAGACAGATATAGGCAAGTATACCTCCATTGCATCAGGAGTATGTATTGTATCAGGACATCATCCGATTAATGAGTATATATCAACATCACCAGTATTTTATTCTGTATTATTTGGTGGTCAAAATACTTTTGTAGACAAAGAGTATTACTCCGTGTATAAATATGCAGATGAAGAAAATGCAAGGTTGGTATGTATTGGAAATGATGTTTGGTTAGGAGAGGGAGTAAAGATAGTGGAGGGAGTAACAATCGGAGATGGTGTTGTTGTAGCAGCTTATTCCGTTGTTACCAAGAATTTGGAACCTTATGGCGTATATGCCGGAGTACCGGCAAAATTGATTAAATATAGATTTGAACAGGAAGTAATTGAGAAATTAGAAAATTTCAAATGGTGGGATAAAGACCAGCAATGGTTAAAAAGTCATGCGGATATATTTAGAAATCCCGAGAAGTTTTTTGATGTACTGGGATATGGAAATGGAGTGAATGAAGATGACGAAGGAAGAGAGTATTAAGCTTTGGGGAAACTTTTCGGATACTTATATGCAAACGATTGGCTTTAGACAATTTAAGAAAGAGAATAAAGAAGATAGTAAGATATTAAAAAATAATATTAAATATAAGAATATTCACAGGGGAAAAAGGTGTTTCGTACTTGGAAACGGACCATCTTTAAATTATGTTGATTTTGAAAAATTGCGTGATGAATATGTATTTACAGTCAATGAATTAATGCGACATGAAAATTTTTTTTCTTTAAATAGTAATTATCACTTTATTGCTGATCCGGAATATTTTAAATTACAGCCAGGTAAAGAAGAAGATCAGAAATTGATTGAAATTATTAAGAAAATGGAATCGGCGGAGAGTGCACCAGTTTTTTTTGCACCGATAGAAGGCAGAAAAAATGTTGAAGAGTATGGATGGATGGAACAACTAGAGTGTTCATATTTTTGCAGCAAATTATTTTTTTATCAAGGATTTCAGAAAAAAATAGATTTTGCAAAATTTGTACCATGTTTTCAGGCAGTTGTGCATTGGGCAGTAGCAATGGCAGTATATATGGGATTTGGCGAGATTTATTTATTGGGTTGTGATGCAACAAATGCAATTACAGATATCGCCTCTTTTAAGGGGATAGAGTATGATGAGTTATACGCTTATCACTTAAATGTGGAAGATAAGGAAATGGTAATCGAGAGACATAAAAAAAGAGGATTAGAAGCTACAATACGAGGATATAATAGAATCTTTGAAGTGTTCAGGGAGCTATTTAATTGGTGTGAACGACAAGGAGTAAGTTTAGTGAATTGTTCTGCAGAAACTGTAATTGAATCTATTCCAAGAAAGGATTTGGCAGAGGTTTTAAAATAAAATTTAGCAGTAATATACTAGTATAAAAAAGGAGAAAAGAATAGTGCAGAATATAAGAAAGATTAAAGATTTATTCAATAAGTTTCAAACAATATTAACTTCCAACCAAAAGAAATGGGGAATAGTGGTTTTTTTCATGATTTTAGGAGGATCACTAGCTGAAATGTTGGGTGTGTCAATTGTGTTACCTTTTGTTCAAGCAATATTAGCACCACAAGAACTTAGAGAAAACGTGATTATTAACAAGGTATGTACATTCTTTGGGGTGCAGTCGGACGAAGGGGTAGTTTTGCTGGTATCGTTTGTGGTTATTTTGATATATATAATTAAGAACGTATACCTTGGGTTAGTAGGATATGTTCGTATAAAATACGCAGTAAAAATTCAGCGAGAACTTTCTATTCGGATGCTTGTATCATATATGAAGAGAGGGTATTCTTTTTTTAGGATGACTAATTCTTCTGTACTAATGAGAGGAACTAATGGTGCAGTTTCAGGAGTGTACAATGTTGTAGTAAATTGTTTTAAGATTGTAGCAGAGTTATTGACAATTCTATGTATCTGTATTTATATCATAGTTACAGATTGGAAAATTTCTGTAGGAATGATTTCTTTAGCTACCATTGGTTTATTGTTAATCCTGAATTTTTTTAAAGAGATAATGCGGAAAGCCGGTAAGCAATATCATGATGGTTTAGGAGAAAATAATAAGATACAGTTGCAGTTATTTGGTGGAATTAAAGAGGTTTTGGTTCTTAATCGTAAAGATTATTTCATTAACAAATATATACATGCTTATAGCGGGTTGCAAAAAGGGCAAATACGCCAAGCAGTAGCTTCCGAGTCACCAACATATATTATTGAAGGAATATGCGTGACAGGATTAATTCTTTTGGTTTATTTTCGGGTTACAGGAATGGAAAATGCTGCGGAATATGTTCCACAACTTGCATCGTTTGCTGTAGCAGCATTTCGAATTCTTCCTTCTATAGGTAGACTTTCCAGTTGCTTTAATTTATGTATATTTTATATTCCGGCTGTTAATGAAACATATAATAATATTGTTGAGGCACAGAAATTTGATAAACTAAATGAAAATAATGCGTCTGATGTAGAAACAGATGAATGCCATAGATTGGAAAAGGAAATAGAAATCCAAAATGTTTCATGGAAATATCAAGATGGTATAGAAAAAGTATTGGATAATATTAATTTAACGATTAACAAGGGTGAGTCGGTGGCCTTTGTAGGACCATCAGGTGCTGGGAAAAGTACATTGGCAGATATTATATTAGGATTATTTCAGCCACAAGAAGGGGGGGTATTGGCTGATGGAATTGATATCCACCAACATAAGAATATGTGGTCTAAGATGGTTGGATTTGTTCCACAATCGGCATTTTTGATAGATGATACAATACGAAGAAATATTGCGTTTGGAATTGAAGATAGTAAGATAGATGATGAACGAATTTGGGCAACATTGGACAAAGCTCAAATGAAAGCTTTTGTACAGAATTTACCAAAGGGATTAGATACTTGTGTTGGAGATAGAGGAGTGCGTTTTTCAGGAGGACAGGCACAGCGATTGGCTATAGCGAGAGCACTGTATACTGATCCTGATATTATAATATTGGATGAGGCTACATCAGCATTGGATAATGAAACTGAAACGGCTGTTATGGAAGCTATTGATGCGTTGCAAGGACAGAAAACAATGATTATTATTGCACATCGACTTACAACTATTCGTAATTGTAATTCTATTTATGAAATTAATAATGGTAAAGCTATTAAAAGAAAATATGAAGAATTATTATAGGAGTATAATAAGAAAGTAATTGATGTTTTGCACATCGACATTAGAAAACAACATTTCGTGGAAATTTCGTGGAAAACTGTTTAGGCGGGAAAAATGTGTTTATAGGTTTTTCTGCTTGATTTTTGAAGAATATTATTGCGAAGGTGTATGTATGAGTACAATATTAATCTTGAGTGAAAAACCAATTCTATTAAATAAAGTTAAAGGTGATATAATTCTATTAGCAACGAAATCAAGCTATCTGTTTTCCAATATTTCTGATGAGAGAGTTAAAATTCTTTCTCTTGAGCATGAAACAATAACGCCATCGGAGAAAACGTGGAAACTTCTTGATGAAATTAATAATTTAATAAAAAAAATTATTGGAAGAGAGCGGTCTTGGGTATATGAGGCTGGTTATCATATTGAGGGGAGTGGTCTTGCGCAAAATTGTTCGGATATTCTCAGTGGAGTGGAAATTATAGAACAGTTTTTTGAACAATATGATATTAATAAAGTAATTCTTTATCCAACAGCTGAGAATCTAATTGAATGTATGTTATTAGAGGAGGAATTATCGCATAGAAAAAATATTAAGTTACAACGTCATTATGAGGGGATAAAGAATTATTTGTTTAATCATAATTATGGGATTGTTTATCTACTGAAGTGTGTCTATGCTTATTTAAATATAAAGAAGAGATTTTGGAAATTATGGAAAAAAGCCAAGCGAGATGTAGATAAAAAGCAGGAAAATTATCAGTTAGGAATGCTTCATGCATCAAATTCAAAAAAGAGTATTAGTTGGAAAAGTTCTATTTTATATGGATTAAAGGAAGAATTAAAAACATATAAATTACTTTGTCTGAATGCGAGAGAAGCAGAAGAATATTTTAAGAAAAATGGTATTGCAACAGACAATATGGAGGAATGGCTAACTAAGGAAACAGTTTACAAGAAGACAAGAGAGTATGGAAAATTTGTAAAAAAATTATTGAGAGCTAAAAAAAAGGATTTTAAGTCTTGCTATATAAATATGAATATTACACAAACAGTAAGATATTTTATCATTATGCATTTCTTATGGAATGTACCAAGAAACATAGAGATTGATAGTATTTGTTATGACTATTTTAAGAAAAATTATTATGCTGTAATTAATAGTCATGGAGATTCTAATTTTATAGAAACACGTGCAACATACATGAATACGAGGAATGCAGATACAAGATTGTTTAGGCAAGAGGGGTTAATGATTTTCAACGTTCCGAGATATGAATCATATTGTAATATGATAAGTATTCGTTTCTTCTGCAATGATTCAAAGAGATATGAAGAGTTAATGAGACAAGGGTGGAAGGGGAATGCATATTTTATTGGGGATATACAGTATATACCTAAATTTATGGAGCAATATAATGGATGCCAAAAGATAGAGAAAGCATTTAAGGAAATTTCAGTTTTATGGGCACCAAGTTATGTTGTAAGAGGCTATACAACATATAATACGTTTCAAGAGAATAATGAGAAGATTTTAAGTTGTTTTAATGAAAATGGTTGGAAATTATATGTAAAATTTCATCCCAACCAACAGGAGAATCAAGTTAAGAAATATAAGAAACAATACGAAAATAGTAAGAATATTCAATTTGTTAATAAGGACGATTCCATATATGAATGGATAGAAAAAGCAGATATAATCATTACGGACAAGTCATTACTTGTTTTTGACGGTATAACGGCAGGAAAACCGGTAATGGTGTTATGCGGCCCGTTGCATTATTCATTGATGAGTATTCATGAAAAAGGAGTACAAATTTATCAAAGAATAGAAGAAATGATGGAAGAACTGAAAAGTATAGAAAATGATTGGGATTTCTTTTTGCAATGGAGAAAAGAGACAATAAAAAGACAAGATAATTATTTCAAAAGTTTTATAAAAGAAAGTGATGCGATAAAAGATATGGCAAATGCCTTAAAAATAGAACAGGATATATCTTTTAGAATGTAAGTGTTTTAAAATTGTACTTGAATATGTTAAAATTAACAATGTGATTAATAATAATTGGTGAATGGTAATAAGAGATGTTTTTATGTGTGTTGACATATGAAGGATGAATTTAGAGGAAAAAGAACTGTAAACAGAGCAGCAATAGATAAGAAGAGGAAAGCTATGAAGCAGAAAAAAGCTCAAGATATCTTTTACATTAATGAAAATAATGATTTGTTAAGTGAATATTTTGCAAAAGAAAACTATAAAGAAGTAATTGTAAATCCGGAGAAAAATTTATGTTATATTTTCTTTTCGGGAAATGGCTTATATTTTCCTAACACTGTGGAAGAATTTGAGAAAACAATTATAAAGAATAATCGGTTTGAATGGGAGAAGCTTGCAAATTCACCTTAATTATTACAGAAAGCCGGAAAATATATTTTTTTGAGAGATCTTTATAAAAGTTGGTATATAGAATAAATACCAATATAGATTCTATAGATAAGCTCTATAAGTGGTTGAAAGAAAGAACAGAGGGGTATAGAATTATTACAGTGGGAAATTCAGCAGGTGGTTACATGGCAGCTTTAATGGGAAGCTTGCTGAAGGCAGAAATGGTATTTGATTTTTCGGGACAGTTTTCTTTATATGCTACCAAAGATGTGTTGACTAAGTATGCATTGCTGAAAAAATATTCTGAAGATAAAGAACGTAAATATTTTGATATTTGTGATTACATGAAGCATAATGAAAATGTTATGTATTTCTGGCCGGGAAAAAGTGAATCTGATATAGTGCAATATGAATTGGTAAAGGCAACAAAAATTTACAGTTTTAAATTTAAGGTGTGTATACATGGTCAATCTATGTATAGTGCCAATATTCCATATTTATTAGTACAAGATAAACAATATCTAGTAGATTTGTATAAGAATTATGAAGGGAAAGATATTGTTAAAGAAGAATTTTTTATTAGAACAAAAGGTGTAAAAGCTCTTGTTATGATGTATCTATTGATTTTAAAAAAGAAAATAATTAAATAAAGATGACGAGTTTCAACCATCTGGAGAAAAATATTAAAAAGTAGCATTGATATTAATAAGCCATAACTGCAAAGATAACAATCATCACTTTTGACCGCCGGATATTATAGATAATATGAATAGAGTGTTGTTGATTTAAGAACGATGATGAAATTGCTATAATGAAGAGTAAGAGAATCCTGCTTGGAATTTGGCTATTAGAAATTGTGCCTACGATAAGATGATTGAGTTTCTACATTTCTGAAAGTTTTTTATGTGAGATTTATCAACGAGTATTAGCGTAGACTTGATTGAAATAAACATTCAGAAGAAATGCTGTCAGTGACATTCGTAGATAAGTGATTTAGATACAGGTAATGTTAATACACATTTCACATTCAAGTAGTCAAAGTGGCAGGAAAATAATAAAAAGTCCACGGTATCTGTGTCTTGAAACGTGATATTCATTAAAAAGAAAGGAGATATAGTGTTTTTAATCTTTGAAAACATTGTACAAGCTGAATATGATACAAGTTGGTTATGATAAAAAAAGATGGTTTTTTATGAAATGGTTTAATTATGTTTTTGCAATTCTATCTATTGTAGGATTTATGTTTACGCCTATGACAGGAGATTTGAAAGTTTTTTTTAGTGGTGCTAATCAGGCAAAGTTTATTAATAAAAATTTGCTGATTGGGGCATATCAGGAATGGGAACTAAAAAGTGTTTTTGCACGTACGCTTACATACGCTATATATAAGTTGATTACTTTATTTGTTCCATTTAGTTCATATGGGTTTGAGATTGCTGCAAATTTTATATACATTGTTTTGGTGATAATTGCGGTATGGTTGAGTGTACGATTGTTTTTTGGAAAAATAGATAGAGAAAGTATGCTATGGAAAACCGCTTTGGTGTCTACATGTTTTTTTACCACACATTCATGGTGTCATATGCAAGTTGAAATGTCTTGTACTTTGTTGATTATGGTTGCTTTTTCTTTGTATGTGAATGTAATTAAAAATAAAGATATAGGAAAATGGAAGCTATTTATAGCAGGGGTATTAATCGGATCAACGTTTTTTTTTAAAAGTGTTTTAATTTTATTATCTGTTTCAGTAGTAGCTGCGGTTTGTATTTGGATTATATACAATGATTATAAATTTTCTTTAAAAAGACTGTTTATAGTCATTTCTGGAAGTGTCACAATACTTGTTGTAAATTTTCTAGTAATATTATTGATTAATCCATCTGAAATTCAAAATATGTTAGATGCAGCGGCTTTTCAAAAGACAGTGTTTAGTACTACGGTTTCATTTGGAAATGTAGTGATGGGGTTTATATGTGAATTTTTGAAAAAAAGTTGTTTTACTCCTGTGGTAAGAATTGGTATGTTGGCATTTGCTTGTAACTTTCTTATTTCGATTAGGTATAAAAAATGGAAACTGCTTTTATTGCATATTGTGTTGTGGCTGATGCCATCTTTGTTTGTGTTATTATCCAATAAGTATTTTGGCTATCATTTTGTTGTATTTATATTTCCAAGTATCATTGAAATAGCAGAAATGTTCTATAATAAGTCAAAAATCAAGCTTGCTATTGCTCATATAGGCATTGTGTATGGAGTAGTAACCTATCTTCTTTATATGTCGGTTTTTTCTGATAGTTTTAGAGGAAATGTAAGTATGACAAGAAAAGCATTTCAGAATAGGAATGAGGTTGTTAGCCAACTGAATATAGAAAAATCGGATATGTTTCTTTATCTTGATGATGGTAATGGTTCATATCTTGTTGGGAACGAATCTTATATTAAGTATTATTATCCGCTACCATTACAGCGATTAAATGAGGATTCTACATTAGAATGTTATACTTCAACGTTGGAAAAAGTGATGAAATATGATGGAAAATATATTTCTGTATATGAAAAATGGTTTTTTAATGGAAAGAATGATAAGATAAAAGAAAAAATAGAAAAAGAATATGAATGGATTGGAAGCTATGAAGTTTTTGTACCACCATATTCTTTTTACGGAGAATTTCCTACAAGAGTATATGATATATATATGAGAAAATAAGTAAAGCATATTTTGAAGACATTTTGAGAAGATATGAAAATTAGTAGATTTTTGGTTTGAGAAAAGGAGAAAACAATGGATAAATTATACATCGTAATACCCGCATATAACGAAGAAGCAAATATAGAGTCTGTAGCCAGAGAGTGGCACGGGGTAGTTGCAAAAATCAGTGAGAACTCAAGACTTGTAATTGTAGATGATGGTTCAAAAGACAGTACATATCAGATTTTGGTAAATCTGAAAGAAGATCTGCCGCAGTTAGAACCACTGACAAAGCCTAACGGAGGACATGGGGCTACACTTTTATATGGATACCAGTATGCACTGGCTCAAGGAGCGGATTATATTTTTCAAACTGATTCTGATGGACAGACATTGCCTTCGGAATTTCCGTCGTTTTGGGAGAAAAGAGAGAGTTTAGATGTCATAATCGGTTATAGAAATCACAGACAGGACGGCTTTTCAAGGATTATTGTAACAAAGACGTTGAAACTGGTTTTAAGAATTATATTTGGGTTGAAAATAACGGATGCAAATACGCCATATAGATTGATGAAACGAGAAACATTGGAACAGTATATAGAGAAAGTACCAAAGGATTTTAATCTATCGAATGTAATGTTGACAGTATTGTTTTTAGATAATAAAGAAAAAATGGAATTTATACCGATTACATTTCGCCCTAGGCAGGGTGGGATAAATTCTATTAACTTGAAAAAAATTACAAAAATTGGAATTCAGGCAGTGAAAGATTTTAGGGTTATTAAGAAAAATATGCGGAAATAATCATACTGCAAAAACATGTGTGTTATATTTGTTAAAAAGGGAAGTGATTATACTACTACAGTTAAACTTTTTACAGGTGTATGCGTGGTGATATATGAAGGGTGGATTTAGGCTAAAAAAGAGCAACAATCAAGGTAGTGATAAATAAGAAGAGGAAAGCTATGAAGCAGAAAAAAAATCAAGATATCTTTAATATTGATGAAAATAATGATTTGCTAAGCGAATATTTTGCAAAAGAAAACTATAAAGAAGTACTTGTAAATCTGGAGAAAAATCTATGTTATATTTTCTTTTCGGGAAATGGCTTATATTTTCCTAACACTGTGGAAACATTTAAGAAAACGATTATAAAGAATAATCGGTATGAATGGGAGAATATTGCGAATTCACCTCAATTATTACAGAAAGCCGGAAAATATATTTTCTTGAGAGATCTTTATAAAAGTTGGTATATAAAAGGAATAAATAATAGTGTAGATTCTATAGATAAGCTCTACGTGTGGTTGAAAGAAAGAACAGAGGGGTATAGAATTATTACAGTGGGAAATTCAGCAGGTGGTTATATGGCAGCTTTAATGGGAAGCTTGCTAAAGGCAGAAATGGTATTTGATTTTTCGGGACAATTTTCTTTATATGCTACCAAAGATGTATTGACCAAGTATGCATTGTTGAAAAAATACTCTGCAGATGAAGAACGGAGGAAATATTTTGATATTTGTGAATATTTGAAGCATAATGAAAGTATTATGTATTTTTGGCCGGGAAATAGTGAATTTGATATAACGCAATATGAGTTAGTAAAAGCAACGAAAATTTATAGTTTTAAATTTAAGGCGCGTATACATGGTCAATCTATGTATAGTGCTAATATTCCATATTTATTAGTACAAGATAAACAATATTTGGTGAATTTGTATAAGCATTATGAAGGGAAAGATATTGTTAAAGAAGAATTTTTTATTAGAACAAGAGGTGTAAAAGCTCTTGTTAAGATGTATCTATCAATTTTAAAAAAGAAGATAACTAAAAGTTAAAAGACGGATAGCGAAGTTTCAAACACCTGGAGTAAAACATGAAAAAAGTATCATTAATATTAACAAGCTACAACTGCAAAGATAACATTCAGCGTACATTGGAAAGCATCGAAAAGCAGGACTATCCCAATATTGAGGTAGTGATTGCTGACGGCCTTTCAACAGATGGAACGCTGGAAGTTATCAGGCAGTTTGAACAACAGACAAAGCATGCATGTAAATGGAAATCAGAAAAAGACAAAGGCATTTACGATGCAATGAATAAAGGATATGCGATAGCAACCGGAGATATTATTGCCTTCTTTAATGATTTATTTCTCGTACCTAATGCAGTGTCATTAATGGTGAATGCAATAGAAAGTGGAGACTATGTCGGTGCTCATGCGGATTTAATTTATGCCACAGATGAAAAAGTAAAGCGTTTTTGGAAAATGGGGCAGGGTAAAATTCAAAGTGGCTGGATGCCGGGACATCCGACGCTGTATTTGAAACGGGAAGTATATGAGAAATATGGATTATATAATACAGCCTATAAATGTTCTGCGGACTATGATTTTATGGTTCGCATTCTAAAGGATGGAGCTGTAAAACTTGCATATGTTCCAACAACAATTATCCGTATGTATTATGGTGGAACAAGTACGGCAGGTGCAGGAAGCTATGTGGTATCCCTTAAGGAAGCCCATCAGGCTTTGAAAGAAAACGGGATAAAAGCTACATGGTGGATTGATTTTAGAAGGACTTTGCGGTTAGTTGTGCAATTTTTACGAGCAGGTTCATATGAAGGGAATATAAATGTGTAAATACACAAAGATTGCTGGAGTTGTATAATGCGCTTAACGGAAGTCACTATGAGAATCCGGACAGTCTTATTATCAATACGCTGGAAAATGCCGTGTATATGAAGATGAAAAATGACGTTTCGTTCATTATTGAGAGTAATATGTGCCTTTATAAACATCAGTCCAGTTATTGTCCTAATATGCCGTTACGTGGCTTTTTCTATTTTTCTGATTTGTACAAAAAGCTCCTAAAAGATATAGACTTAAGTGTAGGAAAGAGAATTAAAATCCCGGCACCGAACTATATTGTTTTTTACAATGGGAAAGAGCGGGATGAGGAAGAATTTACAGAAAAATGATCAGACTCATTTGAGGATGATAAAGAAGGATGCTTAGAACTTACTGTGCATACAATAAACATAAATCGAGGACATAATGAGAGTCTGATAAAAAGGAGTCCTTCTTTGTATGGATATGCTTATTTTGTATCGTTAGTTCGAAGAAACATGGAGAGCATGGAGCTAGAAGAAGCCGTAGAGAGGGCTGTAGATGAATGTATTCGGGAAGATATATTGAAAGATTTTTTGCTGGAGCAGAAAGCGGAGGTAGTGGCGATGTCGATATATGAATACAATGAAGAATATGCAAAGAAGGCGAATTTTGAATCTGGTGAAGAAGCAGGTTTTGTTCGTGGACAAGAGCGTGTAAATAAACTCATCCGCATACTTTCCGAGCAGAACCGGATAGGCGACATTACTCGTGCGGCGAACGATAAAGAGTATCAGGAAAGGTTATTTGAGGAGTTTGGGATATAGTAAGCGCCTTTTTAGTAGTGGCATATGCACCAGGCAATGAGGAAATAGATGTTTTGCCATTTGTTGATGTAATTTATGAAACATGCTACAATGTTGAGGTAAATTTATTGTGTATATATTTCATGGAGAGACAAAAAAGAAAGGGAATATGGTGCTTTATTTTTTGAAAGCATCATATATGGAATTGGTCGGTGAATGAAAAACAGATTACTAAAATAGTAATTAAAGGATTTAAATCTATTGAATCGTGCGAACTTGATTTTCAGATGATTAATATTTTGATTGGAAGTAATGGTTCAGGAAAGAGTAATTTTATTTCTCTTTTCAAAATATTACAGAGTATGATAGATGGAAATTTGCAGTTGTATACAGCTCAGCATGGTGGATCAAATGCATTTTTGTTTTTTGGAAGTAAAAGGACACAAAAACTTACAGTTGAATTTTATTTTGGAACCAATGGGTACCAATTTGAACTGATCCCTACAATGAATAATGGGCTGATGTATTCTGGAGAATGGTTTTATTGGAATCAGTGCGGTAAAAAGCAAGTGGGTAGTGGGCATATGGAATCACTTTGGCGTAAGGGCACAGGAACAAGAATTGATTCATTTGTAAAGAGCATTTTGGAAAATCAAAGATGGAGAGTTTATCATTTTCATGACACAAGTGATTCTGCATTGGTAAAGCAAGTGTGTGGGATTAATGACAATTATGAACTTGCTACAGATGCAAGGAATCTGGCTGCATTTTTGTATCGTTTAAGAATAACTGAAGAAGGAAATTATAGGCAGATTGTGAGAACTATTCGTATGGTTGCTCCCTATTTCAAGGATTTTGTTTTGCATCCTAATCCCTTTAAGGCAGATACAATTTATCTGGAATGGAGTGATATAAACAGTGATATTCCGTTTACAGTAGCACAATTGTCTGATGGTACATTGCGGTTTATTTGTTTAGCGACACTTCTTTTGCAACCGGAGAAATTAATGCCGGAAACTATTTTAATTGATGAACCCGAGCTTGGATTACACCCCTATGCAATATCTGTGCTTGCAGCTTTAATAAAAAAAGTATCCGTAAAAAAACAAATAATTATTTCTACACAGTCAGTTGAATTGTTAAATGAATTTAGTGCCAATGATATTATTGTAGTAAATCATACGAAAAATCATTCAGAATTTAAGCGGTTAAATGAAGAAGAATTACAAGTGTGGATTGATGAAGATTATACAATGGGTGAGCTTTGGAAAGGGAATATTATAGGAGGTCGTCCATAAGATGAAAAGAGTAATTGTGTACTGTGAGGAACTACAGAGGAAACTTTTGTCAATCAGATATTGAGCCCTGTCTTTGCGCAGGAGGGTATATGGATGACAGCTACATCTTTTAACGGTGTATCAAAATATAGTATTATTAAGAAGAAATTATCTGATTTGTGTAGAAGTGACAAATCGGCAGTGGTTACTACAATGCTGGATTACTATGGATTACCTTCTGATACTCCGGGGAAAAATCCACAATATGGTATTGATATTTATGAACGGGTAGAGCATGTAGAAGAGTGTATTAAGCAGGATATTGGATTAGATAATTTACTTCCCAATATTATTATGCATGAATTTGAAGCCCTGTTATTTTCAAAGCCGGAGTGCTTCGAGTATTGTGAATTACCGAAAGGTGACATTAAAAAATTATGTGATATGTGCGGTGCGGCAGAAACGCCGGAACACATTAATAACAGCCCTAATACTGCACCATCTAAGAGAATATTAGCTGTATATCCTCAATATTCTAAGGTGATTGATGGATATAATATTGCACTTGACATTGGCTTATCAACGATGCGTAATGAGTGTAAGCATTTTGATAAATGGTTAAGTATGCTTGAAAATATAAAAGTGTAGATAGATTATCGTCATATGGTAATTTTCAACAAAAATCTTAAGAAACCATTAACTTCATTGAAGTAAAAATCCAAGTGTGCTACTATAACACTTGGATTTTTGTTTTTATGTAAAAGAAAAGTGCTTGAATGAAGACAATTCACAAGAAAAATTTTAAGAAAAGGGAAGTGTACATACAATGAAATGGAAAGAGAAGTTGAAAAGGTTACTTGTGCTGGGACTAGCAGCGGGAATTACTATCAATAGTATCCCGCTGTCCTCTTATGCTGCGACGATTCAGGGGCAGGAATCGAATATGGCAGTTATTGTTGAAGAAGATGCAGGTATGATTACAGAAGAAGCAGAAAACGAAACGGACTCCGTTCAGGAAACCACAGAAGCAGAAACAGAATCCGTGGTAGAGACAGAAGTTGAGTCGTCCATAGAAAATGAGACCGAAACAGAGACGGAAGTCACAACAGAAACGGAAACCGAGACTGAGGATGCAACAGAAACTGAGGTGGAAACCGGGATCGAAGCAGAGACTGAAACGGAAACCGAATTTGAGACAGAGACAGAGTCAGACACTACAACGGAATTTGAGACTGAAACAGAGTCAGAGACCGCAACGGAATTTGAAACCGAAACAGAGATAGAAAGCGAGAATGAAAAAGAACCGTTGACCCGGCAGATAGAAGAGTTGGAGAAACAGGCAAAAGAAGCACTAAAAGATATAGTAACTTCAGAGTACGTCATGGCACTTGTCTATCTGTGTGATGCTTATGAGGTAAAAGCAGAAGCAGATTTTGAGGCGCAGACCGTAGAAACTCTTACCAGTGGACATACTGTATTAATACAGGATGTTGCGGTGGATACAGAGAGCATGACAATCTGGTATCAAGTATCCTTTACAGCAGATCAAGGTGAAAAGACAGGATACATATTAAGTAACTATCTGGCATATTCCAATGAAAACTTCCTTACATGGGAAGAAAATTATGTAAAACCCATTCAAAGATTACTGAATGAAAATAAAGGTGATATGCAGGCAGTTTTCAGTGATGGGGCAATGGGAACATACTCCAGCGATGTGTCACAGTTCCCTTCCAGTTATCAGAGTGCACTGCAGAAATTAAAGGACAGTCATCCGAACTGGACATTTGTAAAGTTTAATACAGGACTGAATTGGAATGATGTTGTATACAATCAGTTACATCCGAAGGAAAGAAGTTTGGTTTATTATACCCGGGGTGAGGAATGGAAAAATGGAAAGTATGACAGTAGCTGGTATTATGCATCAGAAGCTGCTGTAAAATATTGTTTGGACCCTAGAAATGGATTAACAGATCCGCGCATATTCCAGTTTGAGCAGCTGACATATAATTCGAGTTATCATACTGTGTCTGCCATTCAGGGAATATTGAACAGTACATTTATGAAAGGCACTGTTCCGAAAGCAACTGTCAGCTATGCACAGGCATTTTATACCATTGGAAAAGACAGAAAATTAAGTCCGTTCCATTTGGCTTCCCGAGTAATTCAGGAACAGGGTGTAACCGGCGGCTCACCATTGATTTCCGGAAATTATACAGGATATGATGGTCAATATAAAGGATACTATAACTATTTTAATGTAGGTGCAACTTCCGACAATCCGATTCTTAACGGTTTGAAGTATGCAAAATCAAAAGGATGGAATACCCCGTACAAGTCTTTGGAAGGCGGAGCGGATACCATTGGAAAGAACTACATTTTACAGGGACAGGATACACTGTACTTACAAAAGTTTGATGTAGAGAGTAAGTACCATGGACTTTATGCACACCAATACATGCAGAATATTCAGGCACCGACAACAGAAGCATCTACCATTCGAAATTTATACAATCAGGCAGGTGCATTGGAGGGTAAATTTGTATTTAAAATTCCGGTATATAATGACATGCCGGATACAGCCAGCCCTGAACCGGGGTCAGAAACCGTTTCATTGAATATAAACAGTGCAAGTGTAAAGGGTGGTTACAGTACAACTGTCAGATACACAATTAATAATATAAAAAGCAGCAGTAGTACGCTGTCTTACTGTAGAGCACAGGATTCTATTGTTTCCATAAAAATCAATAATGATGAAACAAAGACAAGTGGCACTACAAAAACGGGTACCGTTACAATTACCGGATTAAAGCCCGGTGAAACATATGTTACTTTTACAACCTCCGGTGGTGCTACAGCAGCATGCAAAATTACTGTAGTGAAGGACACTATTACGCTTGATAAGACAGTGGAAGTGGCAGCAGGTACTTTGGATGGAAGTATCAAAGGAACACCAATAGAAATTAATTATGAAATTAATAATCCGAAAAGTGAAGTGGTAACATGCAAGGTAGACAAGACCGATTTACTTAAGGCAGAAGTAATTTCAGAAGAGGAAGATAGTAAAAATAATAAGATTACAGGAAAAATCAGACTGACCGGATTAAAGCCGGGAACAGCGAAACTCACTTTGACTTCCAAGTATGGCGGTTCGGCAACATGTACGGTGAAAGTGGTACGTCTTCCGGAAGAAATTATTATGGAAACGGAAGAAATAATTGTAGGTATAGAGAATAGTAAAACAGCCCGTGTTACTGTGTTGCCGGAGGATACAACCAATAAAAATCTTATATGGGAAAGTTCCGATGAGAGCATAGCTATTGTGAATCCGTCTACCGGAAGAATAACGGGAGTAGGAGAGGGAACAGCTACTATTACAGTAACTACAGAAGCAGTTACATTAAAAACAGGTGAGCAATTGCAGGAATCCTGTACAGTAACTGTAATTCCATCGGTGGAAAGTGTAGAACTTGCAGCAGAAGAAGTGGAACTCAGTCTGAAAGATGGTGAAACTTTTGAGCTAAACGGCAAAATTATTTTAAATGGAGCTGAAACAAGTGAGTTTTACAATATCGAGTATATCAGTGCCGATGAAGAAATTGCTACAGTAGATGAGAGTGGTGTGGTTACACCGATTGCGGTAGGTAATACTGTGATTACGGCAATTGTAAAGGATGATTATGCATCTTCCGGAACGAAGCGTGCAACTTGTAAGGTTAGTGTTATACCGGAACATAAAGAGGAAATAATTATTCCGGAATACGGTTATGTACAGCCGGAAAGCATTCAGATTTACAAGAATGATACAGAGGAAGAAATAACCGAAGATACTTATGTAAATTCACCATTAAAAACAGATGGAAAAGCCGTTTTAAAATATGCAATTTCTCCTGCAGGTGCAAATGTGGAAAACGTAACATGGGAGAGCAGTAATTCTTCCATAGCAGAAATTACACAGAATGTTGATGTTAACGGTAATTATGACGGTACGGTAACTATTACCGGAAAGACAAAAGGAAATGCGGTAATTACAGTGTCTACAGATATTGGTATTGAGAAAAAGCTAAATATCGTTGTAGAAGGAAAACAGGAAATTACAGAGGTTAAGTTAAATAAAACAGATGCTGTGATTTATGTGAATGGTGCAGATGGCGGTGATTCGGGTGTAATCGGAAATGAAAGTTTATCATCTACGGTACAGCTG
Source organism: Lachnospiraceae bacterium (assembly GCA_017437065.1). Classification (GTDB taxonomy): domain Bacteria; phylum Bacillota; class Clostridia; order Lachnospirales; family Lachnospiraceae; genus RGIG3002. The sequence continues at coordinate 50,463 of JAFSBX010000026.1, forward strand.
AATGTAACACCGGCAGCAAATCAGGAAAGTGGTATTAGTTATACATGGAGCAGTACAAATGAAGCGGTTGCTGTAGTAGATGAGAATGGTAAAGTTACAGCAGTTGCACCCGGTAAGGCAGTCATTGTTGCAGAACACACCGGAGGAAGCGGAAAGTACGCAAAATGTACGATAACAGTAGAACGTTGTTTGGAAGAAATAACAACAAGTGTAGATGAGTTATATTTACAGCCTAACAAAAAAGTAACGATAACAGCTTCAATACTTCCGGCAGACAGTACAATTAAAAACTTAGAATGGGAAAGTGACAATGAAGAAGTTGCCACAGTGACACAAAAAGGTGTTGTTACTGTGAAGAAGAATACAGAAATCGGAGCACAAACGGTTATTCGTGTGACAGACCGGACTACAGGACTTTCGAAAGAAATTCCGTTGACGGTTACAGCAGCGGCAACTAAGAGTGTTACACTTTATACAGAAGATACGGACGAAGAAGGTAATCCGCTGAAAGCCGGGGCGCAGACTTTATATGTGAACGGTAACGAAGAGGAACAGAGCGTTATTATCAATGCGAAAGGGTTTGATACACAGAAAGCAGAAATTGAAAATCTGTCCTTCTATGCTACAAGCAGTAATAAAAAAGTAGCAGAGGTTGTACAGAATACAGATTCCGAAGGAGTTTATGATGGTACATTTAAGATAATTGCCAAAGCCAAGGGAAGCACCAATATTAAGGTGTTTGCTGCGGATGGCAGTGGTAAAAATGCAACGGTTAAAGTGACCGTGAAAGTATATCCGGAACAGGTAAATGTATCGAAAGAAGCGCTTTATATAACACCTGGTAGCTCTGGTACGTTGGGAGCTGTAGTGACTCCTTCCAATGCAAATGACAAGGGAGTAGTATGGAAATTTGCAGACGGTGAGCTGAAAGACTCTAAGCATACTATGGATGGATTTACACTTGATCCGAAAAGCGGAAAAGTAACTATTCAGAGAGGTACAGCCACAGGAGAAACAGCAGAGTTTGTTGCTGTAAGTAAGTCAGGTGGTGTGGAATCCGAAACAACATGTACAGTAACGGTAATCTCCAAAAAGGTTACAAAAGTAAAACTGAACAAAACTTCCATAATAATGACCGGTGATGATGTAAGTCAGATTTCGGAAGAGCAGATAATTGCAACAGTTTCACCAAGTGCTGCAAGTGTAAAGGATTTGAAATACACAAGCAACAACGAAGCTGTAGCAACAGTAGATGAAGATGGAATGGTAACAGCAACCGGTTATGGTATGGCAACCATTACAGTATCTACATTAGATAACAGCAAAAAAGCAACCTGCAAGGTTTATGTAACCTCTTTAGATAAGGCGTATAAACTCTCTGCGGTTACAAAGAATTTTAATATTCAAAGTTATGCTTCGGATATTAACAGTCGTTGTGCACTTGCAATAAAAGACCAGTACGGAAATATTCTGGATAACAGTCTGTTTACGTTTACAAGTAATAAGCCGGCAGTGGCAGAAGTGGATGAAAACGGAATTGTAAGCCCGAATAAATCCTTTGAAGGGGCAAAGAACGGAAAAGCAACCATTACAGCAACATTGACTGGTGATCCATATAAACGTAAAGTAACTTTCACGGTAACAGTTCTTGCAAAAAATCAGGCGGAAACTGTTTCGGTTACTGCACAGAATATTAGAGGAACTGATATAACAAATAAAAACTTTGCCGTAAAATATCCGATTACAAAGGATGCAAATACAATTTCTCTTACAGCTGAGGCACTGAATGTATACGGAGAGGCTTTGGATACGAAATTGAAATGGACAGTTTCAGATACTTCCGTAGCAGCAATTAAGGTGGAAAAAGATACAAAGAGTGCGGTGCTGACAGTGAAAAAAGCAGGAAAATTCTACGTTACCTGTACGGCAAACGATACATTAAAGAAGAGTCGTGTCATTCAGATAACAGCAGTAGATACCAAACCTGTTTTAGTAAATAATAAAATTACTTTAAATATACAGAGTGAGCCGGATGAGCAGTCTTATGTACAGGCTACAAGCCTGCACTTTGTAGAAAATAAAGAGTGTCCGATTCAAAACATTTCTGTTAAGAGTGTGAAAAAAGGAAAAAATGAAATTAATGCTTCAGCTTTTGAGGTGAAAGAAGTAGAAGATGGTTACTATGCGGTATTTGTACCGGAAAGTTCTTTGGTAAGCCTTACGAAAGGGAATTATAATGTAGTACTTTCTGTGGAGACAAACGGTCTTCCAGAGTTAGGACTTGGAAGTAAGGTGAAACATGATATTCCGGTGACTATGAGTATAGTAAATACGAAACCAAAGGTAACTGTGAAAACAGCAACCATTAACTGTCAGAACCTTGAGCAGTTAGATACGGTGCTTCAAGTAACTGCACCGGATGTGGTAGAAAGCATACAATTAGTAAAAGGACAGACAAATAAGTTTGATACCAGATTTGAATTGGTAGAAGAAGATGGTGTCTTTATATTAAAATTTGTAGATACAGCAGGGTATAAGGCTTCATCCATTACAGGAAAAGCGCAGATTAAAGTGGCAGGTTATCAGCCGGTAACAGTAAATGTGAAGGTAAACACACCTACCACGAAGGCATCCATTGTGACTTCAGAGGTGCCGGCGTTGGATGTGAAGATGGGAAGAGCGCAGAAGATAACTCTCATTGATAAGAAAACCAAAGAGGTTCTGAAAAATTATACGATTGAAATACCAAAAGATGCGAAATTGGACATCGAGCAAAATGACGATGGTACGCTGAGCATAAAACCAGTGAAAGAAATGGTTGAAAAAGGGAAGTATAAAAATGGTTCAAACGTGACTGTAAAGGCAAAAGTAATGGCATTGTCCGAGGAAGGTATAGAACTGTGGAAGGACAAAGTAAATGTCAATATCAGCGTAAAGGTCTATACAGCTACACCGACAGTATCACTTGGTGCCACAACGCTTCAGTTAAACAGGCAGGTACCAAAAGAAACAGTGGAAACCTCAATCAGCATTAACAGAAGTAATGTACGGGTTGCAGATGACAGTGAGTGGAAAATTGAGCAGTATAATGCCAAGGACAAAAAATACACCATGATTAAAGGATGGGATAAATTACCTGAGGAGACGAGCGGAGACATTGTCTTGTCTTATAACCGACAGAGCAAGACTCTGTGTGCTTCCTTTAAAGAAGATGTAAATGTGAAAGCAGGCAATTACAAATATCGTATCACATGGATTGCAGAGGATTATTCCCTTGTGAAAAGAGATGTGACAGTGGTAGTAGTTGACAGAAAGCCAACCGCAAAAATATCTTCCAAAGGGAAGCTGGATCTGCTGACCAGATCAGATTCGACTATGCAGGGAACCATTAAATTAACGAATACAAAAGCTAAAGTAAAATCCATTACAATGATGGAGCCGGTTGCAAGCGGAGTACCTACAGAGAGAAACGAGAGTTTTTACACCTCATGGTTAGGAGATAATACTTTCCGTATCCGTCTTCGAGAAGGTGTGAAAATGACAACCGGTAAGAAGACGATTCCGGTTAAGATTGTACTGGAAGGTGGGACTGTACTTTACAGTAATGTATCTTTCACGGTAAGTCAAAGCACACCGAAAGTAGTGATACCGAAAGCACAGACGATTTATAAATCAGGAAGCAACACAACGGTATGCTATGATATGAATACACAGATTCCTAAAGGGTATGAAATCAGCACAATAAAAACTGTTTCAGCACCGACAGGAATTGGTGTGACGGTTGAAAACGGACGTGTATCTGTTTCTCTGGCAAACAGATATTTGAAGCCGGGAACTTGTAGTATTAAAGTGAATATGTATTTTAAAGGTGCACAGGATGTATTTGGAAGCGATTATGGAAAAGCTTTACAGAAGACATTGAAAGTGACCGTTAAAGAGTAGGAGTGAGACCCCGTGGGCAGATGAAAATGCCTGTGGGGTCTTGTTCTTCAATGGTGAACTAAATAGGCAAATTCGTTGAAATTCATTCTACTCCGCTGTATAATAAGGCAGAGTATTGATTTGTCAGGAGTGTGTAAAAACTAGGAGGGAGCTGCATGGAATATAAACCGTTACCGGTTGGGGTGGATAATTTTGAAATGCTGGTTACAAATGGATATTACTTTATCGACAAAACGAAATTGATTCAGGAGTTGTTGGATAAAAAAGGACTTGTGACTTTATTTACTCGTCCAAGAAGGTTTGGAAAAACATTGAATATGAGTATGCTTCAATATTTTTTTGAAGATGCAAGAGACAGAAATAGTGTAAAACATGACAATGCATATTTGTTTGAAGGTCTGCAGATTATGCAGGCAGGAGAAAAATATCTTTCACATATGGGACAATATCCTGTTATTAATTTATCCTTAAAATCGGGAAAACAACCAGACTTTAAAATGTCATATGAGGCACTGCGGGAAGAAATTGCACGAGAATATACCAGACATGATTTTGTTTGTCAGGGCAATGCCTTGCTTTCTAATGAGAAGGAAAAATATATCCGTATATTGGAACAAACAGGAGAAAGGGGAGAATACAATACTTCGTTGCAATTTTTGTCTCAATGTTTGGAAAAATACTACGGAAAAAAAGCAATTATTCTAGTCGATGAATATGATGTTCCGTTGGAAAATGCCTTTATGCGAGGCTTTTATAATGAGATGATTGATTTTATTCGCTCTCTGTTTGAATCTGCATTAAAGACTAACAGCAGTCTGGAATTTGCAGTGATTACAGGTTGTTTGAGAATATCAAAAGAAAGTATTTTTACCGGTATGAACAATTTGGAAATGATTTCGATATTGAACAAAAATTATGACGAATATTTTGGATTCACTGGAGAAGAAGTTCGAAAAATTTGTGCAGATTATAAATTAGAACATAAATATGATTTAATGAAGCAATGGTATGATGGATATGTTTTTGGAAGGGCAAACATATATAATCCCTGGAGTATTATTCGATTCATTAAGGATTTGAAAGCAGATGAAGATGAGTTCCCATCCTCTTACTGGGCCAATACCAGTTCTAATAGCATTGTGCGCAAAATGATTGAACGTGCAGACGAAGATACAAAAGAAGAAATTGAAGCCTTGATTGAAGGAAAATCAATTGAAAAACCGATTCATGAGGATATTACTTATGACGAGGTTTACAAAACGATGGATAATCTTTGGAACTTCATGTTCTTTACCGGATATTTTAAGAAAGTAAGCGAACGGATGGATGACAAAACAAAACAGCTTTTTATAGAGCTTATGATTCCAAATGAAGAGGTTAAATATATCTTCCGAACAAAGATCCTTTCCTGGTTTCAAGAAAAAATCGAAGAGAGGGATTTATCGCTTTTGTATACAGCACTGGTAAATAAAGATGTATTGGTTTTTGAGGAAGAATTGAATGCTCTTTTGTTGGAAACCATCAGTTTTAATGATGCTTATGAAAGCTTTTATCATGGCTTTGTAGCAGGTGCTTTATCTAAAATGAAGGGATATATTGTAAAATCCAACCGTGAGGGGGGCAGTGGACGAAGCGATTTATTTGTAAAACCGGTCACTCGAAGGAAAGCAGCTTTTGTGATTGAATTTAAAGTGGCAAAAAACTTTGACGATTTGGAGAAGATGGCAGATGAGGCGATCAGGCAGATTGAAGAACGAAACTATGCAACGGAGCTCCATGATGACGGTTATAGAGAGGTTATAAAGTATGGTATTGCTTTTTTTGGAAAGGATTGTTTAATTAAAATAAAGGAGTACCTCTATTAGTAGAAGTTTCAAATGTGAATTATCTGATTTGGAGATATCGATTCTATTGATATTTTTTCTTATAAAGCATAACTGAATACTGAAATTTGAAAGAATGCCGAGGAATCGGCATTTTTTGTTATGGACTTTAGTCTGTTGAGCGCGTCGGAGTTTTTCTAAATTGAAAAATGGAGATGCGCGAAACAATAAACCACCTGCTATGCGGGTGGTGCAATAAGTGCTTAAAGCACAATCACCTTTCCTGTATAATAG
>JAFSBX010000027.1 GCA_017437065.1 Lachnospiraceae bacterium
ATGTTTATTCTAAAATAGGAATAAAAAACAGATTTGAGATAAATAATGACTCACCTAAAACAGCCGTAAAAAGATTAATTAAGGAATATGGGCTAAGTGAGTGATAGACTGTTTGAGTGGTAAAATTTCTGGAAGTTAAGAATCCTATTCCATCAAATACTCCCTCGTTTTCTCCTCTCCGTCGTCCAAATAGGTAACAATGACCATATTCTTCTCTCTGTCTGCTTCCATAGCCTTATATTCCATACCGTTTAGATCATCATATGTGAATTCCTTATCTTCCTCTGTTTTTGGATTATAATAATACTGTGCACAACCATCTATGATTTCTCTACCTTGCTCATCTACGAAAACACGCACAAAAAAGTTATTATCTCCGATGATCTCCATATGGGCATCTCTTACCTCCGGATTGGAATCTCTTGTATAATCCGTATCTATCATAGTTGCCAGAACCTTACCATAATAAATGGAATAACCACTTCCAAAAGCTCTTCCTTCTTCTGTCATAAAGTCATACGGAAGATAATCCTCACTAAACTTCACATTCTCTTTATCAATAAAGCTGGTGCTGATATATGTAATCTGATTCTCCCCAGTTAACAAGGCATATTCATATTTATGTGCCGCATTTTCTACCGCAATATACGCCGGATATTGAAACTTCTTTTTCTCATCACGAAGCAGTTTTTTCTTCTTATCACCATAGGTCTTTGACGTATGCTCTAATCGGTCTATTTCCTTTTGATAGGTTTCCGTATCATATACACAGGTAAGATAAGTCTGTAAAGTCGGCGAATTCCAAGTGTCCCGATAAGAATTATAGAACTCTGTTTCTATTACTCCCTCTGGAATCTTCTCCGGAAATACAATGTATCCTGTCTGTGCATAAGGATTTGATATAATTTCTTCATAATCCTTAATATCGCGTGTCACTTTTGCGGGTCCACCAAAGAAGACGAAATACAAAAATACAAACACGAGTGTAAATAAGGTAGCTATTGTCAATAATATCCCTATCAATATTCCTTTTCCTATTTTCTTCACTTTACGGTTCATAGCGCATCCTCTCCTCATCTGTCATATAAATACGAAATGGCTCTCTCTCTGTTTCCATGAAATGTCCCATTTGTCCATAGTCCTTTGGAAGATACTTTTCCTCAAATACAAGCTCTCTTCGATCTATTCCCTGCAAATAGATGTATATAATCTTGTATTCCTCTTCTGATAAAAGGGCATATTCATATCCCTCATCGTACAGCATGGAATATACACATGGAAGGCTTGTTTCTTCCTCGGAATATCCTACTTTTCGCTCTGTGTTCTTATCTGTAATTTGCAAAAGTCGTTGTTTTTCCGCTTCATAAGCTTCCTTTTCATAGGTGCATTCCAGATAAATCTGATATTCCTGATACAGCTTATTTCCTTTACAATGATAGTAGAATTCTGCTATCTGCCCTGCTATATCTTCACTATCCGGGAATAACGCCAGTTCTGCGATACCTTTGTAATCTTGTTTTCCATAATCAGTAGTCTGTTCGTAATGCTCTTTTACAGGATATACTTCTTCATCCTTATTTCCTGAAAATGGTCGAAACAGAATGATTACTATAAAAGCCACGACAGCTATAATTCCTATAAAAAGTCCGATTAGCTCATAACGCCATCTTTTTAACGCCCGGAAAATCTTTTTATCATTTTCCTGTTCATTTCTCTCTCTTTCCTGTCGTCGCTTAGTCAAAACTTCTCTATATCTCTTGCATCTTCTACAAGACTGTATGTGTTCCTGTATCAACTGCTCCGATTCCTCACTTGTCAGACCGTCCAAGGACAGTTCCATCAGGTCTGCCACAATATTACAATCCATGTTTTCTTTCATATTCATAACCATGCCCTTTCTATAACCTGCAAATTTGTGCAAAGCGCAAATTTGCCGTGTGTAAAATCTTCCATATATGAATTTTGCACACTACCATGCCTTTCTACAAAAAGAAACACACATCTATGATACAAAATGCCACCATAAGTACCAATAACAACAAATATCCAAGAATACATTTTTTAATCAGGCTCTTTCTCTTATATTTGTGTCGCTTTTTCTTTTTACGCTTCTTCTTTGTGGATGTAATATCAAGCTCTCTTGTCATATCCTCATAAATTTGTCTACAGCTTTCACAGGCCAAAAGATGCTGGTCTATTACTTTTTGCGTTTCCTCTGTTACCATGTTTTCAATTGAGAGAGGAAGTAAGTCTAAAATAATATTGCAATCATATTGTTTATTCATCTCGCTTCAGCTCCTTTCCCAACATCTGCTTGGCACGGTAAAAAGTAACTCTTGCCCAGTTCTCGGACTGTGCCATAATGTCACCGATTTCCTTAAAGCTTAATTCTCCCGTCAGCCTTAGCATTACAACATCTCTCATCGGTGACGGTAATTTATAAATTCCTCGAAATATGTTCATTTTCGCTTCGGCATCTTCTATAGCTTTCTCTGTTTCCTCCTGCATGGCAAGCTCTACTGCCTCATCAAAGGAAACTTCTTTTCTACGCCTTTTCTTATCTAAGCTTTGATAATATACATATTTTGCAATCTGGCATAACCATGTCGACATTTTCGCTTCTCCACGAAATTCTGAAATCTTCTTCGTTGCCCGATAGAAGGTTTCCTGTGTCAGCTCCTCTGCCAGATTGTGATTTCCACCTGTGAGCGTACATAGATAACCGTACACGGTATTAAAATATTGTTCATACGCTTCCTTTATCTCCAACGTGCTGCTCCTTCCCGTTTGTTACCTTTCGTTTGATGATAAGTCCTGTTTGGAATCTGATTCGTTACAAGTTTCTTCTAATTTATTTATTTTTCTTAAATCCAATGCCGCTATAGCACAAGAAATACTTGATAAAAAAAGTAAAATGAACAATCCCACAAAAATATATTTTACATCCACCTTCCCTAATATAGAAAGAATCCCTAAAACACCAACTGAGATTCCCGCTATCACACAGCAAACCGCTGTTGTAATTTGTATTATGAACCATATTTTCCCTTGTTTCATTCTTGCTCCCTCTTTCGTTTTGTTTATTACAGTTTATAACTTTATAAGCACTTCTTTCCACATTTTGCAACCATAACTCCTTGAACGGTCACTTAACTTGGTGAGTGGTAAGCTTTGCTCATTGCATTCTCTAAAATAAGTCCAACTTACCTATTTACTCGTTACATAAAAAATCATTTTAAAGTAATTTTTTTACAACCACTTCAAAATGACTTTTCCTTTACAAGCATAGCTCATCTTCTATCTTACATTCATGCTTTTTATTTTTCTTATCATAATTGATCGCTACCAGAAGTACATTTCCTTTATATTCTTCCAGCGCTTTCATATACTTCTTTTCTTTAATCTGAGCAATCGCACCTTCTACGCTTTTATCCCATTTCAGTTCCACTATCATTGCAGGCTTATCAAGATGATTTTTTCTAGGAATAAAAATAATATCTGCAAAACCTTCTCCTGTCGGCATTTCTCTAACTTCTGTATAGTAA
>JAFSBX010000028.1 GCA_017437065.1 Lachnospiraceae bacterium
AAGTGAAAATAATTGTATTTTTGAGCATAAAGGCGTTAAAATAATAAGAAAGCGATAATAGCATAAAATATTATTAGTATAACATGAAGTAAAAAAGTGTATCAATACCAGAGATTGTTTGAAATGGGAGGCTATGTGTATGGAACAGGAAATCAATATGTCAGTATCTTCTATTTGTATGAAGGATGGAGAAAAATATGCATTTGTATCTTTCACAGACGGCAAACGAATTGCAGATGGGAAAATACCAGCTTGTAAAATTGTATCGAATAAAGGCTTTAGTCAAAAAGAGGTAGAACAGCTTGAGACATATATGCAAAGAGAGTTACCAAAATTAAAAAGGCTGGCAGCAGGAATCAGAGTAATCGATGCCATTATAAAGTAAATTGGGGGAACGAAGAATAGCGAAAGGATAGGGGCAAAAGGAAACCAAAATAAGGCAAAGAATGAAACAAAAATAAGACAAGAGGAATAAGGAAAAAGAATAAGACCAAGAATGCAGAAAAAGAATGAAGCAAAGAGAATAAAACCAAGAATACAAAATAAGACAAAAAGAATGAGCCAAAGGGGGCAATAAATGAGTTGGAAATAAGACCAGGAAGAAAAAGGAGTGTCACAAAGTAATCAGAACCTGTGACACTCCTATTTGGTTTCCTATTTTCTAAAAAGGTCACGCAGAGTACTAAAAGCACCTAACGCAGCAAAAACATAAATCATTAAAAGATTACCAATGTAGTTGGATTTTTCAATATAGCCTTCTGCAATCAGGTCTGGAACAATCGAAAATGCGTCTCCCAGAGAGATATTCATATCAGAAAAACTCTTCTGAATCACAATTGCCCAGTCCAATCTATCTGCAATATAGGGGGTAACTGCTATTAACACAAGGCAGATAACAAAGCCCTTTATGCTGAGACGTCGTCCGAGAAGTTCATAGCCCTTCAAGGTGCACACTGCAAGAATCAGACCAGAAATAGATGCTACAAAGCCTAACTGACTTAATAATAAAATAACCGCACCACCAATGGTAGCACCAATTAAGGCTCCTACAATACCTGTAATCATGTTTTCAGATTTGGGTTTAGAAACAAAGCTTTTGGTTTGTGCAGGGGAAGACTGGATTGTTACAGCCTGTCCACAGAATGCACAGGAACTAGCTCCATCAGGAATGGAGGTACCACATTTTTCGCAATTCATATTATTGCCCCCTCATCTTTTGTTGATTACATTATGTTATATCAAATAGAAATGTTTGTCAATATAAATAAACTCTTGAGTTTCCGTAGTTTTATCCACAAAACCCAATTCTTCCATTTTCTGTTATAACCAACTTTGAAAAAATACCAAAAATATAAGGAATCTTCTTCCTTTTTGATGTAAAATTAAGCTCCAAACAAAAATCTTACTAAACAAAAAAGAAAGGGATTCCTTATGCTTAATTCTACATCAATTACTTACCAAATGAAACGGGAAATTTTAACTTTTTCTAATAAAATTTCAAAATGCCTGCACAAACCCGATAGAAAGTTTGCTGCTGATATGACTTATGGCATGCTTGCCTCCGGCAGTTGCCTGTTAACAGATATCGTTGATCAGCTCCATGAAAACTCGAAAAAGGTGAATTCTGTGGAACGTCTCACCAGACACCTCAACAAAGGAACTTCTGATAAAGCCTTAAAATCATATTTGATGACTATCAAAAAATGGGCACCATCCGAACCTGTCATTCACATTGATGACAGTGACGTAACTAAGCCAGATGGCTATAAGTTTGAATCACTTGGTCTGGTAAGAGATGGTTCTGAAAGCTCTAATACAAAAAGCGTATACAAGAAAGGCTATCATGTAACTGAAGCCTGCGTGCTTGCTCATAACAATCATCCGGTAAGTATCTATTCACATATTCATTCTTCGAAAGAGAAAAATTATTCCTCTGCTAATGATATTACTTTTGCAGCTATGGAACGGGGAGCCGCACTCTTTGGCAAGGCAACCTTTGCTCTCGACAGAGCATATGATGACAATAAGATGTTCCTGAAGCTTGATGCATTGCAACAGGATTACGTCATTCGCTTAAAATCCAACCGCAAGCTGCTCTATCATCGCAATTGGACTCTTGCAACAGAACTTTGCAATCGTAGAAAAGGCAAAGTGAAAATGAATCTGTTTTATAAAGGTAAAAATCATGAAGCATATCTTTCACATATAAAAGTTCAGATAACTGCTTCGCGAAAGGATATTTATCTTGTTCTTGTTTACGGCATCACAGAGCATCCCATGATGCTTGTCACCAACAAGGAAATCAAATCCAAAGACGATGTTATAAATATAGCTAAAATTTATTTTTCCAGATGGCGAATTGAGGAATATTTCCGCTGTAAAAAGCAGATATTCCAGTTTGAAAACTTTCGTGTAAGAAAACTCGCAGCCATCAACGCATTAAATTTTTATATAACCTTATGCATGGCGTTTCTTACCCTGATATCCATGAAATCAGAAACAAATGCACTTAAGGTTTCCATTATACAAAAAGCAGACCCTATAAAGGGAAAAGTACAATTCTGCAATTACCGCCTGGCTAAAGGCATCCGTGGCATACTGTCGTATGCAAAAGAAGGCATCAGGCTTTGGTTTCGGACCAAACGCCCGACATACCGTCAACTTCGCCTTAAGCTAGCCCCTTAAATAGATAAAAGAATAATTCTCCCAAAGCCCGATTTCGGTGGGTCAAAGCCCCTAATGGGGCTTATTAAAGTACCTCTATTCACAAAACTGCTAATCTTAATATCTCAAAAAAACGGCAGATTGGTGCTTTGGGAAATTATATTCATTTTGAAATTACATTTTACGGAAACTCAAGATTTCATAGATTGACTTGTAACGCAAAAGACGTTACAATAAAAGAAAGATGGAGGTGTATTCTATGGGAAAAACAGCAACATTAAATATAAGAGTAAATCCAGATGTAAAAGAAAATGCAGAAAGTGTATTGGCACAATTAGGGATACCAATGGCTACTGCTATAGATATGTATTTAAAACAAATATCATTAGTAGGAGGAATTCCCTTTTCTATTGTATTACCAAAAGCAGCTAATTCAGTGAATGCAGATATGATGTCTGTTACACAGATTCATCAAAAGTTAGAAAAAGGATATGCCGATATAGAGAAAGGAAATGTTGAGGATGCAGCTAGTGCGTTTGTGGCATTTAGAGAGAGGCATTAATGAAGCAATATAAGGTAGAGATTACAAAAGAAGCTTTGCAGGATATGGAAGATATATACAATTATATTGCTATAGATTTGCTTGCTCCGGATAATGCAATGGGGCAATATAATCGCATTGCTGATGAAATACTTACATTAGACACTTTCCCGGAACGATTTAGGATTATGGATTCTGAGCCGGAAAAGAGAATGGAGTTGCGTAGAATGCTCGTCGATAATTATTCAGTGTTTTACACAATCCGTGACGAAAGGGTAATTGTAACGGATGTGTTATACACGGCATCTGATATAGAAGCACGTTTGAGAGGCGAGATATAAAAGCACGCGTTTATTTGAAGTTGATGGAGAGATGTATGCTTAGAAAAGAAGTAATAAGAGAAAAAATATTAGGTCTTGGGGCTGATGTATGTGGATTCGGAGGATTAGAGCGTTTTTCGAAAGCACCGATAAATTTTCGTCCCATAGATTTATACCCGGACTGTAAATCGGTGATTGCAGTGGGAATAGCACTTCCCAAAGGCCTTCTTCGTGTTGAGCCGAGACTGTTATATGGACATTTTAATGCAGATGTAGTACATAAAGTAGATGAAGTGGTTTTTTCGGCAGCAAAAATTATTGAGAAGGAGTATGATGGAATATGTGTACCAATTCCTTCAGATGACCCTTATGAATATTGGGAAGAGAAAACCATGACAGGAAAAGGGTTATTGTCAATGAAACATGTGGCAGTAGCTTGTGGAATCGGTCAGATTGGAAAAAGTAGCTTGTTGCTTAATCCAGAATACGGAAACAGACTTGTACTAGGCGCTATCTTAACCAATGTGGATTTTGAAAGCGACCCAGTTTGTGAAAATATATGTATTTCTGGATGTACAAAATGTATGGATTCCTGTCCTGTATTGGCGATACAAGATAATTCTGTTACGCAAAAGAAATGTAGACAGAATACATACGGCAAGACAACAAGAGGATTTAATACTGTTGATTGTAATAAATGCAGAAGTGAATGTCCGATGCGTGATGGTATTCTTTGAAAAAGAGTGAGACAAATTTTAGCTTTCTGAAGAGTTGAAAGCATGTAAGAATCTTGCTAATGTAAGTCAAGTACTTTTTAAAGTTTTTAAGAAAAATTTTGTTCATAAAAATGGGTAACTTTAATAAACCTACCTATTGTAGATTTTTGAAAAATATATAATAATGTAATCAGATTTACTGTTCGAGTTCCATTACTCTGGCATAG
>JAFSBX010000029.1 GCA_017437065.1 Lachnospiraceae bacterium
AGCGAACGAAGATATTCAAAATCTCCTTCGTGGAGCTGTAATTTGTCTGTTTTTCTTGGCATAATGGAGTCCTCCGATATATGTGTTGGTTCCATTATACACCAAACCAGTATTTGTGTCAGTTATTTATTTTATATTATAATAGTATGACGGACCACCTCGAAACTGGCCATCCTTACGTACTTTATAAACCTGTGCCAACGTACTCTCTATAAATGCTGATGCTCCTCCGATCAGTGCCATCAGCCACATCCAGAAAACGGCACCGGAACCACCTGCCGCAATCGCCGTTGCAATCCCTGCAATATTACCGGTTCCTACTCGTGACGCTGTTGAAATCATTAATGCCTGAAAAGAAGATACCTTTTTTTCACCATCGTTTTTGTCCGATTTTTCCAGCATGGACTTGATTCCATCTTTGAATAAGCGAAACTGTACTCCCTTCGTGCGAATAGTAAAGTATAACCCCACACCTGCCAGCATAATAATCAATACATAAGTATACATAAAATTATTTATATTCGTTAAAATATCATTGAATGTCATTCAAATCTGTTCCTTTTCTTTCATATTTTCTCTATTACAGTTACTACTGTTTTATACAGACTCCGTCTTTCCTGAAATTTTCTTTATCACCATAATTGTAACAACCATAAGTATAAGTGTTACAGGAAGTGCAATCAGTGCAGTTGAGTCACCTACATTATATCCTATTACACCTGCAATAATATATCCAATAAATGACACTACCGCTGCTGTCATGGCATATGGAAGCTGTGTAGATACATGATTTACATGATCCGAATGAGCTCCTGCAGATGCCATAATCGTGGTATCCGATATTGGCGAACAATGGTCGCCACAAACTGCACCGGAAAGACATGCCGCTATTGAAATTACAAGCATTTCCTGCGTTGTGCCATTTCCAAAAACATCACATACAATCGGTATAAGGATGGCAAATGTTCCCCAACTTGTCCCGGTAGAAAAAGCAAGGAACAGTGCAACAGCAAACACAATACATGGAAGGAACATTTTCAGTACTCCTGCGGAACCTGAAACTGTTTCAGCTACAAATACATTTGCACCAAGCAGTCCTGTCATCCCGGACAGTGTCCATGCCATCGTTAAAATCAGAATCGGAGCAACCATTGCCTTAAATCCTTCCGGAATACAATCTGTAAATTCTTTAAATGTCATTACCCCGCGAATCATATAAAAGCAAAATGTAATAATAAGCGTAACCATACTTCCTAAAACAAGTCCCATGGATGCATCTGCATTAGAAAATGCATTAATAAACGTTTCTCCCTGAAAGAAACCGCCCGTATATATCATTCCAATGATACAGCATACAATCAGTATAAATACCGGAAATACCAAATCTATTACCTTTCCCTGAAAATCTGCTGCCTCTTCTTTTACATCACCATAAGGTCTTGCTTCTGTTGTAAAAAGGTCATTTTTTTCAATCGCATTCCTCTCATGCTTCTTCATGGGACCAAAGTCCGCCTTCAACACGATTACTAAAACAATCATTAGTAATGTAGATAACGCATAGAAATTATATGGTATTGTCTTTAAAAACATGGAAAAACCATTAATATCGGAACCTTCCGGTACTGACGATGTCACTGCCGCAGCCCAGCTTGAAACCGGTGCGATAATACATATCGGTGCTGCTGTCGCATCAATAAGATATGCCAGCTTTGCTCTGGAAACCTTATGTCTGTCAGTAACCGGCCGCATCACCGAACCAACTGTAAGACAATTAAAATAATCATCCACGAAAATAAGTACACCAAGTACCATAGTAGCTAACTGCGCCCCTACCCGGCTTTTAATGTGTGTAGACGCCCATTGTCCAAAAGCTGCAGAACCTCCTACTTTATTCATCAGTGCCACCATAATACCAAGTACTACCAAAAACACTAAGATACCTACATTCCAGCTGTCTGCCAGTTTGTAAATCATGCCTCCGTCACCATTATAAAGCATGGTATTCAACATAAGCTCCAGATTGCCATTGGCATAAAGCAAGGCACCTGTAACAATTCCTACAAAAAGCGAAGAATACACCTCTTTTGTAATAAGTGCCAAAACAATGGCAATTATCGGCGGAAGCAATGCTCCGATTGTTGCATACACTCCCGGTAAATAGTTTTCTGTATTAATTGTTCCCGGATTACTTAATGTAAAATACATAAGTACAGCAACAATTATTAACATTGAACCTAGGAAAACAATACTTTTTTTCTTCAAAACCCGTCTCCTTATCTTAACAAAATCTTTATATTTTTTTTATAATTATAGTCTATCCCCTGTCTTTCGACAAGAACATTCCTAAAAAGATTAAGGTATTATAAAGGTCTTAAAAATGGAATTTTACATAAGCAGAAAAATAATGTTATAATCTAAAAAAATTCAGGAGACAGTCATATGAACTACTATTTTGCCCCATTACATGGTATTACGGATTACATATACAGAAATATTGTCTGGAAACACTTTCCCTGTTGGGATAAATTATATGCCCCTTTTATCCAGCCGAATGAACGACCGACCATTGTTCCGAAAGAATATCAGGATATCTGTCCCGAAAACAATTCCGGTATTCCTACGGTTCCTCAAATACTTACCTGCGATGCTCAGGGCTTTATCCGTGTAGCCAAAATATTAGAAGATATCGGTTATAAAGAAATAAATCTGAATCTTGGCTGTCCTGCCAATACTGTTGTTTCTAAAGGAAAAGGCTCTGCCATGCTGAAAGATACGAATGCTTTGAACCACTTTTTCGATACCATATTTCAATGTGAATGGAACAGTAAAATTACAGTAAAAACCCGTCTCGGTTTTACTGATGATGATGATTTTGAGGACTTATTGAAAGTATACTGTAGATATCCTATTGAAGAATTAATCATTCACCCAAGATTTCGTTCTGACTGGTATAACGGAAATCCAAGGCTGGATGAATTTTGTAAAACATTTTCCTTGGATGTGCTTCCATTTAAAGTCTGCTATAATGGAAATATTTATACTACGAGTGATGTTAGTAATATTTTAGATAAGTTTCCATTTCTAAAAAGCATTATGTGCGGCAGAGGTGCTTTGTCTAACCCTTCCCTGATTCGCGAACTTAAGGGTGGGAATGCCATGACTTTAGAGGAATTTATAGCTTTTCATGATGATATTTTCAACACTTATATGTCTGTAATGCCACGTGAAAGAAACTTGATTAATAAAATGATGCAGATGTGGACTTATTGGTCTACTTATTGGAAACCGGACAAAGAACTGCTGAACGAATTAAGAAGATGTGTTAGTGTTAAGGAATATACTTCTGTTATATGGCATATTTATGAAAGTCTTTGATGAAAAATATAGAGTCAGGAAAACATAACCGAAACTTCCTGACTCTTATATATTATTCATACTCAATTATATCATCCGGCAGATACTTCTCCACCATCTTCTCCAGCAGTTCTCCATCCACCGGTTTCGACATATAATCGTCAAAACCTTTTCTCAAAAACATCTCTTTCGAACCTACAATGGCATTTGCAGTAAGTACAATAATTGTTGCATTTTCGGAGGCATTAATTGTTTCCGCCCGCAGTTTTTCCAACGTTTCGATACCATCCATTTCCGGCATCATGTGATCCAGAAAAATAATGTGATATGGAGTTCTTGTTGCTTTTGCAATACACTCCTTACCGCTTGTTGCCGTATCTACTTTCACTTTAATTCGCTTCAACAATGCCTTAACTACTGTAATATTAATCGCAGTGTCATCTACTACAAGAATTCTTGCACGTTCCGCCGTAAATTGTTCTTTCACTATTGCTTTTGTGGCATGACCTGCCTCCCATTTAGCAAGCGCATCCTGTCCTTCAACTACCTTATCTGACATAACTTTTTGTTCTACATTTGCTTCAAACATCGAGCCTTTTCCAAATTCACTTTCTACCCGTGTTTCCCCATGCATCATCTCTGCTAATTGACGGACAATTGACAGACCAAGTCCTGTACCTTCAATATTATGATTCTTCTCTTCGTTGACTCTGTTAAATGCTTTAAACAGTCTTTCCTTATCTTCTTCTTTAATGCCGATTCCTGTATCCTGCACCTGTATAATCAGTTGCATTTTATCGTTCGCTTTAATATCCGCTTTCAAATGCAGGCAAACCATACCCTCTTCTGTGTATTTAATGGCATTATTAATCAGATTCGTAATAATCTGCTTAATTCGAATTTCATCTCCGTATAATTCATACGGAAGACCTTCCTCCAATTTAATTTTAAATGTCAATCCTTTATTTTCTGCTTTTGGCATTAAAACATTTCGTATATCTCTTACTACCTGCAACAAATTATACTCTTTTTCTACAATCTCCATTTTACCGGATTCGATTTTAGAAAAATCCAATATTTCATTGATAAGATTTAATAATGTTTTACCCGCACCGCTAATATCCTCGGCATAACGTCTGATTTCAGGAGACATACTCTCTCTTAAAATCATTTCATCCATACCTAGTACTGCATTTATAGGCGTTCTTATTTCATGACTTATTTGTGCTAAAAGCCGACTTTTCGCTTCATTCGCCGCATCTGCACGTTTCCGCTCCTGCTCTAACGCACGAATCATCTGCATCTTTTCACTTAGATTATTTACCAAAACAAGATACCCTATTGTCTCCTTATATTCATCAAAAATCGGAACTGTACTAAAACTGCAATACACATTATTATTGCGGCATACAGCATCTTTTTCTATTTTTTTATCTGCTGAGTAAAATTCGTTATCTACCGAAATAAACAACTTTTCCAATGACATATCTTCATACTGTTCCGGCAAGCAAAAAAAATTTTTACTCGTTTCATTTACAATACACAGCTTTTTATCATTGTCATAAACAAGCAAAGGTTCCTTCACAGAAGAATATATAAATTCAGACATATTTTCAATCGTCAACTGAGACGTATTATAAAAACGAACTGTATTATACAATAAAATCGCCCCAAAAAACTGCCCCAATGTACTTCCCGGAAATGCAAAATAACCAAATTGAGGCATAATCGTATCAAAAATCATACCTATCACTGTTATGTTCGCACACCAAAAAAGTTTCTTTCCCATAGCACGCTCTTTTTTGCGTTTCCCTTGTCTTATCATGCACCAAATTAATATATATAAAAAAATACATATAAGAACACAATATCCTGTATATAAATTATTCCAGAATCCGGATACAAGCTGATAATATATACCGTCATCTTTTCTAAAAAAAGTAGCACACTGACTTGTTCCTGTAACTATCGCTAAAGGTAGTGCTAAACTGATAGAAAAAATATACATAATTTTCTTGAGCAGGCCGGATATATTGGTCCACTGGGATGCTAACACAATTACCAACACCAAAAATGCAAAAACCCCATATTGTCCTATGCTTCTCCACCGTCTTGCACATTCCAGCTCTTCCTGTATGAAAATCATGGAATAACAGAAACTCCAAAGACTACTTGAAAAGAGAACTGCTGCAATACATCGATTCACCCACAGCTTTCTGTTTTCTTTTTTTACCATCTGAATACATAAATAACCGGTAATAAATGACATTCCAAATAAAATATATGAAGTTATCATACCATACATCGCCATCACCAATTTTCAATTAATTATTATTCTTTTCTATTATCATACACTATTTAAAATTGTCATACAATATTTTTTCAAAATATACTCGTATTTGCTTCTAAACACCTCCCACCACTTGGCTCGTTCAATTTCCTATTACACAAAAAAACACACCCTTTATCAGGATGTGCTTTCTACCATATTATGTATTAATGATTGTAATAATTCCAATCGCCTTTAATAAAATAATTAATCCAGATACTCAAATTTAATGTTATCCAGTCTGAAATCTGCACCATCAGTAGTATCTGTCATAAATTTAAACTGATAATTTCCTTTTTCCAATGTTACATCCAATGTAAAATCCTGAAAATCATCCATATTTTCTGTTGCTGTCATTGGCACAACTGTACGATTTGCATTACCATCATCTTCGATGACAGGAGTCTGATAATAGATAGCTACCGTTTCACTATCTTTTGCAGCTGCAATATTGAAATGCAGACGATAATTACCTTCTTCCGGTACATATACTTCCCATTTCGCATTTGCCCATTCCGTTCCCCAGTTATCTACATAACTGATGTTATTGGAATTGCCTGTTTTTACAAGATAAGAATCACTTGTAAAATTCTCTGCTTCAAGAACATACCCTGAAGATGCAAGATCAATTCCTACCGCTGATTGTGCTTCCTTCTCTTCCTCACTTTGTGAAGGTGCTGCTCCGATTTCTACTGTACCATCTGCGTTGATACTGCTTCCGTCTTTTCTTAAACCACTTCCATTTTTAAAGAGAATATTTTTCTCATTTTCCGCTTCTAATTTTCCTACAATATCAGATGCATACCACGGCCATGTATAAGTCAATGTTCCTGTAAACTCGTTATCCCCCAGCAATACATCTGCCACTCCTGCACCTTCTGTTCCGGGCAGCCATGCCATGACAAGTGCATCAAAATCTGCAATCTGATCTGCAATTGTAAGTGGTCTTCCGGCAACCATAACTACAATCACCGGTATATCCTCTTTCCCAACCGCTGCTGCTGTTTCCTTTACATTTTCTATTACTTTACGATCTGAACCCGGCAATATAAGACTTGATACACTTCTGTCACCACTGGTTTCTGCATATGGATTTTCTCCAACTACCAAAACTACTGCCTCATGATTGGCACCTACTTCTCCCTCTGCACTGTAATCAATTGTCACACCATCTCCGGCAACTTCCTGTAAACCTTCTAATATAGTAGTACCCTCCGTAATGTTTCCTGCTGAACCCTGCCAGCTGATTGTCCATCCACCACACTGGTACCCTATATTATCTGCCTTTGCACCTGCTACCAGAATATTTTTACATTCTGCCAGATTTTCTAATGCCGTTTTTCCGTTTATAGTATCATTTTTTAACAACACCATGGATTTTGACACCGCTTCTCTTGCGATTGCACGGTGTTCATCACTTCCAAAATCCGCCATCAATGCTTCCTCTGCACCGATTTCTTCTTCAAATAATCCTGCTTCAAATTTTACCCTAAGAATTCTGCTAACTGCATCATCAATTCTCTCAATGCTGACTAATCCTTCTTCTACTGCTGCCTTCAGCTCTGTCATACATTCTTTCCATGAATTTGGCTCCATCAAAAGATCCACACCTGCATTAACACTGTTTGCAATCTGTTCTTTATAATTTTTACCACTTACCTGCTGCACACCATTGTAATCGCTGATTACAAGTCCGGTAAATCCTAATTCTCCCTTTAAAATATCCATGATAAGATGTTTATTTTCGTGACATTTTAAACCATTTACACTGTTAAAGGAAACCATTACAGTTCTTGCACCTGCTTCAATTGCTGCTTTATAAGGCGCTAACAGTTCCTCATGAAGAAGCCTGTCAAATTCTTCTTCTGACATTTGAACATCGCCCTGATTTATTCCGTTATATGTATACCCTTCACCGATATAATGCTTTGCTGTTGCAAGTATACGAGAATCATCTAAATATGCATCCGTTCCGATTTCACCCTGTAATCCGGTCACAAATGCTGCTCCCAATCTTGTAACCAATTCAACATCCTCTCCGAATCCTTCATAGGTTCTTCCCCACAATTCATTCTGTGGGTTGGCAAGAGTCGGCGCAAATGTCCACTGAATTCCTGTTGCCCTAACTTCCTTCGCTACCGCCTCACCCATTCTTTTCATCAACTCTTCATCATTTGCTGAGCCAAGCCCAATATTATGCGGATATACAGTAGCTCCATACACATTATTATGTCCATGTACAGCATCTACACCATACAACACCGGTATTCCCAAACGACTCTCTAATGCCGCCTGCTTTATATTATTAATGTGTATCTGCCAGTCTTCAGCTGTATTTCCACTTGCCGGCGCGGAACCACCACCGCTTAATACAGAGCCAATACCATATTGTTTAATATCTGCATAACTGACTGCTGCCTGCTCCGGCTGAAGCATTTGAGCTATCTTTTCCTCAAGTGTCATCTGTGAAAGAAGCTCTGTCACACGTTCTTCCACATCTTTGCTTGCGTCCATATATGCACTCTTATCCAAAGGCTTTGGCTCGGTTGGCTCATATTTTACTATCTGTTCCGTTGTTTCTTGTTCCGTTTCTTCCTGTTCTGCAGTTGTCTGCTGTGTAACTGCCTGTCCATTCTCTGCCTGTGAATCGGTTTCTTTACTTGTTCCACATCCCCAAAGACTGAGACACATACTCAATACAAGTAAAAAAGCCCACGTTTTCTGCCATTTTCTTTGTTTGTTTTTCATACCTTCTTCTTTCTTCCTTTCCTTTGAGCTATTATATTTTAACTCTATAGTTTATTATAACCGATAGGTGTATTTTTTTCTATAGAAAAATAAAAACGTTTTTATCTTTTTATGTTAAAAAAAGCACTGATTCATTTTTTGAACCAATGCTTTCTCTAACTCAAAGTGGCCTTTCCCTTAAAATCGCCCTTTTTCAAAGGATTTTCTTACAATTCATACGGGGTGACTTGGTATACATAATAATTCAACCAGTTACTATACAAATTATTACTATGTGCTCTCCACTGCAACAACGGCCTCTGTCCCGGATCATCTTTCGGATAATAATTCTTCGGCACTGCTATCGTCAGGCCCTTTCCGATATCTCTTTTATACTCATTATCCAGTGTCATGCGGTCATACTCCGGATGCCCCATTACAAAAATCTGTCTGCCTTCATCTGCAATCGTAAGAAGCACTCCCACATCTTCCGATTCCGCCAAAATTTTCAATGACGGGCATTTCTCAATATCTTCTTTCGCCACTGTAGTATAACGGCTGTTCGGAGCAAGAAATATATCGTCGAATCCACGCACAAGCGGTACCTTTCTATTCAGTACACGGAACGGATAAATACCAAACATCTTCTCCGGCAGAAGTTTTTTATCAATTCCATAATGATAATACATACCTGCCTGTGCTCCCCAACAAATATGAAGCGTAGACGTTACATTCGCTTTCGTCCACTCCATAATCATACAAAGCTCTTCCCAATAATCCACCTGCTCAAAAGGCATCTGTTCTACCGGTGCACCGGTAATAATCATTCCGTCAAATTTTAAATCTTTGATTTCTTCAAAGGTAGTATAAAACTTATTCAAATGATTCGCTGATGTATTTTGGGAAATATGACTGCTCACATTCAAAAAAGTTACATCAATCTGCAACGGGGTATTGGATAGCGCACGCAAAAGCTGTAATTCCGTATCCTGTTTTATCGGCATTAAATTCAATATACATACCTTCAACGGACGAATATCCTGATGAAGTGCACGATTTTCATCCATCACAAATATATTTTCATTTTCTAAGATCTCCAATGCCGGTAAATCGCTCTGTGTCTTAATTGGCATAATTCTTCCTCCAATTTACTCTAAATATTTTTTCATAAACTCCTCTTCCGAAACAATCGGAACATTCAATTCTTTCGCCTTTTTATTTTTCCCGGATGTAGAAGTAATGTTATTATTTATGAGACAATCTGTTTTTCCGGTCACACTTCCGGTTACCTTTCCTCCTCTTTTTTCAATTTCTTCCTTCATCGCATCCCTGTTTGGAAAATGGTTTAAACTTCCCGTAATTACAAACACTTTACCTGCAAGTGTCTGCTCACCTTCTTCTACAGCTTCTTCAATCTGCAATTCTTTTAACAGCAAATCTAATTGTACATTGTTTTCCGCATCCTGAAAATAATCATGAAAAGCTGTTGCAATAATTTCGCCTACACCATCTATCTGCCCCAGTTCCTCCACATCCGCATTCCGCATTTTTTCTAAATCAAATCTGAAATACTTGCAAAGCATTTTAGCATTAGCCACACCGATATTTGCAATTCCAAGCCCATAAAGAAGCCTCGGTAATGTGGTAAGTCTTGCTTTTTCTATGCTATCATAAAGGTTTTTATAGGATTTCTCTCCAAACCCTTCCATCTGCACAATTTCGTCCTTATATCGTTCCAACCGGAACAAATCTGCATATTGATGAATATATCCTTTCGCAACAAATTTTTCAAGCGTTGCCTCCGAAAGTCCATCCATATTCAAAGCGTCCCTGCTCGCAAACAAGGTAAATGCCTTAATTTTCTTCACTTCACATTTTGGATTCACACAATAAAGCATCTGTGCATCGCCAATTTGCTTTATTTGTGTTTGTCCTGCACAAACCGGACAGTATTCGGGAATTTCCACTGTATCACTTCCGGTGAGATTTTCGGCAATCTGCGGAATAATCATATTCGCCTTATAAACCGTAATTTTGTCACCGATTCCCAACTTCAAACCTCGCAGAATACTGATATTGTGCACGCTGGCACGGCTTACCGTAGTTCCTTCCAGTTCCACCGGTTCAAAAATAGCAACCGGATTAATTAATCCGGTTCTGCTGGGACTCCACTCAATTTCCTTTAATGTGGTTTCTCTTATTTCATCCGCCCATTTAAATGCAATCGAATGACGTGGGAATTTCGCTGTTCTTCCCAGACTTTGTCCATATGCAATATCTTCATAAGTTAAAACCAGCCCGTCCGATGGAACATCATAATTTTCAATGGATTTTGCAAAATATTCTATGGCATCCAAAATGGTATCTCTATCCACTTCCTTGTATTCCACCACATCAAAACCCATTTTTTCCAAAAATTCCGCCTGTTTTTTTCTTGAATTTTCAAAATCTGCTCCCAAAGCAGACACCAGCTGAAATGCATAAAATCTCACATTACGCTTTGCTGTAATTTCACTGTTTAACTGTCTTACTGAACCACTGCATAAATTTCTTGGATTCTTATATTTTGCTTCTTCCTCTGCAATTTCCGCATTGATTCTTTCAAAATCGGAATAGGTAATTACTGCTTCTCCACGTAAAACCAAGTCTCCCTCAAACGGAATAGACAACGGAATATTTTTAAAGACTTTCGCATTATTTGTAATCACTTCACCTACTTCGCCGTTCCCTCTGGTAACTGCTTTA
The DNA here is from genome assembly GCA_017437065.1 of Lachnospiraceae bacterium. Classification (GTDB taxonomy): domain Bacteria; phylum Bacillota; class Clostridia; order Lachnospirales; family Lachnospiraceae; genus RGIG3002. The sequence continues at coordinate 11,156 of JAFSBX010000029.1, forward strand.
ACAAGTTTTCCGCCCTGATAGGAAAGTACAATCGTCAATCCGTCCAGTTTCCAGCTAAGCAGTGCCGATTTATCCTGCAACCATTCTCTTAATTCTTCCCTGTCCTTTGTTTTTCCCAAAGACAGCATCGGCTGCTCGTGACGCTCCTTCGGAAGTTCATCCACTGCCTCATAACCGACCTTTACCGTAGGACTGTTCGCCAGAACAACTCCTGTTTCTTTCTCTAACTGTTCTAATTCATCATACAGTTTATCATATTCCAAATTGCTCATAATTTCCGTGTCCTTCGCATAATAGCTTTCCGAAGCACGGTTTAAGAGCTCAACAAGTTCTTTCATTCTGCCAGCACTATTCTGTTCCACTCTGCACACTCCGTTATCGTTTTCTATCTTTGAACTATACGTTAATCCGTTTCCATTCCAACACTTCTATACAAAATCTCTAATTCCTCTGCTGTTACTTCCCGATATTGTCCCGGTTTCAAATCATTTAAACAGACATTCATTACCCGAATCCGCTTCAAGCTCTGCACTTCATATCCAAACGCCTGACACATCCGCCGTATTTGTCTGTTTAATCCTTGCGTCAGTATAATACGAAAAGTATATTTTCCAAGCTTCTCTATTTCGCAAGGGCGGGTTTTCTTCTCCAGTTCTTTCAGCCAGACCCCCTTTGCCATATCCTCTAAAAACTCGACCGTGATTTCCTTATTCACTTTAACAACATATTCTTTTTCATGTCGGTTCGCTCCCCGCATCATGCGGTCAATCAGTTCCCCGTCATTAGTCATAATCATAAGTCCTTCTGAATCTTTGTCCAACCTTCCCGCATAGGTTACACGCACGGGGTATTTTAAAGCATCTGAAATAGTCTTTTTGGCATACTTGTCTTTTTCCGTACAAGTTACGCCTACCGGCTTATAATAGGCAAGCACTTTTTTATCATTGGGCGATTGTATTATTTTTCCATTGACAGCAATTTTCTCTTTACCGGTTACTCTGACTCCCATAGACGCCTTCTGCCCATTCACGGTAACTCTGCCTTCCTCAATAAGTTTATCGGCATCTCTTCTGGAACAGATACCGCACTCTGCCAAATATTTATTTAAGCGTATTCCTTCTGCTGCCATATCTCCTATTACAACCTTCCTTTTATCAACTTCTGTCATTTATTTCAATGATATAAGAAGCTTCAAAGCTTTCCTGTCCCTTTAAAGTATTGCCCCATTCTCTCTCAGACAATTCTCCCAAAAATCCGATTTTGTCTGCTCTTCCATACCAAGGTTCAATACAAATAAATGGTGCATTTTTCTTTACGGGTGACCACACACCGACAAGAGGAGCATCAAATTTCACAGTTAAATACGGCGTCTTGTCCGGCAGACACAGCGCAACCGTATGTACCTGTTCATTCTCCATAATAAGTGCATCTCCGTCAAATAAGTCTTCCGTTATTTTCAAATATCCGTCTTCTAACTGATATTCTCTCGTTCCTTCTGCTACCAATCCATCTGCAAAAACATCACTCTGTAATGTTTTATCTGTATCAAAATAAATAAAACAATCGGTCTGTTTCATAGTTTCTGTAATCGGACACATAAAAGCAGGATGTCCACCAATGGAAAAATGCATATCTTCATTTCCTTTATTTACAACCTTCCACAATACACGCACAGACATTTCTTCCAATTGATATCCAAGTTTCAATGAAAAATCAAAAGGATATTTATTTCTCGTTTCTTCATCTGCTTCCAGACCAAACCAGATGGTATTCTCCGTCTGCTCTTCCATTGTAAATTCCATGTCTCTGGCAAAGCCATGCTGCCCCATTTCATACTCCTTACCGTTCCATCTGTATTTCTGTTCATTCAAACCTCCTACAATTGGAAACAATACCGGTGCTGTTCTCCCCCAGAATTGTTTATCTGCACACCACATATATTCTCTGGAATCACTTTTTCTCTGCAAAGATTTAATTTCTGCTCCGGCAGATTCCACTTCCAACTTTATCCATTTATTTTCTAAAACATATCTGCTCATTTTTTCTCCTTCTGCCTTTAAAACGGCTTTTCACTTTTTCGACTATATCCACTAAGCGAATATATCTTATAAATAATAGCACATTTCCATATTTTTTTCTATGAAGTTAATCGTTTCTTTCCATTTTCTTTCCAATCTTTATAAATCCCTAATATTTCCTTGACAATTTGAACACATTTTCCTTTTATACTTGTATTATCAAAAGAAGTTAGCTTAAGTGTGAGCCTACCGCCGCATTTGGGTTCGCTTCGCCAACCAACCCTCATCAGAAATACATTCTGATGTTTACATATATTAGATCTATCTCTCCTCCGAAGAACCTGCCATCACAGGTTCTTCTTTTTCTTATAGATTCTTATAGAATTAATCCTATTTAACACATGCCACACTCCCATAATGCCTCCCGTTTTATTACTCCTGCCCTGTTTTGTAGTAACATCCTCCTGTTTGTACCGCTTTTCCCTTCAGGCACAATTCCAAAAGCCTGTACATCAATTGTTGCATACTAATTTGTTCCCTTCCGTACTCCTGCCATATTTGTTCCAAATTTTTCGGCATAAAATCAAGAATATCATAAATTCTTTTCTCCTCTTCCGTAAACAATCCTGCTTCCTGCACCACATATTGTTTTCCCCTGCTGTCACCTTCCACTATTTTCTTTGTTGTACCTAACACCTGAAATATATCCTCTACAGATACTAAAATTCCCGCTCCCTGTTTAATCAGACGGTTACATCCATAACTTAAAGCATCCGTAATACGTCCCGGTAGTACTAAAACCTCTTTTCCCTGTTCTAATGCCATGTCTACTGTAATAGTTGTTCCACTCTTTTCCTTTGCTTCTACCACTACAAGCAAATCACTCAGTCCGCTTATAATGCGGTTTCTTGGTGGAAATAATGATCCAATGGGCTGAGTTCCGGGAGGATATTCTGACAATATTCCTCCCCTTTGTTCCAGCATTTCATATAATCTTCGATTTTCTCTCGGATAACATATATCCACACCGCACCCCAACACTGCAAGACTACTGCCACCTGACTCTAATGCTGCTATTTGGCTGATCCCATCAATTCCTCTTGCCATACCGCTAACAGCCACAATTCCGTTTTCTCCAAGACTTTTCCCAATTTTAGCAGCTGCCATTCTTCCATATTCCGAGCACTGCCTTGCTCCTACTACTGCAACCGAAATACTATTCTTCGGTACTCTTCCCTTTAAATATACCGCCCACGGGGCATCCGGTATATTTCTCAATTTTTCCGGATAATCCGGATGAAAAAAAGGCAAAAACTGAATAGACTGTTTTTCCAATTGTTCCCATCTTCTTTGTAAATCCCATGTGCTTTTACTGTTTCTTAATTTTTCAATCTGTTTCTCGTTTAAAATACTTTTCATTCTGTCATTTTCACACTCATATATCTTTTCCGGCATTCCGATCTTTTCTGTTATCTCCCACAATTTTCTGTTCGTCATTGCCCACGCAGCATGCAGCCAGTAAGCATACATAAGCTGCCCTATAAGCTGTTCCTGTTCCACAAGCATTTCTTTACCCCCTTCTCCCAAAATATTTACTTTCTGCACTGCGATAGCATACTGCCTCTGTAAGATGAATTTCCCCTATTTCTTCTTTTCCATCCAAATCAGCAATAGTTCTTGCTACCTTCAAAATCCGGTGATACGCTCTTGCACTCAGTTTCATATTATCAAAAATTCTTTCCATAAATCGTTGTTCCTGCCTTCCCAGGTTACAAAAACGTCGTATATCTCCTGCAGTCAAATCCGAATTAAACCGAATTCCTGTATTTTGATATCTTTTTTCCTGCAATTTTCTGGCAGCCATTACCCGTTCCCTGATATCGGCACTTCTTTCCCTCTTTCCTGCGGAATATACCAACTCCTGATATGTTGGCTTGGGTGTCTCCACACAAATATCAATTCTATCTATAATTGGTCCCGATATGTGTCCCAAATATCGTTGTACTTCAAAAGGCGTACAGTTACATCTGTTCAAATCCGGATAATTCCCACATGGGCAGGGATTCATGGCTCCCACGAACATACAGTCCGCAGGATAAATAAAATTCCCACTACTTCTCGCTATATGAATCTGTTTTTCCTCCAGCGGCTGCCTTAAAATATCAATGGTTTGCCTTGAGAACTCCGGCAGTTCATCCAAAAATAATACACCTCTGTGTGCCAGACTAATCATTCCAGGCTTCGGTATTCTGCCTCCCCCTGCCAATGCCTGCACCGAAATCGTATGATGCGGATTTAAAAACGGACGTTTTACAATAAGTGGCCTGTCCTCTCCTAACATCCCGGCTATACTGTATATGGTCGACACCTCCATACTTTCTGCTTCTGTAAGAGGCGGCAAAATTGTAGGAATCCTTTTTGCAATCATAGTTTTTCCTGCCCCTGGAGGGCCGATTAACAACAAATGATGAAAACCGGCTGCTGCCACTTCCACGGCACGTTTTACCATCTCCTGTCCGTTAATATCTGCAAAATCCTCCCGATAATCCGACTGTTTAAGCTCCTCGAACAGAATCTTTTTCCCGCACACCGGAGTTATATCAGCATGCTCCCTATCTTTCAAAAATTCAAGTACATCTGCTATATGCTCTGCTCCAATAACAACTATACCGGATATCACCGCTGCCTCTTCCTCGTTTTCTTTTGGAACAATACAAATATTAATTCCTTCTTCCTTGGCTTTTCTAACAATCGGAAGTATTCCCCTTACTCTTTTAATTTCTCCCGATAACCCTACTTCTCCGATAATTAAAGTATTTTCCGTACTGCCTTCTGTCAGAACCCCTAAAGACTTCATAATCCCTACCGCAATAGGCAAATCAAATGCTGTTCCTTCTTTTCGCATATCCGCCGGTGCAAGATTTACTGTAATATGTAACGGCGGCAGTCTGACTCCGGCATTCCTTAACGCAACACTTACTCTCTCTTTTGCTTCTTTTACCTCGCTCCCAAGATAACCTACCATCTGAAAACACGGCAGTCCCTGTGCCGTATCCACTTCTACCTGAACCAAAAAGCTGTGAATACCACAAATCATTCCTGTAATAACTGTACTAAACAAACTATCTCCTTTCCGCCATAACGGCATAAACTTCATTGGGATTTTTAACTGAAATATTCCAGCTATAGAAGAACACTATAGCTTCCTCCTATGAACGGAGTGAACATGATTAGTGTACCATAAACTATTCCAATATTACAATACACAAAACAAATAGTTTTACACAAAAATTCGCAAAAATGTGCATACAAAAAGTATTGCACCAAAGTACTTTTCATACTTACCTTAATGCAATACTCTCATTCTTAATTCCTAATATTATTCATTTCCTATATAAGTCTTGTTTCCATACCATCCGGATCCTGTGCGAATTGAACTGCCATCTGTCTGCTGATTTTACCATCCATATACAACTGTCTGATAGCTTCATCCATTGTAATCATACCCATTTTACGGTTTGTCTGCATTACTGATGCAATCTGATGTGATTTACCTTCACGAATCAGATTACGGATTGCATGATTTGAATGAAGTACTTCAAATGCGGCAACTCGCCCGTTACCATCCGCTGTCGGAATCAGTTGCTGTGAAATAACCGCTTCCAGTACATTTGCAAGCTGTACTCTGATCTGTTGCTGCTGATGTGGCGGGAATACGTCAATCACACGGTCTACCGTACTGACTGCACCTATTGTATGTAAAGTAGATAACACCAAATGTCCTGTTTCCGCCGCCGTAATTGCTACACTAATGGTCTCAAAGTCACGCATCTCACCTACCAGAATAACATCCGGATCTTCTCGCAACGCTGCACGAAGTGCATTCGCATAACTTCCTGAATCCAATCCGATTTCCCTCTGATTTACCATAGATAATTTATGCTGATGCAGATACTCAATCGGATCCTCCAATGTAATTACATGTGCATCACGATTGTTGTTAATTTTATCGATAATAGAAGCCAGTGTTGTTGACTTACCACTTCCTGTAGGTCCCGTAACAAGAATAAGACCTCTTTTTCTCTGATATAAATCAATCACAGAATCAGGTACGCCAAGCTCTTTTGGACTTTTTACCGTTGTTTCCACAAGACGAAGTGCCAACGCTACCGAACCTCTCTGTTTATAAGCATTCACACGGTAACGTCCCATATCTGCAATAGAAAAAGATAAGTCATATTCACCTTTTTCTTCAAATTTCTCTCTTTGAGATTCTGTCATAATATTTAAGAGTACTTCTAACGTATCTGCCGGCAGCAAACGCGGATAATCCATCGTAATCAGATTTCCGTTTACTCGCATTTTAGGTGGAATACCAACCGTAAGATGTACATCGGATGCTCCTGCTTCTTTGGCTGTTTTTAATATTTCTTCAATTGCTGGCATTTTTCTTCCCTCTTCCTATATATTTATCTTTTTGCAACCTATGGACTGCTTACCGAAATCCTTCCCTTAATTTCAGCAGCGCACGTTTTTCAATTCTCGAAACATAGCTTCTTGATATTCCCAGCATCTGCCCTATTTCCCTTTGTGTAATTTCCTCTCCTGTCAACAATCCATAACGCATTTTTATAATTTCTTTTTCTCTTTCATCTAAAAGTTTTTCTACAACTTCTGCTATTTTTTTGATATTATCACTAAGTTCAATTCTATCAACTACTTCTTCCTGCTCCTGTACAATAATATCGAGCAGATTTATTTCATTCCCTTCTTTATCCGTCCCTATCGGTTCATATAAAGAAACTTCCCTTGAAGTCTTTTTCTTACTTCTAAGCAACATCAGCAATTCATTATCAATACATCTTGCTGCATATGTAGCAAGCCTGCTGCCCTTACTTGCGTCAAAAGAACCAACCGCCTTGATCAGTCCAATGGTTCCTATGGATATTAAATCTTCCATATCTTCATCCACATTCTGATACTTTTTGGCTATGTGGGCCACCAACCGGAGATTCCGTTCAATCAGAATCTCTTTTGCTTCTGATACTGCTTCGCCTTCTCCCTCCTTAAGCACCTGAATATAACTTGCTTCCTCCTCCGAGGATAATGGTCTTTGAAAGGTTTTCACGTTCTCACAGCCCCCAAAGTCAATTTATTATATTCTATGTGCCAAAAGAAGTATAAGTGCCTTTCCTACACTTCCTTATGGTTGTATTATTTTTTCTAACAGTACAGAACATAAATATTATACAAAATATAACATAAAATGGCAATGTTTCTTCCCGCATTTACTCCCAAATTTAACCCACAGCTATTTCACCATCCAACAAAAATTGGGCCATTACATAATTGCTTATATCCAGTCCCTTCCCAGTCAAACAAACTCTTTCGTTTCCGTTTACCAAAAGTCCCTGTTTCTCCATTTTGTTTAATACATCATCATAAACCTGCTCCATCGGTATTCCAAACTGCATCAAGAACTGCTCTTTGGATACACCGCACATCAGCCGAAGTCCCAAAAACATAAACTCTTCCATCGATTCTTTTTCTGTCAGGGTATCGACTTCTTCTTTTTCGAAGTCTCCTGACAGATATCCTTTTATATCCCTCTTATTCTGAAAACGCACATTCTGAACAAGCGATGCTGCTCCAATACCAAATCCCACATAATCCTGTCTTTCCCAATATGCCTTATTATGCCTGCATTCATAATTTTCTTTTGCATAATTAGAAATTTCGTATCTGTGGTATCCATAATTCTCCAACAGTTCTCCTGTCAGCATATACATTTCCCGTTCTTCCTCTTCATCCGGCAGATGTAACATTTCGCTACCTTGCTTTCCATTCTCTTCTATGCAGCTTTTTCCACTTTTTTTTCTGAGTTCATCCTCTTCTCCATAACGGCTATAAAAAGGAGTTCCTTCTTCAATTATCAGACTGTATGCCGAAATATGCTCCGGCTGCAATTTAAGTACCCTCTCCACGGTTTTACGATAACTTTCCGGTGTCTGCCCCGGCAACGCTGACATGATATCTATATTTATATTTTGGAATCCTGCTTTTCTGGCGGCTTTATACACCTCAAGAAAGTCACTGTAATTATGAACTCTTCCCAGTGTTTTTAATTCTTTATCATCCGCAGACTGTAAACCGATACTGAGTCTGTTAATTCCCATTTCTCTGTAGGCTTTTAATTTATTATCATCCGCTGTTTTCGGATTCACTTCGCTTGTAATTTCTGCCGTTTCCGCAATTTTATAATGCTCTCTTAAAGCCGACATAATGCGTGCCGTATCTTCTTTTTTTAAAACAGAAGGCGTCCCACCTCCGAAAAAGACGGAAACCACCATGTAATCCCGGTAGTTTTCCGCCTCTTTTTCTATCTCTTCAAGGAGCCTGTCCACATATTCTGTTTTTGTATTTTCATCTGCCGGAGCCGATAAAAAATCACAGTAATCACATTTTTTCACGCAAAACGGTATATGAACATACACACTTAATTTTTTCATTATTTTCCATCATCCAATTTCAATACACTCATAAATGCCTTCTGCGGAATTTCTACGTTTCCGACCTGACGCATACGTTTCTTACCTTCCTTCTGTTTCTCAAGAAGCTTCTTCTTACGGGTAATATCACCACCGTAACATTTCGCAAGAACGTCCTTACGCATAGCTCTTACCGTTTCTCTCGCAATGACTTTTCCTCCTACTGCTGCCTGAATCGGAATTTCAAATAAATGTCTTGGAATTTCATCCTTTAACTTCTCACACATCTTTCTTCCGCGCTCATATGCACTGTCGGCATGCACGATAAAGGAAAGGGCATCCACTTCTTCTTTATTAATCAGAATGTCAAGTTTCACCAATTTGGACTGCTCATATCCCTTCAACTCATAATCAAAGGACGCGTAACCTCTGGAACGGGATTTCAGTGCATCAAAGAAGTCATAAATAATTTCATTTAGTGGCAGCTCATATTTTAATACGGCTCTTGTACCCTCGATATATTCCATTCCCAGATATTTACCACGTCTCTCCTGGCAAAGCTCCATAATGGAACCGATAAACTCTGTAGTCACCATAATCTCCGCACTTACAATCGGCTCTTCCATATACTCAATTTCAGAAGGATCCGGTAAGTTGGACGGATTTGTCAATTCAATCACATCACCGTTTGTCTTATATACTTTATAAATAACCCCCGGTGCGGTTGTTACCAAATCTAAATTGTATTCCCTCTCCAGACGCTCCTGAATAATTTCCAAATGAAGCAGACCTAAAAAACCACATCGGAAACCAAATCCCAATGCAATAGATGTTTCCGGCTCATAATTCAGCGAAGCATCATTTAACTGCAATTTTTCCAATGCATCTCTTAAATCAGGATACTTGGCACCATCTGCCGGATAAAGACCACAATATACCATGGAATTTACTTTTTTATATCCCGGAAGCGGCTCGCTGCACGGTCTGTTTGCATCTGTTACCGTATCACCTACGGCTGTATCTTTTACATTTTTAATGGAAGCAGTGATATAACCTACCATACCGGCAGTCAGTTCTTCACATGGAATAAACTGTCCTGCTCCAAAATAGCCAACCTCTACAACTTCTTCACTTGCACCGGTTGCCATCATTTTGATTTTTGTTCCCTTCTTTACCGTTCCCTCCACAATACGGCAGAAAATAATAACGCCCTTGTAAGGATCATAAAGAGAGTCAAAAATAAGTGCCTGAAGCGGATTTTCTGCCTCTCCGCCCGGTGCAGGAATCTTTTTCACAATCTGTTCCAGAACTTCTTCGATTCCAATACCGTTTTTCGCAGAAATAAGCGGTGCATCCTGTGCTTCAATACCAATAACATCCTCTATTTCATCTTTTACCCTGTCCGGTTCTGCACTTGGCAGGTCAATTTTATTAATTACCGGAAAAACATCCAAATCGTGGTCTAATGCAAGATATACATTCGCCAACGTCTGTGCTTCAATTCCCTGTGCTGCATCTACTACAAGAATTGCTCCGTCACAAGCCGCAAGACTACGGCTTACCTCATAGTTAAAGTCCACATGACCGGGGGTATCAATTAAATTAAAAATATATTCTTCCCCATCCTGTGCCTTATAAACTGTACGGACAGTCTGTGCCTTAATCGTAATGCCACGTTCTCTTTCCAGTTCCACATTGTCAAGCACCTGCGCCTGCATTTCACGACTGGTTAAAAGTCCTGTTTTCTCTATAATTCTATCTGCCAGTGTGGACTTACCGTGATCAATATGCGCCACAATGCAGAAATTTCTAATTTTACTCTGATCCATTTTTGACATGTGTTTCCTCCAGATTTTGTCATTTGATGATTAGTATACCACACCGGACAGCACCATATCAAGCGTTTGTGCCAGTGGATCGCAAGCATTCATAATTTCCTCCACTGTATTTGTCTGTGCTCCCATTTCTACTAAAAGATATTTATCTTTCAAATGCATGTTGTATCGATACCCTTTTAAATAAATCTTTCTGGTAAGCCCCGGAAAGTATTCATTGCAGGCTGCCTGCATCTGAAACGAAAATGCAAGATTCGTACTTAAGTTAGGATTTTCCAGATAACCGATTGCACCGGTCTGGTTCGTATAGCTTAAGCCGTTAAAAAACATGAATTTTGCGGTTGGCCTTCCCTGTATTTCCGTCACAAGTTTTGTTCCTTCCGCCACCGCATCCCTATGTAAATCAATGACTACCTGTATTTCCGGATGTTCCTGTAAAACCTGTTCAATTGCCGGAAGTGCTTTGGAATACGCATCATCCCGATATCCTACATCATATTCCCCTTTATGATGCAGCACTTTATAACCATATTCATTTGTCAGTATTTCTGTCAATCTGTCTCCGGCACCTACAATGGTTGTCGATTCATCTCCCGGTACGGAATCTGCAAACGCCTCCTGAGAATGTGTATGGAAAATCAAAATCTGATACCCTTCTGCATTTTTATCAATGGTCAAATCCTTATTTAAAAATTCCTGTATATTAATATTGGCTGCCGATGCGGAAGTTGTACTGTCAATTGTATAAAATTCTTTTATTATGCTCTCTGTATCCGGAAAACTACTCCAATCATACTGATGCTGCTTCTCCTGAACTTTTTGAAAATCTCCTTCGGCAATCTGTTGCATATTAACTGCATTTTCAGTTTCTTCTCCGGCTGTTTCCTGTGCCTCCGTCTCATTCTCAGCCAACTCACTGTCGTTCCCCGATACATCTTCCCCTTGTGCCATAACCTCTTTTGCCGCTAAATTTTCGGCTTCCATAGCTGCCAGCAGGTTACCCGCTTCCTCATCCTCTATGTTCTTTACTTTTTCAATACCGTTTCCTTTTTCCTGCTCTTTTAAAAGAAGTTCATAAAAATACTTCTCTTCTACAATTTCTTCCATGTTTTCATGCGACGTGGCGTACAAAAGAAAAGGCGTCTGCTGCAAAATCATTTCTTCAAACAAATTTTCCTGCCTGTTCCTTTTTTCCTCCGTTTGAAAAGACGCAAACGGAAGAATTGTTTCCATAACCTTTTTCTCCATTCCGACAAACACATATTCCTTTAAAGAAAAGCCTTTTACACCCTCACTTTTCCTGTCTGCCGTTGCCACGTTCCACACCAAAACAACTAAGAATAACACGAAAATACATTTTCTTATATTTTTTTTCCGGTTAAATTCAATCTTCCTTTTCATACAGACAAGTATATGAATTATTTTTAACCGTTATTCCTCTTCCACAAATTCTCCATCCAAAGTAATATTAATCGCCTCAGAAATCATAAAACTCAATCGTTTTATTGTAGCATCGATATCTTTACTTGTTACATACATATTGTTCAGTTCTGCAAAAACCTTGGGTTTTCCACTGGAATAAGCTGCTTTTTCCAAAGCATCATTTACAATGGTTGCCGCATCCACAACAGTAGGAACACCAATTGCAATCACCGGCACACCAAGACTTTCTTTCGTCAGAGCACTCCTGTGATTTCCAACTCCTGATCCCGGATGAATGCCTGTGTTAGTTATCTGCACCGTACGATTCAACCTTTTTGTACTTCGCGCCGCTAATGCATCTATAACAATAACCACATCCGGCTTCGTCTGCTCTACAACCCCCTTTACAATTTCTGCTGTTTCCATACCTGTTGCTGCCATTACACCGGGCACAATACTACTCACAAGATTCATTTTCGTCCGATTATATGCTGCTTTCCCATATTCCAGTATGACATGCCTTGTTACAAAAAGGTTATCAACTACATTGGGACCTAATGCATCTGCCGTTACTTCTCTGTTTCCCAGACCTACGACAAGTACAGACTGTTCTGCCTCACTATTCGGAATTACCTGCTTTAACTGTCCTGCCAATACCTCCGAAATTTCTCTATGATAATCCTCATCCGCCTCCAACATGGCAGGTGCTTCCAACGTAATATAAGTCCCTACCGGTTTTCCCAAATCTCTCGCTGCATTTTTTGTCTGTATCATTACTTTCGTTACTTTTACTTCCGTTTCTTCATTATAACTTTCCTCTACCTCCACACCTCTTATTTCCCTCTGTGTCTCTCCAACACTTTCTCTTGCTTCTAATGCTAAATCCGTCCGTATTTTAAATCCGTTTTCCATATTCGTTTTCATTCCCTCTTTCAGATTTTAATATCTATTTTTTACAAAAAAGTGGGAATTATGTATTGACAATCTAAAACTCATACACTACAATAAATGAGTGTGTTTTAGCGAAACGTCCGTGTCCGGATTCGATAAAACAATTCCTGATAATAATTAGAGATTACTGTATAGGAGGTGTAAGTCTTGGCTAACATCAAATCTGCAAAAAAGAGAATTTTAGTTAATCAGACAAAAGCTGATAGAAATAAAGCTATCAAATCTGGTGTAAAAACAGCTATTAAAAAAGTAAATGTTGCTATCGAAGCTGGCGATAAAGTTGCCGCAAACGAAGCATTATTAGCTGCTACTGCTGCAATTGACAAAGCTACTTCTAAAGGAGTATATCACAAAAATACTTCTTCCAGAAAAGTTTCCCGTCTTGCTAAAGCGGTTAATCAGATGGCTTAATTGTCATAACTTAAGAATAAAAGCAAAAGAACCTGTTACCGTCATGACAGGTTCTTTTTTTTGTTTCTCTCCTTAATCCAAGAAATAAAGAAAGAGTCCCGCACCCGAAACTCTTTTCTCATACTTATATATTCAAATAATATTTATCGACTGTGACCACCGCCACCATGAGATGCACCACTACTGGATGTATGGTGACCACCGCCACCTCCTCCGCCGCTGCCACCGCTACTTGTCTCAATTGTTCTGCTCGTAACACTCTTTCTGATAAATGCATCTTCTTTTCTTCGTATTCTTGGCTGTCCGCCATTTACATAACTTCTCTGATTGGTTGTCCTTCTTCCTTTACGATTTGCTAAATTAACAATAATAAACACAATTGTAGCAATAAACGCCAATGCAATCGGCATATACCAAGGCATAACAACTGCATTACCATCCATTCTCATATCCGCATAAACCTGATCCACGAAATTTTTATATGCCCGATACGGATCTGTATCCACATATTCATAAAATACATCCAATGCATGATCAATCATCGCTGAACTGTATACTATTTCAGCTTTTCCGGTTGTACACATCCATGTATATACTTTTCCATCATCTTCTCTGTAAATGTTATCAAGAAGTAATACGCCATCGCCAATCGGTTTATTATATCCAAACTTATGTTCATCATAAAAATTATCTGCATAAATCATTACAAATTTATCATATGACACATTTGAATCATACCCTCTTGCATACTCCTTCAGCGACTCATTCAAAGTTACAAGTACAATATCGATACCCGCCTGTTTTTCTCTTTCTGCAATTTGTTCTCTCAGTTTATTTTCTTCCTCGTCAGTCAGAACATTACCATAATCAAATACGCGTTCTTCTGTTGTACATTCAGTATTTGTTCTCTCTATCCCCTGATTTCCTCCAGACAGCATTTTTCCACCGACACAAAAAATCCAGATAACAAATACAGCAGCAAATGCGATAAATAAAAATCGAAAATATCTGAAATATTCTTTCATCTTACACTACCTCCATAATCATTTTTATAAAAGTTGCCATAAGAAATGTGAAACCAAAGACGGTTGCTGCATATCCTGCCAACTTCTGCATAGACATCGGAGTTTTACCAATTACCTTTCCGGTCTGTCCGTTAATATAGAACGGATACTTTTCATTTCGGTAATTATATGTATATACCCACACCGGAAACAGTGCATAATATAAACCATTTTTATTTAAATGAAGATTTCTGTGATGGGTTCTCATGGAATCATAACCGCTTAAGGTTTCATTCAAAAGTGCATCTGCATCTCTCTTCGCCTTTTCCTTTGCACGCGGTTCCAACTTGCCTGAAGGCTCATTAAACACTTCCCCCAGAAAACCTGACATATATTTTTCCTGAAAATCTTCCAGTACTTTATAATCATATGGTTCCATCAGATCCATAACACTATCATCCATTGCATTGGAAGCATCTACCGGAATCTTGTCAAAATCAATATCCAGTTCTCTCTCTACATGATAATAGCTTGTTTCTGTATATTCTTTATTACCACTGCGCCATCTGCGCACTTTTGTACCTTCTCCGCTAAAATTAAAATCTGCCTGATAATCATAAAGCCAGAACGGCACATAACTTCCTTCCATTTTATCCAATGTTGCCTCTGAAAGAAAACTTGCCGGTGTAAATGCCTTTTTCTTAAATTCTTTTTTTAAAATTTCTTTTGCCTTCTCTTTTCCAACTTTGAAAGGCAGAATCAAATTAGGCTTATATATACCCTCCACTTTTTTATCAAAAATAATATAATTACCACAATATTCGCATTTAGAAGCCGAAGTAAATTCATCCAACTGCAATGTTGCTCCACAGTTTACACATACTTCCTCCGAATTTCCTTCCATCTTCTGCTGACTTTCAATTCCCTCACAATGCGGACAATACATAGCTGCCTTATCCGGACTATAAACTACATTTCCACCACAATTCTGGCACTTAAAAATCATTTGTCTCTTCTCCTTTTACTTTTCTATTCTGATTATCATATAATTCCGATAACCAGCCCATCTTCCGACGCAAATATGTTAAATTATACTATATTTTAACAACAGTTACAATAAATCTCCAATTTTTTTACTACATTTTGAACTACATTTTTACATTCGAACACAACAGATTTGTTCTGTTTTTAATTTGTTTTTTTTAATGTTTCCCCTATGATTATTTTTCGTAGCAGAAACAAACTTAAAATATTCGGAATTGCCATAAACGAATTAAACAGATCCGCAAGCCCCCATACCATTTCTAACGACATTATCGCCCCTAAATATATGGTCACAATAAAAAGAAGCTGATAAATGCCTATCCCACGTTCACCAAATAAATACCCCGCAGCACATTCTCCATAATAACTCCAGCCAATAATCGTAGCAAAAGCAAACAACACAAGTGACACTGTTAAAATCCACTCTCCTGCAGGCATAAATGAAAATGCCGCAAAACATAATCTGTCACTTTCTATATTTTGAAAAAATGCCGGATTTTTGAGCATACAGCTTACAATTGTAATTCCCGTAATGGCGCACATCACTACCGTATCCCAAAAAACACCCGTCATGGATATAATCCCCTGCTTTACAGCTGACGTTGTTTTGGCATCCGCCGCCGACATGGCAATGGAGCCCATTCCCGCTTCATTGGTAAACAAGCCTTTTGAAATTCCGACCCGAATCCCTGTCATAACTGCAGTTCCCGCTATTCCTCCTGCTACCGACTCTGATGTAAATGCTGCATTTACTATAACCATAACTGTTTTGGGAATTATTCCTGCATTTTTTATTATTAGAAAAAAGCACCCTCCTAAATAAAGGAAACTCATGATTGGCACTAAATACGTGCATACTTTCGCTATACTTTTTCCTCCTCCCAAAAGAATACTTGCCGCAAGCATGGCAACTCCAATTCCCGCCATATGAGGAGATATCGACAGTTTTTCCGTAATGGCAGCGCTTATGGCATGAGACTGCACACTGCTTCCGATTCCAAACGATGCTGCTACAGCAAAAAACGCAAAGAAGAGTGCTGCTTTCTTTTTATGCAACACTCTCTCCAATACATACATAGCTCCTCCCGCATAATCTCCGTTCTCTTTTTTTATACGATATTTCACTGACAAAAAGCATTCTGCATAACAGGTTGCCATACCAAAAATTCCGGTTATCCAACACCAGAATACCGCTCCCGGTCCACCAATGGCAATTGCCGTGGAAATTCCAATAATATTTCCGGTTCCGATAGTTGCCGCCAGAGCGGTCGCCAAAGATGCATATGGCGAAATTCCGCCCTGCCCTGATGTATCCTTTGAAAAACTTAAAATAATTCCTTCCGGTACTTTCTTTTGTATGAATTTAAGTTTGACAGTAAAATAAATATGCGTTCCCAGCAAAATAAGAAGCAACAAAAGATTCCACACAGAATTTTGGAATGCATTGATAAACCCATTTATCACTACTACACCTCACATAAGATTCCGATTGTTATGAAATTATTTTATCTTATGTTAAAATGCCCTCTCTTATGAAACCAACTTTTACTACGGACAGCAATAATCGCACGGATTATGATATCCTGCTGCAATTGCATCATCTCTATTATTAAAAATCACTTGATTCTTTTCTTTTGGCAGACGACTACAAGTAGGTCTATGAAAAGCCTTTGTATTCTTGTTTCCAATTACATATTCGTTTTGTGCCGGTTGTTCTGCAACAGTTTCTTCCACAACCTCATCTACTATAGGTTCCGATGCCGGTATCTGTTCCGGTGCCGGTTCAGGAGTCAGTTCCGGTGCAGGAAACGGCTCCGGTGCCGGAGTCGTTTCAGGAGCAGCGGTCGATTCGGGTGTAGCAGTTTTTGCCGACTCTGTACTTTCTCCCGCTTTCCAACTTTCTGTAGGCGCACAATTCCATGTAATCTCTGTTCCGTCAGATATTGCGACAATGGAACCTTGTTCATCCGTTCTAAATAATTTCATCCCCATACTACGAAAATTATTCATAGGTTCTGCCTGCGGATGTCCATAGGAATTATCTTCTGCACAACTGACTACAACAAAGGCCGGTGTTATTGTCTCTAATAATTCTTTTGTATTCGACGTATTACTGCCATGATGACCTGCTTTATAAACATCGCAATCTATAGCAATTCCATTTGCCAAAATGTCTTCTTCCGCTTCTTCTTCTGCATCGCCGGTAAATAGAAATTTGTTATCGCCATTCTGTAATAAAAGACCTATAGATGCATTGTTTGGATCTGAATATTGTTTATTTGGTGCAATTATTGTAAACGTTGCACTACCTAATTCGTATGTACTTCCTACTTCCGGTGTAGACCATTTATAACTTTTATCGTCTAATGCCTGTATCAACTCATTGTATGTCTGATTGTCCTTGGTATAATCTGACATGAATATATTTTCAATGTTAAACTTTGTTACAATTACGTCGGCAGCACCAATATGATCTGCATCAGGGTGCGTAAGAACTAAATATTTTAAATCCTCAACCCCCTGTTTTAGCATATAGGATTGAATTGTTGTACCTTTGGTATTGTTTCCGGCATCAATAAGCATTGCTTCATCATCACATATAATCAATGTAGCATCTCCTTGACCTACATCAATAAAGTGTACCTGCATCTCGGCAATTTCGTTTGTTGCCTCTTCCATGGATTCTTCTATAGATTCAAATACGGTTTCCTCCTCAGAAGTAATTATCTCTGTAGCTTCTTCGGTTGCTGTACTTTCTACTGCAACAGTTTCTTCCATATTTGCAGACTCTGTTCCCGTAGCTCCGCACCCTGCTAAAAGTGCAACACCTATAAAAAGTGCCGACATCTTAGATATCAAGTTACTTTTTAATCTCTTCTTTTTGTCTCTCATAATATATCTCCCTCTTTTGAATTTGTACAAAGTAATTTGTTTTTCATTTTACCACCATTGACAGATGAATACCTCTAGTGATATTGTTAAATTACTTTCAGACTTTTTTTGATTTTAAACGTTTTAGATTGCTTTTTTATTTAATCCCAAAAACGTTGTATTGAATTTAAGAACGGAGAATACTTATGATTAAAATATTATTTACAATTATGTTTTTACCTTTTATTTTAATTTGGAAAATAGTTATCGGAACTTTAAAACTAATTGGATTTATAGATTTTTTCAACGACAGGCATTAATCCCTGTCATTTTTCATTGAAATTTGAGTACCTCATTATTTTTCAGTCAGATTTTAGAAAAAATATTTTCAAAAAAAATGCTGTAAACCATACACTTAAAGGTTTTCAGCACTTCTTCGGGTTGGGCTATTCTAAAAATAGTCAACAGCTCGTAGGGGAATCGAACCCCATGAAAAATCCCATTTTTCTAGTGTTTATGCACATTTTCAAGCACTCTCTACTGTTACCCACTGTTACCTTCCATTTACAACACAGCAGCTTGATTTAACATATCTTTCTTCTCATTATTGCTCATACGATTGTAATAATAGTGCTTTTTCAAACAGGTAATATCAGTATGTCCCATCTGCTCTATCATAAAAGATTCTGTAATTGTATCAGCATCATACAACTTTGAGCCATATGTTTTTCGTACTTTATGTGGTGATTTGACAACAATTTGTAACTTTTTACAGTTAGAATACAACCTTGTTCTAAACACATAACTTCTTATTCTTTCACCATCCTGCATAAACACATACTGCCCAAACGGACACAACTTTCTTATCTTATCAAGAATCCACACACAATTATCAGGAACTATTACATCTCGAATACCAGCTTCTGTTTTGGGTACATTTTTTATATCATAATGTGTTACTCCATTTTCATCTTGATAAATCGTCTCTGTTTTCGTTATATGAATTATATTCCCACAAATATCTTCCTTATTAAGAGCAACTAACTCTCCAATTCTTAATCCTGTTTTAAACAAAAGCAACAAGCCCATATTTAGCAAGTCTTCATTTTCTCGAAGATAATCAACCATTTTCCCCTCTTCTCCAACCATAAATACTTGTTCATTATCTTCATGATGAATTTTCTTGAATTCATTCTTTGAAAACTCAATATCGCTTACTGCTTCCTTAATGGAGAACTTAACTAACCCTTTTTTCTTCGCATAGCGGAAAATGCCATAAATCAACGTTCTCATATTACTGAAGGCTTTTCTTGTCAATTCCAACTCTTGAATCTGTCTTTTCATAAAATCTTCTATTTCAAGTTCTGTAAATGATTGAATTTTATGTGCCTTTATTTTGCCAAAATACCGCTTGAAATCTCGCAAATATCTACTATATGTAGCGTTAGAAATTTCTCCACGTTCTAATCGTAGCTTTATCCATTCCAAGAAAACAGATTCTATTGTAGGATATTCCACCTTATCCTTCATATAATCTATAATAACATCTTCCAAAGCCTGCAAGGTTTTTCTATGCTTTAATTTTCTATTACCTGCTTCATCATAAAAACTTGTGTACCACTCCCCATCCTTTCCTTGCCATATCTTATATGGATGCATGTCTAATAATTCTTTTTTCTTCATTTGCTCCATGTGCTTCCGCACATCATCAAGATTAATTATGCCATTACTTATCGCATATTGCAATGCATCATTGTCACTAAAATTTCCTATATTAAATCACACTCCAATTCTCAAAAATCTTTAATTATATAAAAAGGTGCTACAAATCAAATGTAACACTACAATATTCGATTTTTAAAATCATAAGCTATAAATCCACCCACAACAAAAAGAAGCCTACGCTCCAACGCATAGACTTCCTAATTGTTTACATAGAAAAAGAGCAGGAGATGGTTACTCTTGCTCTTTTGATGATTACCGTTTAATTATAAAAGGACTCTTCCGTATGTCGAAGAAGTCCTTGCGAACCGAAGTTCATAAACATTGTTTAAGTTGCAAGGTAGTTATTCAAAAGGAATAAGTCTTGCTATTCAGCATACAAAAATAAAAAATATATTTTGTATGTAGTATTATAATACCATCATGTAATATTTTTGTCAATCTTTGCTTTTAATTCAATTATTTCTTTTTGTAATTTTTTATTCTCATTTCTATATTTATCAGCTCTGGATTGATTACTTTTCCTTTGAATTGATAAGTATTCAATCCTTCTTTGATATTCATTGCTTTCTTCTAATAGTTTATTATATTCATTAGGGAAATATGTGTTAAGCATTGTATGTTTAATTTCTTCTAATAACTCGCATATTCCTAATTCATTAACATTCAATTTTCCCATTCTATATAGGATTCTTGTCTGACTAATTACTTTTGCTTGATTGATATGAATGGCACAACGTTTACTAAAACCATCCTCTATATCCACAATTCTATAGTATTTACTTCCATCTGGACTATCAATAGGATGATAACCTATTTCAAGATATTGTTTTTGTCCTGACACTGGCAATACAAATAAGAAATCTTCTATTTTTTCAACTACAACACAAGGATGTTCGTAAGAAAGTTCTGGAGCATAAGATAGATTCCAATCAACCATAAAAATTTCTCCAATGTTAATTTCTCCGATTTTCCCATCTAAAGGTTGATGAAATTTATCATATCTATCTAACCAATCATTCATGCTTTTTATAAACAATCCAGTTTGATAAGATTTTGTTTTTTCAAATTTATTTATCAACTTAGAAAATAATCCAAATATAGACTTGGAAACAGTTTTATTGTCATAAGATAAAGTGTTTTTACATGTATCTACATTGTTTTTTAATTCATCTTTCAATTCACGAATTGGTATCTGCATAAAGTATTCTCCAATCAACGATAATATATACAATTATACACTAATAATTGACAGAATACCACAATTTTCCAATCCAACCGCACCCATATCTCAGAGTGCGGTTTCCTTTCTTCAAAATTTTTACTACCTTGTTATACTAGACTTCTGATAAGCATAATTGCTCATACCAAACACAGCCTTCTCAAGCTCAGTGCTTACTTTCATAGCAATTTCTTTGCTGTTAACATTTGGGCAATTTACAGTTATACCACCAACATTTACAGTCGGTTTGTTAACAGTATTAGTATTCACATTACTAATATTCTTCGTCAACATCTCCATATTTCTCTCAATTGCAGTCACAGGTGGTATAATCTGACTAGCAAGTTTATCTTGATATGCTAAAAATTTCTGTGTCAACTCATAACCTTTATCACCTTCTTGCAACGGTCTGAGATAGGACGGAATTTCAACTTTTTTGAGAACTACATTACCATCAGCATACGCATTACCAAGAACAGTGCCTTTATTATTCATGATTCGCTTAGTTTGTTCTTCATTGAAGATTATTGTGTTGCGTGGCAAATCAGACATTGTAGGTGTATCAGTATATTCAACATCACCATTTGGATATACCGTTAACTCAGGTTGTCCATACTCAGAACGCAATGCATTTTTCTCATCATGAGGAAGTCCATTATAGCCACCAGTACCATTAGCAAATGCTTTACCAACTGTACCTTCTGCATAACCTCTTGAATGTCCACCTCCACCATAAGACGAACCACTATTAGAAGAGTGACTTCCGCCACCTCCACCATTAGGTAAAGTAGGCATTCCGCCCAATTCAGCAATAGAATTAAAGGCAGATACCATTTTATTTAAAGATACGACACACTTATCAATAGTAGTAAGTAATTCTTCAAATAAAAGTTTCTCCAATGGTAATATTTCAGTTGCCCTATCATACTGTAACTGAATAGCACTGATAAGATTTTCAGCACCTTCGGCAGAACCAGATGTATTTGCCTCAGTTCCAATCAAATCAATTACATTCTGAACAGCAGTTTTTAACGCATTGAACTTACCAATTGTTCCTTCTTCTGAATCTTCTCCACCGTTACCAAGTGATTCTTCTGCTTTCTGTGCCATTTCTTCAATTGCACCAGTTAAGCTATTGGCAGAACCACTTTCAGCATTAGCATTTAATCCAGCTTGTGCAACACCACTTGCTGCATTGTTATTGCCTTTGCTTGAAGCAGAAGATGAGCCACCACCAGAAATAGCATTTGTTACTTCATCTACTTTGGCTTTAAGATTTCCAAACTGTGCAATAATTCCCAGTTCTTTATCTGCATCGCCTAGAGATAACTCACTGATTTCAGTTAAGGCTTGAACAAGTCCACTGACGGATTCATCTGTGCCAATGCCAAGAGCGTCTGCTACATTTTTAATCTCAGTTGCAAGGTCTTTAAATGCTGTAGCAAGGTTTGAAACCTTAGTCGATTCTGGCATTGTGTTTAAGGAATCTGAAATACCTGAGAGGTTTTCATCAACTCCTTCTGTGTTTGTGTTGAGGGTTTCTGCGGAAGAGGCTGTGTTGCTAAGACCAGTGCTTACACTACTCAAATCTGTTTTACCAAGGTTGTCAATGTTTTCCTTTGTTGTCTGTAATGATTTATCCAATGGAGCAAAGTCAGCACTGTCAGCAACTTCTTTCAGAGCAGTAACCATTTCATCACTACCAGAATGAATTTCTGTTAATAATGCAAGATAATGTTCTTTGAATGCTTGAAATGCAGAATCAGACATATTAAGAACTTCTTCTGTTGAGATTCCTAATTTATTGAAGATAACTTCCATTTCAGCTCTTTCTTCAATTTCTTTCAATTCATCCCAACGAGATTTATAATCTTCAAGACCTTTAATCACTCCATCCCAATATTTCTCTGTTGATTCAATGAGGGAATCGTAATATTTATTTGAATTTTCTATCTTTTCATCCAAAGAATCAATAACATCTTCAAGACCTTTAATTTCAGTTTCCAAGGTAGAAATTTCTTTTTCAATACCTGCAATTTTGATACTTTCTTTGGCTTGTGTAACCGATTCACGGGCATCTCTTATACCAAATAAATCAGTATCATATTGCATCTGACCATCTTTATATAAAAGAACAGTCTTTTGATTCTGCTGACGAAGTAAGTCGAATTGAGCTTTTTGGAGTTCAATTTCTCGTTTTCTTTCTTCGCTGGCTTCATTAATGGCATCAATTTCTTTCTGTTTGGCATCAATTTTAGCCTGAATAGCATCAATCTGTGCCTGAACCAAGTCTTTTTCTGCTTCAAGAGCTTCTTCAGCAGCCTTTTTCTGTGCTTCTAAAGCATCAACGGCAGCGTCCTTCTGTTCATTAAATAAATCAATCTGGTCTCCAATAATATCTCCTATATGCCCGATTACGTTGCCCAAGTCTGAGAGTTCTTTTTCTAGTGCTTTTTTGTATTCTTCCACGGCATCTTTACCTGCTTTACCAGATGCTTTTGTAATAGGTGTGAAATCTACTTTAACATTATTGACTGCATTATTAATATCCGTTTGTAAAGCATTCAACTCTTTTTCATAATCAATAGGAATATGACCATCTGCACTGGCTTTTTCAAGATTTGCTATTCTTGCAGCTATAGCCGTTTGACCATAAGCCGTAGCAAGTTCCTTAAGTTCAGCAATCTTTTCGGCTGTGTTTAAATCTTGATTATTAAAGATTTGTTCAGCAGAGACTAACTGGAACAAATACATTCTTGCCGTTTCAGTAGCACCAGCTTGATTTAAGAATCCTGCTACAATATCATTTGATGCATTGGCAAGCTCGATGCCATGTTGTGTTGCAAATTGTTCTTGCAGTGCTAACGCTTCTGTTTGGGCATTTAACTTAGCAAATACAATTTCTTGGGCATTAGATACACCAATGCTTTCTAATAATGTGGCTACCATCTGAGCTGTACTGCTATCTAATTCCTTTGTAGAACTGACACCATTCAAAATAGCTGTGGCAAATTCATCCATGCTATTTTCAACATCTGTGGCGGTTGATTCTGTATTGGTTAATACTTTTGCTAAATTTTCAAAAGAAGAATAATCAATACTAATTCCTTCCATTTCGTTCAAGTCATCTACTGTGGATTTGATAGAGTCCAACATAGAAACGTCTACATTCTCTAATGTAAATCCATCCTCTGTGAAAATATCATTCCATGCATCTGATAATGAATCCATAGCAGGTTTAAGTTTTGTGTTGATTTCACTTACCATTTCTGAAATACCTAAATCGGTTATTTCAGGAGTAGCATCTTCCTCAATATCACGCTTCTGCTCTGCAAGATATTTTTTCAATTCTTCCAGCGATGCATTATCCAATTCGCATGAAAGCATGATTTTCTTATCTTCTTCTGATAACGTGTTAATCCAAGAAGATATTTGCTTATCCATATCCGATGAAGTGCTATATGTAGAACCATCAGACATATCTGTACCATGGGCAAATTTATCTTGCAAACGCTCCGATAATGTAATTGCAGTCCCGTCCGTATAATTCATCAGCATATCATATTTAGCATATATGTCATCTAACATTGCTAATATATTATCTGTTTCTTCCGATATACCTGCAACAAGATTATCATCATCCGTTTGAAATTCACCTATGTATGTGTCTAATGCTTTCTGTACGGCAACAAGTACTTTCGTTTTGGAATTAATTTTATTTTGAATTAAATTAAAATCTGTAGAATCAACCGCATATTTATCCTGCTCTTTCTGTAATGAATCAATCTCTTTATTTAATTCTACAATCTGATTCATGTAATCAAGAGAGGCTTGCATTCTGTCTCTATCCACATCCTGATACTTTCCTACTCCTCCAGCACCACGAGTTTCTTCATAGAATACTGTCGTACCTCTTGTTTTCCATACACCATTATCAGGAACAGATGTAAATACTTCTGTAGCAGCATCACTGGCATCTTTCTTAGCCTGTTTTTCCAAAGCTTCTTTAATGCGGAGTTCTCTTTCCAGTTCATCGTTTTGCTCTCGCAACTTCTTTAATGCTTCTTCATCGGTCGGGTCAATTTTATCTTTGGCAAGAATTTCATCTATCTTTTGCCCTGTAGTTTCCAACTCTGAATTAATTGTTGCGATTTCAGATTGTAAGTCCGAAAGCTCTTGTGCGGATTTTTCTGCTTTCTCTCTTGCTTCTTCTGTAGAAATGGTAAGGGCATCATATGCCTTTGCCAACCCCGTAATTGCAACTGCTGTAATTGTCACTATACCAGCTGGTGTACTTGCCCACGCCAAGGCTTGTTGTGCCAAATGGCTAGTTACTAATTGAATAGCCGTTCCTAAACTCCTCTCAGCTACTCCCATTGCTAATATATCCGCAACAATGCTTCTTGCTCTAACCGCTCCCCATAATCTACCTGATACGGCAAGGGCTGCGTTTACCATAACAATTTGTGTAGCCAATCTTCCTATTGGTGTATCTAAAGCAGAAATCACACCATACAATGCATCTAAAGAATATTTAATCAGAGAAGTATTGGCAATATTTGAAACATACTCTGTCCACCTTGCACTTACTCGTGCTGATTTTGCCTCCCATGAATCGAGATATAATTGATTTTCTTTGATTGCTGAATTTGCCGAATCAAAGTATTCCGTTTGCATTTTCTTTACCATATCCCAATTCGACAGAATACCTGCAAGTACATTGGCTTGTCTCTTATCCGCAATACCTTCCAATAACACACTTTGAGCCTCAGTATTTAAACTTGCCCATTTTTCGGATAATTCATCCAGTATATCCATTGGGTCGCGTAACTCTCTCGTTCCGTTAACAATTTCTTTTGTGGCTATCCCAACACCATTTAATGCTTTTTCTGCTTTCGCTATAGATTCATCATCTATGATTGTTCCATCGTCCAGTTCACCCTTAACCTCTCTAATATTCATTAGCACTGTACGAATAGCACGAGATATTTCTGCACCTTCTCTTTGGGTTACTGCTGTACCAGTTCCGATGAGAGCCACCAAATCTGATATTTCAAGACCAGCTACTTGTGCCATAGACGCTGAAACTTGCAAACCGTCTGCCATTTTCTGCATAGACGTAGGATTAAGGTTCGCAATATTATTTAAACCATTTACCACATCCGTAAGACTTTCAACATTGCCCTTTAGCTGATAAGCACTATCAACAGCAAGTAACATTTTATTTGCCGAAGAAGAACTCACATCACCTACGTTCTGTGTCAATAATGATACTTTACCAAGCTCTGTACTAAGCTCTTTATATCCACCTCTTGCAAACTCTGATACTGATTCCAGATATTCACTTGCAACCCTACCATATTCCGTTGCAACACCGTAAGATGCTTTGCGGATTTTTTCAATCTCTTCTTCTGACATTCCTGTTGTTTTCCGCACATTTACCAATGCAGTATCAACGTCTTTCATTTCTTTAAAAGATTTGCTAATTTCGTTTATAATACTAAACAGTGAACGATATACAATTAAATACCTAACTCCGTTAGATAAATATGTCACAAAATCGTTGGCATTTTCACCTGCTATTTGCATATGATTTCCAACATTCTGAACACCTTGTTCAACTTGATGCGTTACTCTATTATTAATGTTAAGAGTACGATTCTGTTGAGCCAATGCCGTCAATGCTTGATTCTCTGTTTGTAAAGTTCTCTGACGAGAGATTTCCAATTGCTGTGATACCCTTAATCTCTCTGTCTCCAATCTATACTGTTGTTGTGCTTGCGTGAGATTTGCATTGATATTAACAGGTGTATTGTTTATCGTCCCCATTGTACGATATATCACATTTAATCTGTTAATTATATTATCAAGATTTGTTCCATTGATATTCAGACTAATAGCTTGGTTATTGAGACGAGAAACGATATTTCTCACCCTATTTTCAACCGCTTGAACAGTGCTTTCATTTAAGGTTAGATTTAAACGTATTACATCATCAGCCATAAGCACCTCCTTTAGTTCTTAGCTTTCTGAATCTGTGCGAACAATTCATCTTGTTGCTTTTTCAAATTTTCCAGTTTATCCGGTGTAAATTCTATAGCCAATGTTTCATTAAATCGCTGTATTGCATCATTACGATTGAAAACAATATTATTAATCTCATTTTCAAGCATATCAACAAACACCGCGTAATCTAACCGCAATCTTTTGACACCTCTGCCCTTAAAATCTTCCGCTGAAAAATTATATTTATTATACTGTTCAATACTCATAACTCTATCTTCCTGAAGTTCAAAAACCGATAAAAACCTTGAAAGTAATACTGTTTTTATGTACAGATGTTTCTTCAAAGAATCCACTACTGTCACACCATTTTCATTTTTCTCCGTCACAAAATCAGCACCAACTAATGCCAATTTATAAATTTCTTCTAAGTCTGTTCCTTTATAATTGATTTCCATAATATTTTGTCCTCCTGTATCTTATATGTATTTTTTAATTATGCCATTTGCATATTTGGTTGCTTCCTGTTGCACTACCTCAATAACATTTGTAGCTTCGCCTTTTCTTGGGTTATTGTTTGAACCTTTTATCCCATGGATAATA
The DNA here is from genome assembly GCA_017437065.1 of Lachnospiraceae bacterium. GTDB lineage: Bacteria > Bacillota > Clostridia > Lachnospirales > Lachnospiraceae > RGIG3002. The sequence goes on from JAFSBX010000029.1 coordinate 38,750, forward strand.
CTTTCAATAAGTCCCTTTCTGAAATCCCCTTTGTCGAATCCTGAGTGAGTACCCCACCCGTATAAACTTGGATTCACAGACATAAGTGCATCATCAAAGTAGACTTCAATACAATAGTTTCCCTGACCATTCTTTATTACTTTTCCTTCAACCGCAGCTATCAATTCATATGTTCGCGAATAATCTGTGGGAGAGTATGATTTATACCATAATTCATCAACAGCTTCTCTCAACATATTTTTTGTTTCCAACATAACCTGCTCGGCAACAAGATTTAGTTTAGTATCATATTTTTTCGTAATTTGTTGTAATTGTGCCTTAATACTCACTTTGTCTCCTTATGTATTTTTCTATTGACAATCCTTGTATGGTTATATATAATTGACAACATATTATATATTTGTGTGTAGTTTAACCATTTTTCAGCTTTAAAAAAATAAAATATATTAATGACTATCGAGATAATCGTTCAATTTGATTAAAGAACTTTCCCACAATTCTCTCTTCCCTGTCTTGAAATTGCTGAGTATCTGCTTTGGAATACCCACTTGTTTAGCAATATACTGTTGCTGACCTTCAATCATTTTTTGAATTAATTTTGCTCTTACAGTGTCCTGACTAATTTCTGTCATAAATGGTTTACCTCCTTCTTTTTGTGTTTCACATATGAAATTTAATTCATAATAAAATATAGAAGCATACATTTCTGTATACTCCCACTAGAAAAAGCCTTTTATAGCCAAATGCTCTTACGAGCTTGATAATTCGTACTACTACCCAGCAGAGGTTGTGGAGTCCTCTGCTGGGCAACCTATAAGCATTGTGGATATGCCATAGGATTTTACATCGTTATAATTGTTTTGATTTTGTGAGCCTAGTGGAGTAAGCCCACGATAGACCGATATACTTTTGACGGTATACCAGCCTTTGCACAAAAGATTTTACACTGACACCTTTTCCACAACGCATCAGCAACTCAATTGTGTCCACAACATGATATTTAAAACATCACATATTTTATAATAACACCTTACGGTGAAATTACCGTGTGAGGGATTAGCACCCTCATATTACATACATATACACGCATCTAATTTAGATAATATGTACGGCAGAAAGTATACACTTCCTAAAACAATATTATTCATAAACTTGCGAACATATAAAATCATATGGCAAGCAAATATCATTACAACACAAGTCCATTGATTTGTAAAAAATCATCGACTCTTTTTAATGTATCTACATATTGACCAATCATTTTCATGTGATAATCCGGCAAAACCAGCTTACCATTTGTCCAAGCCGATAACTGTTGAATTGAAATGCCAAGCGTCTTAGCCATATGGGACTTGGAAATTCCATACTGACTAAGGTAGTCCTTTACTTCATTCTGTAATCCCATAAGACCTCCTTATAATCTTTCATTAAAATTTTTCCTAAATTATTTCTTTCTCTATATAGCGTTGGCACTTTTTATTCACTTTAGCCAATTTACCCTTGTGTTTCCTAGGATATTTTTGTTATATTTTCACGAAGTTCATTTTCTAAATCTAAAATGGCAGAGGTTCCTTTGTCATACCTAAAATAATCCCTTATCATCGTACCTGCTTTATTATAATCTTCAGTCTCAATCCAAGTTTCTCCTTCATGATACGGAAATAGTACTCTTATCTTTGTACCACCACGATAAATAACACTTTCTACTATCCCCCTCTTCTCAAATAATGCAATTGCTGAATCCATGTATTTATGACTTACGTCCGTCAATCGTTCCAATGTTATATCAGTAAGTTCATTCGGCACATTATTCAGCTTTTTCATCCATTGTGGAACCCCATTTTCATCTTCGTATTTACGACTGAGATATACCAACATGGTCAAAATACGTTTCAATTTAGCGACATTATCTTTACGCTTAATTGTTTTTTCTTCATATGCTTTATTTATTAAATTATTGATACATTTTCTATCTTCTTTTGTAAGCAAAACACTTTTGTCCTTGTATTGAGTACTTCCCTGTATCGAGTTGATAATTACCTTTTTTCTATTAGCATTCTTGTTCTTTTGCTTTTTTGCAAATTCAACATTTCTCTTATGATTCTCTTCCAATTTAGAGAAATCAATATTTGCCATAATAGTTTCGCCAGAACTCCTTACAATCATCTCATCTGGAAAAGCATTCCATAAAATATCCTTTTCCAAATCCAAGAATTTTGCACCATTCTTCTTATCACCATAGTAAATTATCACAAGCATATCAATGAGCTTATTAATGTCTGGTTCTAAAATCAATAATTCTGTTCTGCATTTTTCATAAAACCATCTATACTTGTTTGCAGCCGACCTCTGATGTGATTTTGACTTTAAGGCTTCTTCGTTATACCACTTTGCAATTTCCCTATATTCTCTCTGTAATACTTGCACCATACGATATACTTTGCGGTTAATAGATGGCTGACTACGGAGAAAACATTTTCGATAATCAAAATCATATTCGCTTGTCTTCAAATCAATATGTGCAATTTCCGTTTCTGCATAATGACACAACCGATTCATATTGCAATCATAATCCTTGAATTTTCGTATCTTCTCAATCTCCTGCTCCGACTTTCCTGCGTTCCTTGCTTTTTTTAGTGCCTTTTCTTCCGCTAATGCCTCTGCACTATTTTTAGCGAGATACCGCATCCAATATCCACGTTTACAAGACTTAAAAAAGTTCTTTATTTCTTTCGGAAAAAAAGCATTCTCTCCCGTTTTTGCAAAATCAATTGTTTCTCCACCAACAATTACACCTATCTTAATGTAATCTCTGACTTTTTGCTCGTCTACATGAACACAAGACCATAAATCAGTTACTCTATCAATGACAGAACCTATTGAATTCTTAAAAGACATCTGGTTCACCTTCATCAAGGCAGCTCTATCCGCAACGCAAATCTCTTTTTTAGTTTTCTCTTTCTTATTAGGTTCAACTTTTACAACTAATCTTCCATTTCCGGCTTTAAATTCCCTTTGAACCGCATCAATAAAAGGCTTACTATCAAAAACTGCGACAGAATCGCCATCAAAATCTGCGTTCCCGATTACTAATGCTAATGCGTCATACATTCCCGTAACAATTCCTGTACTCTGAAACTTATACCACTTTTTAAGTTCTTTATTATTTCTTAAATGACAAATTCTATGTTCCATTCCGACATGCGGATTCCTTATCATATCTACATCAAATGCCCCTCTGTCATTCCACCAATCTGAATAAATATGATATGGCTCTTTTAGTAACCCTTGTGGTTCACGTCCTAATTCATCATGAAAAGCCCATTCTGCTAATCCATATAAATCCGGCATAAAGACTTGATAATTACCATGTACAAATAATTTTCCTGCTAAGAGATTGTTTCTTAATTTTTCAATATCAGATTCTATCTTGCCATGCACATATTTGTCATGAAACAATTCTTTATTACGACTTAGTGCTACATAATACGGTGGTGTATATTTATCAATATTTTCTACTTCCTCACCATCATCAGATATGTCAATTAATGCCCTATACTTCAGAAATTCGTCAACATTTGATACTATCTTACGATAAATATCAATTCCTGTCTTACTTACTACTGGTATTTCTTCATCCGTAAAATTAATAGTCTGTTCAGGTTGGTAACTTAACATTGTTTTACTTGCCAAATCAGAAGGATGTACGCCATAGGAAACAATATTGAATGTTCTATTATAACCATGGCATTTCTTATCAAATTCATTTCTCCACAGTGTATAGTCAAAATTACCATCCTTATCAAGATACTGTTTCCAGAACTTAAACTGGGATTTTGTAAGAATCACATCTATCTCGTCTTTAAAAATATCCCATTCTCTTCCACCCAAATCAATAATCTTTGATACATGCATTTCTTTCGCAAAACGCTTCAAATCAAAGACCATAACCTCACCTTTTATGCCCGGAATAGCACGAAACTGAAAACATGATGGCAAATAGAATTTTCCTTTACGAGATTTACAATCAAGTTCTTTCGCCCATTTCAATGCACATTCCGGCGTAACTAATCCTGCACCATCAAAAGGAAGTATTTCTAATAACTCTCTACACCTTTTTCTTCCTTTATGCCCAATGGGTTTATACTTCTTATTATCGCCTGTTCCAGATACCTCTACTATATCCACTTTCTCTTTAATTGACTTCTTATAATCATCAATAACAACAATTTTAGGTGCATTTGACAATGCTGTACTATCTGTTGTTACCATCGCATAATAAGCATTCCATTTTGACGGTGTATCATGCATAAGATTTTTGGGCATTCCACAAAGAAGAATATCATTAAGTTTATCTACAACCTCCATATCTACAAACAAGTTCTTTTGTGTTCTAGAATGACCTGCTCCACAAAATGTAGATGCATATTGCTTGGTATCTTTCTTTTTCGTAACATAATGATTATCCTTGTCCAAAATCTTATTACCTTCTTCATCCAGTACATATTCCATATTAGTAATTTTCAATATACCTTTGTCCTTAATTAATTTATCATATCTTGCAATATTCTTACCCACATCCAATGTAAAGAATGAAGGAACTATGTCGTATCCACTTGTATTCTTTTCTGGCTTATCATCCTCAGATTTTTTATTTAGATGCATCAAAATCCTGTGCATTTCACTTTCACTTGCAAGATTCTTTGAATTTTCCTGCTTATATGGCGATAAAACAATTTCATTCTCAAAAGTTCCATCATCGTTTTTTACTAAATCATTAATATTAATATTCTGAATTTCAACCATTTTACTTATAACAATCACTCTCCACTTCTAAACTAATCCACATTAACAAATGTTTCCAAACAATTACTTCTTCATATACCATAATGAGAACAAACTTCTTTTATCTCATCACAAATGATTCTTCTACACCATGTCCACAACAAGCTGATTTAGCACCATTAATATATCCTAAACAAGCATCATAGCCTTCTTTTGTCGGCATACGTCCACATCTTTTACATGGTCTTGAATCATCTACTATCTGGCGATTATCAGAATATCTCCAATCCTTACCGTCATAATAGATTTTCCATCCTCTTGAATACGATGTTATCACTGAAATCCTCCTATATCATTAGCCAATTAGTTACGCCAATCCTTAACTCAAATCCCTAAAAAAACCACTCTATTTCCTCTCGAACCACTCTCATTGACCAAATTTACCACCACAAATAATCAGTCCAAAAACAACCCCATTTTCGTTAATTTAAGCCTTTACATAGACCAATTTTAAGACCTATTAGAATGGTGATTTCATGGCTAAAATCACAAAAAACCTCCTGTTTTTCCCCTACATTCCCGACCCTATGATTGCATTTTTCTCTAACTATGTTAAAATATAAAAAAAATTTACAGATGATACGAGGGATACATTCAATGAAAAACAAAATCAAAAGTGTTATAAAATTTTTTTTCGGAACACAGGATAATATTTCATCAAAATTAAGTTTTTCACTTTTTATTACCGGCATAATGTTTTTCCTCTTTGCATTAATGCATCAGAATAGTAGCAACATACAAGCCTTTAACGCCTTTACATATATCTCTGCACTATTGCTTGGCATGTGGTTAGCTTTATCTTCCATACAAGGTAATAACTCTCCATTGGAATTCTTCATAGAAATTTTTCGCCTATTCATATTCTTTATTATCCTTGTATTTTCCTTAAATTTTTGCATAAATTCTAGCGTCACTTTACAAGGTAAAAAACTAATAATTTATTCTATATTGTCGTGTATTGGACTACTCGTTTGTTCATTTTACTTAGTTTCAAAATTTATAGACATATTCAGGTTTGTAAAAAATATATTTAAACAAATTAAAAGCAAACTCTTCAATACCATTCAAAGTGAAAAAACTGAACAAAACACCAGCAAGTTAAAATCCTTCATCGAAAATATAACTACATTCCTTGTCTCCATTGCCGGACTTGGTGTTGCAATTAAAGCAATAGTAGAACCTTTAATAAACCTCATTCAACCATTACTTGCACCTTAATATGTACATCTTTTGTGTCTTTAGTTATAATTTCCTTAACTAAAGGCACTTTTTATTTATCTACCGTCCTTTCACATTTTTTGCAATATTTCACAAAATTAATCAGTTTCCCACTCCAATTAGACAGCTTAATCCGAAAATCCCTCAACTCAGTAATATCAAATACCTCTTCTTGTGGCACATCAACAAGAGTCAAATCTGTGTGATGTGCTTCTACACTAAAATTGAAGAAAGATATCTTATCTACTGCATAAATAGAATCACATATCCTTATAAACTTAATCTTTGTTCCGTTAATTTTTGTAATCCTCCTCAAATACTCTCTCTGAATTAAAATCTGTTATAGTCCTAAATGTTTCCACATCAATAAGTTTATCCGTATAAATCGTACTTACAGCATTTGGCTTTATCAGTTTAACCAGCAATTCAATCGGCATTGCAAAGTCAATAGTATTCGTATGACAACCAAATACTTCATACTCATAGTCTTCTATCGCCGTTATATCTACACCCAGATTATCAATGCACCAAATCATATTTTCGATTGCATTATACTGTCTGAAATCTCTATCAATCCTATTCTCCGAAAGATTAATAAGCATTTCTTCATTTTTGATGTAATCGCACCAAGGCAAAATCAAATTACCATCATCATCTTTGTACAAATCATGCCATTGTTCATAATCTCCTAAATCAGAAAAACTATGAAATACACCTTGTCCAACAATATATGCGTCCAATCCAACATTTCCAGTACAATCAATTGATGTAAGATACTGCACATCTAATCCGAAATTCCTAATCTTATCAATATCGAATCTTTCCTTATCATGGATAAACTCAATCATGCTCCTATAATTAGAATTAGATTTACCATCCTGCATCAGTTCCTGTAATGCTTTCTGCTTTTCTTGTGGAATCTCATGTGTTAAAACGTACTGCTCAACACTTTTACAACCTGTCCTAGCTGCCATCATCTGAAGATAATCTCTTGCAAGTGCAAATTTTAGTCCTTGAAAGCTCATAACAGAATCTATCTTGCTTCGTAGTGTTTCAATCCGAGTAATCTCTATCTGTCCCTGTTTGTGTAATGCTGATTCATTCTCCGCAAGCAGATTGTTATAATCTGTTTCTCTAATACACTGAACACCACTTATTTTCTCAATAAGTTGGGAATGCTCATTTATGAAATCTGCACGCTTGTATCCTAACGCTTTTACTACGTCTGATAGTGGTAAATATACTTTGTTGTCTTGAATTAATTTTATATTGAATTTTACTGTTTTGTTCTTCATATAGTTTATTTCTCCTTCTCTGCATATCCTAAACTAATCTTCCTCTTGATATTCTCCAACGCTTTACATACTTCTTCATTCGTTGCCTTTAGCATAGCATCATATAATTCCTGCTCCTTTTCAGGCATTTCCTTATAAGCATGAGCATCATATCTATTACAGAAATAATGGAATATTCCACCATCATCTGAATTATTTACCCCTATTCTAAATAACACATAATGAAGTATTTCATGCCTTACTGTTGTTTTTAGCGACTCAATATCTCGCCAACAATCAAAAATATGTATGATAAGCTGCACATCATTTACAATTTCAAAATTACCGCCTGTATCATATACATACTTACCGCTCTCGTCCTTGTCGAATTCTGCAAATACAATAGGTAATTCTGCCTTTATATCCGCAAATACAGGATAATCTGCTTGTAACTGCGTCAGGAACTCTTCTCCATACTCCCTTAATTCAATAATCTTTTCTGCATATTCAGCATAAGCATTTCTTGATTCATCAGCCCTTTTCTTTATTTCACACATGAAATCAAAAAGTTGTTTCCGATTGTTGATATAACGGATAGTATTTTTATACTGCTCTTTAACAGGCTTTTGATTGAAATTTATGTAAATACTTCCACCATCTTCATCACCAGCCCAATGAGGAATAAATACTGATAAATCTACTTTTACAAGCTCCTTATTGCAGCTATCTTTCATAGGACATTCTTCATAGCAATCAAATATTAGAGTATCTACATCCTTATAATTCTCTTTTGGACACAGGAATACAGATGATGGTTCTTCTATCTGATAATCTTCACAATCTGGCGAAGTACTTAAAATCAATTTGAACATATCTATACATTCTTGTTTTAGTGACATATAATTTATTTCTCCTTCTTCATCCCCATATTATTGACTCTTCTACATACTTATTGAATTGGCTCTTAGGGCTATCACAGACAATAATTTCTTCACATTGCATATCCTTAACTTTCCGATAATCACAAACAACTTCCTGTTCATTTCTGCTATTAAAAAGAACGATAATATCCTTTTTATGTACTCTGCCAGTAAATACATAACCTTTATCACCATCAGTTTTAAATCGCTTTGCGAACCATTCCGCTACACCCTTATCCGTTGTCCATGACAATCCTTTATGGCTATTAACACCTACACCACGATAAATAGTAACCATATCATCAGGAGACAAATCATCAATATCTGACTGTAACAATGGTGACTTTGTAGCCAATTTCATAAATTTAATTAATTTGGTTTTACACATACCACAATCATGAAATCTCTCTTGCATAGTCCAAATATCATAGACCATATCAGCACACTCTTGGTCTGTTATTGCTCCTAACTTATACAGATAATCCAAATAAGCAAATCTATTACCTTTATTAATGGCACTTACACAATGAGATAATTTTTCTGCTTTTGAAAGTCGTTCAAATCGTCTTTGCCTATCTTCTTCATCGTACAGAAAATTGTCACATGGTAAGTATGATAAATACATTTTGGTATATTCTTTTATAGTGTCCATATTCATATATAAATTCTCCTCATAATTTTTCATTATTAATTAAATGTGATACAATATCCTCATAACACCAACACAAATACATTTTTATGAATGGAGTACATATGAGAACAAAATATAAAAACTTTTTTCGTGAAACAGATGCCGATAACTGGGTTAATACATATAAAAAATACTTCCCTTCAAATGAGGATGAAGACAAAGATTTCTTATCGGCAATCCATTATTACACTGGTTCAGCAAATACCCTAATTAATAATGCTTTACGTTATGACAAAAACATACTGGATAATGATTTTATGCAACCTATCTTCCAACGTTTGATTGAAAAAGTACCCACTTATCAGATTCCAGATAATATTGTCGTGTATCGCTACATTTCAAAAGGTCTTCTCAAAGAAATGTGTCCCTCATACCCACCAAGAAAAAGTATGATTATCTGCGACAAAGGTTTTATGAGTACAACTCTTATTAGGACAAGTATTAACGACTATAGACGTTCAAATCCACATCAAAATATTTTATTAGAAATATCTGTTCCTGCTGGTACAAAAGGAATATATGTAGGACATTTAGAAAACACTCTTTCTGAATATGAAGCTATCCTTGCTCCTAATACAAAACTACGCATTGAATATAGCTCTTTATTCTCTAAATATTTTCGATGTACTGTGGTATCTTAGTTCTATGATAAGTTAAAATCCCATTTTCACTAGGAACTGCAATGGGTTCGACCCATTTTGATTTTAAGCATTTTCTCCCAATATATATTTATTATTAGGGAGACTTTGCTTAAACTTTTTTATCAAAGCTGAATTGTATCTTCTCCTTTGTCCCATGTAGTTATGGCAGAGATAAGCATTTGCTTGTAATTCCCTTTACTTGCTTAACTAGCAAACCATATATATATTTATTCTCTACTTTGATGTAAAAACTTTTCACCTATTTCTACTGGTATTTTGATATAATCATCTAATCCGTTTTCTTTTACCATTAGTTCATTACTTATTTCCTTGATAATTTCCAGCATTCTATCATCAGACACTCCAAACGCTCTTGCCATTTGACGTGCTGTACACAAAAAATATTTCAATTCAAGACAATCTGCTAAAGCTAATTGTAAATTAAAATAAATCAACTCATACGAAAGTCCATCTTTTTCACTTTCATTAATAAGTGGTTCAATATCTTCTTTTGTGATGCCATATTGACCATAATTTTGTATGACGTTCTGTATTAGTGTCTCTCTGTTCATAAATATACTTCTCCTTCTGCATCATTAATACAATTCCATTAAACTTTCATCTGTTTCATATAAATTATCTATATCAAGCAAATCAGCATCAATATCTTCCGATTGAACTTCATCTAATGTAGGGATTTCAAGCATTTCTTCTTCACTGAAATCATGCATTGCATCAGGTTCTCCCCATTGGTCAGAATCAACTCCAAATATTTTATCTTTATTCTTTGAGACACCTGACAGATTATTAGTTGGTGGATAGAACCCATCAATAAAACCATAATATATTTGTAATTCCTTTATAAAAGCTTCCTTCGTAGATTTGTTAATATACTTTTCTTCTAATGCATAGACATTATTAGAATTCACAGTAATTTCCTTACCTTTTCTCATCCTCAAATATGAACCATAATTTACAACATATAACATTTTCAATCCACAAAGTATTTCTGTATTCTTTTTTACTGTGCCTACACTACACCCACATTCTTTTGCCAATGTTTCTTCGCTTGGAAAAGTAAACGGTCTTGCAGAACCAGCATCTACATCAGCAGATATATTCTTTTTAATATTCATATACAAATACAAAACTTTATCCATATTTTTTGTGTTACTGCTTCGCAAAGTATCAATCTCAGAATACAGAAGTTTGGTAAATTGACCTAGCGGATTCCATTTATCATCAAGATTTATCAATTGCACTGTAAACATCATATTGCAATCAACATCATCTAACAAAGTAAGCCCACCGTTGGAGTAACAACCAATGTATTCAATAAAACCTTTATCAATCATTAATTGTAACGTACTGTAAACCTTGTCATTAATACGCCCTTTATTCCTGTTTGGTATAAAATTATGATAAAGAATAAAATCCTTTATGGTAAGATTCACATATCCTTCAATACTCTTATGCCGATGCAGATATGCATACATAAGCATAAATAATTCATCATACTGTTCCAAATACGAATTATCATATTTGGTAAAATAATCATTTTTTAAAATAAAAACACCATCCTTTCAAAAAACTTTCAAAAAATGAAATTTCAACTCTAATCTTTTTAACTCTATTCTTAATAACTCTACTCTTATAACTCTATTCTTTTAACTCTATTCTTTAATATCAGTCAAAATCGTGACGTGTTCAGATACAGGGGGGTTTAAATATTGATACGCTTTATGTACCCAACATCATAGTACTGTATGCGAATTTGTAATTTCTTTTTAATTTTATGTATACACTCCGCATACATATTTCAAAAATTATGTATGCGTAAGTGTAACTTCGACTTTCCCCTATTTCAAGCCCATAATTCTTATCTCCTTTCTCACTTACATTTACATACTTCTCCATTTACTCTCCCAACAACTCAGCAATTCTACCCTTCATGGCTTGCTGCAATTCAAAAATCTGTTCATGTGATATGGTTTCTTCCGACAAAACATTTGTAAGCAACTGCTTATCTACATTGTCAGTATTGAGAATTTCTTTAAAAATCTCCCAATAACTACGACACAGATTTTCCCAGTGGTACGATGTCATATCGAGATTGTTCAGAAATTCCTCTGATGTTATCTTGGTATCATCTGCACCTTCCATAGAGTAATACTTGATATTGCCATCGGATGTCTCTGTAAATGTACCTAATAACTCTTGCTCCTCTTTCCATGCTTCACAAAACTGTTCTGCATTGAACTCTGAATCCGTCAAATTATTTGCTTTCAGATAATCAAGATATTCCAGCTTAATTACTTGGAAATCTGATTCTGATATGAATACACCTGTTACTACTCTTAATCTGTCTAAGTTTAAATTTGTCATAATCACTTGTTCTCCTTTTCTTCTGTCCAATAATAAATCACAATAAATTTAGTGTTCTTTAACCAAATACTTATTGCTTTACACGGTGTCCTTAAAAATCCAAAGGTACTTTCTTTTTCCATATCCTGAATATCTGCATAATCAAAATCAGTCATTTCGATTACAAAATTGCTCTCGCCACTGTCAAAAACATTAATATTTCCATCATCCCTAACCGCAATAGATATTGGCGCATCTGAAAGCGTCATATTGATTAAATCAGCATCCAAAATACCTTCTTTTTCTCTAGTCGAAACTCTGATAAATGCACTCTTAATTGAGTTATCAAGATTTTTCATTATCTCCTTGAATTTTTCCTTGTCACGTACAATATTCTCTTTACTCATTTGCACCTATCCTTTCCATTATTCCATGAGACCTACTGTGATTACGTTCCGACAACCATTCATATTTTCATTTTCAGGAAACATATAAATATTGATTACCTTTTCAGATGGGAAATTGAACCAGTCCTCAAAGTCCTTTACATCTTCAATAGCCTCAATCTTGCTAATATCAATGAACATCTGACTGTTAATCTCCATAGGATAAAGATTTGTTCCATCTTCCTTTTGAGATATTGGCTTTCTGTTTGAATTCCCAAAACACAATAATGTTGTATTTCTCAATGTGCTACATTCTGTAAAATACAAATCACTAAATTCTACACCTGTGTTTTTGTTACTTTTGTTCTCCAAATTCCCACTGTTCAACTGAATCTGATATCCTTTGTTGGTTGCGTTGTGTGATACTAATAATCCTAAAAATTCTGTTAATTCCATATTGTATTCTTCTCCTCTACTCTAATCCTTCTACATCAATACCAGCATAAGCAGCCACTTCTAACAGAGACATTCCTTGCTCACTCGACTGTAAATTACTGTTTAAATCCACAACATAATATTTCAGAACACCGTATGTATCTTTTTTAGTTCGTACTCTTAATACTTTTTCACTGTCTGCATTTAAAGCACCTTCTACACTATTTAAGGAAATAATTGGTGTCACATTTACTGCTTGTTCTCTGTCGTTGTTACCTGCACCAACTTCATAATCAACCAAATCTCCTTCATCCAAGAAGCGATAGCCTGACATCTGAATACTGGTTTGATGAAAGAATATCTCCCTATCATTCTCTGAATCTGTAATAAATCCCCATCCTTTTGCTCTGTTGAAAAATTTAACTGTTCCTTTCATTTTCTTGAAATCCTCCATTTTCTTTGTAATAATTTATCTGTATAAGCAAAATCCGAAACTTTCGGATAATGCCTATATACATACTTCTCCATTTGGTTATGCTACAACTTCAATATCTACATCAGATAATCCGTTATTGAATGATAGTATGTAGATGTTATTTTCCTTCGTAATCTCGTCCACGATTTCAAAGTCAATATCCACTTCCATATCTGTATGTGGCTTAAAGAAAGTAATCTCACCCTCTACACCTTCTTCTAATTTTGCTTCAATCAGACATCCACGCAGATAAAAGGTAACATTGCCAATATCAGAACTTGATACATTAAATGTTGTTCCTTCCTTTAATCCCTTGATTTCCTCAATAAACTGTTCTCTTGTTAATTCCATAATTGTTTTCTCCTTTACTTTGTGTAATATTTTTTATTTCAGTGGGAAGTTAGCACCTCCCACATTATTTACTTCTACATTTACTCATGAATAAATCTGTCAACATCAGCTCCCGTCATTGTAAAATTCTCACCAGCATAGACAGAATTATTGTCTGCTTTCAGAATTATGTACATATTCACACCATTTACATCCTTATGACGTTTCAATACAAATCCCATTTTCTTTAGTTCTGCTCTCATTGCTGATTCTGTCATTTGTTTATGGAATGTGATTTTGAAATTTCCAAATTCATCATCTCTACATTCTCTAATAGAAACTCTGCTATATCCTTCTGGTTGATACTTCTTAGCCAGTTCATAAAGACTGTCTTTTGACAATTCGGACTCACCGACAATGCACCAACTATCAATGATGTTCTGAAAATCTCCTTGATAAAATTCTTCACATCTGTACGCATAAGCAGTCTTATGTGTCAAATCAATCACATCACTACTTATATTGATAGATTCTCCTTCCGTTTCATCTGCGATTGGTATTAACCAACTGTCAAGTCCTTCTCCTATCGCAATCACCTTAAATAAGCCATCATATTCTTTTAATTCCTCAATATGTCCACATTGTTCACCACAATATTCATGGATTAATCCATCTTTTTCTAATACTTTAATCATTTTGGTCTCCGTTTCTTCTATAGTGAGTAGGTTTACACCCCACCCACTATACTCTTCTCCATTACTTAGCAGTTTCATATTAGATAATTTGCAGTATAATATTTGCTCTTTATCTGTTCATATGTGTTTAATCAAGTTCACGCAATAAATCTAAACTTACTTGTCTACGTTTACTATTCTCTTTCTGCACAACGACAACAGGCTCTTCATCCACCTCCTCCAAATCATCCAAAATAGTAAATGCTTTTCTTTTCTGAATACGTTCTTTCTGTTCTTCCATAGCCTTCTTACCCAAACTTGAAATATATTCAACTGGGAATCCTAATCCAGATGCACATGCAATATTTACAGTTCCATTGTTTCCAATAAAGATATTTTCAGGATTTCCAATTGCCTTAACAATCTCATGCTCGTTTATACGATTATCCTTTTGATTGATAATTCCGATATTTGCAACAATCCCATCATTATTAATAGGAAGAAAAATGTTTTTTGCCGTCAATGCATTAATTACATCCTGTGTGCTTACCTTATTATTCTCTGACTTGTTATCAGATAACATTGATATTACAAATGCTCCATGGTCAGATAACATTTTCATCTTTTCTGAATCATCAAAATTAGAACCACTTGAAGTTGAATCATCTGAAAAGAATGCATCCAACATATTCACCAATGTTTGATTGATTTTCTTCAAATCAGTATAGGATTCATTGTTAACAAAAATGATTGCTCCCATTTCTGGTATTGACATCAACTCTTTCGCCACATTATATGCATTAATCCGTTTCTGAATCGGTTCATCTCTTCTCGGCATTAACAGAGCTGCACAAACAATCTTACTTGGGTCAGTACATTCTATTTCACAAACGGGAACTATACTTCCTGAACCTGTTGTTCCACCGCCGGTTGCAATATTCAAAATAATCTTTTGTTCAATTGCTCGTATTTTTCTTAGAATCTCTTTGTTGTTTTTTAACGCTTCATAAGCAAGTGACCTGTCACCGGCAAGCCCATCATATCCTTCTAGTACCATGAGATTTTTCGCACCTGCTACCGATTTATTGTCTTGTACAGAACCATTAATAAGCATTGAATAGTAATTCCTTTGTTGAAATTCATATCCACATGATTCACCACCTAATCCTAATCCTACAACTGCCACATTATTCTTTATCATCTTGTAATCCTCCTCGCATCTCTACAATATCAATTCCTTTTTGTTGCAAATAGAAAGTATCTGCATTTGTCGATTTACAACCTCTTTTTACATAACCAAGTTTTTCCAAATTTATCATTTTTCGATATGTAGTTGGTCTTGAAGTCTTTGTGAAACTCATTATTTCTTGCAACGTTGCGCTTTCAAAATGACTTATGCAGTTTTTCTTTTTCAACAGCTTTAGAATCACATAATCTAATCTGTTTAATTCCATAATCTGCTCCTTCCTGTATTTTTCTTGTAACTTAATAGTATTTATCTGTAATCAATTAGTCCTACCTTGTTACATATCTGCTCATTCAAAATTAAAAATATATAGGCTACTAAAGCCCAATATCCTTCTTTACCATGAGATTTTTGATTCCCCCGTTTTGGTGAATCAAGTTTATAATCTTCATTTTCAATAAAATCATATTTAGAAATTCTTCCTTTAATCCAAGTGGTAAAATCTTTCCCAACTCCCAGTCTCCATATTCAATTTGACTTTCTTCCTTATATAAAGGTGCAAAAAATAAACTTCCTGCTTATATGCTGGAATATATAAAATGTGTTTTTAGTTTTTGAATAAGTATGTTCCTCCTTTGCTCCTCGTTGCTGTGTTAATAGTTACCATAATGTTAAATGTAATAATTGGAAACTTCGCTGAAACGCTTGAAAATTCTAATAGAATATGTAATAATACGAATTACATAGCGTTTCAGCTGTGTCACAGATTCTTAGGTCATTCGACTTTCTGAATCTTGTGTTTTATGTTTGTTTTGAAAGGAGTCCTAACACATTATGGTGCGCCAACACCGTGTTAGGCTCTTTTCTTTTTAACCTTAATTTATCTGCTATTAGGTTTTCTTATTATCGAATAGAACATTTGTTCTTTTTAATAATACCTCTTTCTTTTTTTATCGTCAAGACTTTTCTTCCATATTTAGAACTTTATTAAATGCCTCTTTGGGATTAGCAATAAAAGCGTTTGAATGATATGCATGTACAATGGCACTATCCCAGTTTATCTGTTTTTTCATATCTGCAACATATCCATCGACCAATGCTTTTTCTTCTTCATCAAGCAAAACATCTATTTCTAGTTGTGGCACCGGGTGATTAATATATCCTGCTCCTAATACGTACCTATTATTTCCTGATGGATTTTCAAATATTGTAATTCCCATTGTAATCATAGTATCTTCTGCAATTCTCATGTCAAGAAGCATTTCATCTTCATTAAAAATTGCTTTTGTATATATTAACAATATTTTATACAGAAAGTTATTACGCATACCGATACTTTCTATATTGAATGGTAAGCCATATTGCACCTCACCAGTTTGTCTATCTCTCGCTATCTGCCCATGACCATTAAAATCATCCTTCGTCAATTTACCTTTTACATTAATTCGAAACGGATTATTTATCAGTGGATTGTTTATCATCTACACTCTCCTTCGTAAGTTCATTCAGAACATTTGCAATTACTTTTATTTTTTGTGGTTCTTTCATTATTATTTCTGTCAAGTCAGAATAAAGCAAACTATAATAATACAATTTTTTTATATCATCGTAACTATTACTGTTCCGTGCAATATTCTCACACTTTGAAACATCCATAACCAATTTTCTTTGTGCGACTGTTATTTTTTCTTTACAATAATCAATAAGTGCTATGTATGCTTCTTTATCTTCATTAAAGATTTTTTCAATTCCAACAACATCGTCATCTTGAATTGCTTCAAAAAGTAATTCAGATGAATCATCATATATGTCAGAAATTAATTCACTGCCTGTTTCTCTGTTTATCAATGATGTAATATTGATTTTGTCTGCAAAATCTAACTCTTTAGAAAAGTATTTTTCAGGAATACCACAAATTTCAGATAATTCTTGCAATCGCTTATCTGGAATTTTCTTTTCGCCCTTTTCCCACTTAGAAACAATTTGTCGTGATACAGAAAGTAATTTTGCCAAATCAGTAATACTCATCTCTAACTGGGTACGAATATATTCTATCCCTAACATATAACCTCCTTGTCTTCAAGGTTGCGTTTGTCAACCTTGATACAATACTATCATTTGTGGTTGCGTTTGTCAACCTCTTTTTTTAATGTATTTTCCCGATAAAATGCATATTCTAATACCCTGCTAAAAAGGGTTATAATTGCTCTATTTTAGCGGAAATATGGGGGAGATTTGAGTGTGTTTCTTCTATAATTAAAGTAACAAGACCACCGGCACAAACCGATGGTCTTTCTTCATATTCTTTCATCTGTGAAGAGATTGTCAAAAACATTTCAATTCAGCTTATCATGTGGTTGAGAAGTGTTTTCTTCTGCCGTATTATCTATAGAAGTTTTTTCTTCTGTCAAACTAATATATTGTCTAATAATTGTTCTTACTCGCATTTTAGCATACCTATACGCTCTCCCAGTTAGTATTAAAAGTGAAACAACCGTATATATTAAAAATGCGATTTCTATCGAGTTTATTGCTCTCTTGCATATACAATTTATTCCTAAATATAAACCAATAATCAAATTACATACAAATAAATCGCGGCTCATTGCAAACATAGCATCCAATTCATTTGCCTTTCCCATCTTCTCGTGATTTTCCAAATATGTCTTGAGTTCAAAAAAGGTGTCTCGACAATTACCCCTTGTAATATTGTTTATATCACCATTCGCTTTCAGCTGAACTATTTGTTTTGCTTTCTCTAATACTTCACCAGACAAATGACCTTCTTTTGTGTCAGTTAGATAATTGCTTTCAGCTTTTTCTCGCAAATTTATCAGTTTCTTTTCCAAATAAGACGCTGACTCCTGTATGAGCGTTCCTATTATGTAACTGAAAATAACGAACATAACTACCATAATTGCTTCATTTGTTGGATACTGAATATTAATTAGTTGCGGAATTCCCAATAAATCTAAAACAAGTAAGAAATACATTCCCGGCAAAAGAAGTCCAAAAAATCATATAATCCAAACTTTTCAAGTATATTATCCATTATCATTCATCTCCTTATTCACATGTTCTATATTGTAGAATAATATTGCAGAAGTTTCAATAGTACATTTAGAATGAGTATAGAATCTGGTGAGTGGGTTTCCACTTTCGGAATTATGGATGCCGAATAAATCGGTAAGCTAAAGGACGAATTCCGTCCATCTGACAAACCAACATTACTTGTGTTCTGATTCCACACATCTGTGGAAGCGATTGGTTTAAACCAACTGCAATTTATTTTCCCCTACAAGTTGGGGAACTTTCGACCATAAGTGCTCGAAAAATTTCTCAAGGGTTCTCCATGAGAAACTGGCTTCGACATGTCTGTCGAATCAAGCAACTCCCATATTGGAGACTCTATATTTTGATAATAGCAGCAGGATTCCAATTATAAAAGAGTTCTACAAAAATTACAGAATCCTCTATTATTGTATTTGTCTTTCATTTCTCAGGTTCTCGTTTTCTTTTCACCCCATTCAAAATGATTACAACATCTCCAATACTTAATTCTCCCCATATTCCTGTATTAATAATAGTTTGTATTTTCAAATACATTATCATAATTTATTTCTAAATATTCCATAAAACAATCTTTATTTAGAACACCTTCAAAATCTTCTAAAATTCCATTACATTTTTGTTCTTTAGGATGCATCAATTCATATACTAAATACATATATGTTTCTTCTGGCGAAAAAACAACTTGTTCTTTAGAAACTATTTGTCTAAATTTCTCAACAGAAACTTCGCTTCTTTCTATATGTTTTATATTGTCATTTGTATATTGCAAATTTGTGAAATCAATAATAAACTCTTCTTTTCCATCATTATAATATGTCCAAGCATGATTGTATGCTCTTTCTCTTGTTGTACACATATACTTGAAATTATTACTGCAAACCATTTTAAAAAAAGACGTTATTAAATCTGCCGATAATTTACAACAATATGGGAAATTAATGCTTTCTCCTTTATTATATAAATACATAAAATATTCTTCCTTTATATCATTACAAAATTTTTCAATTTTTTCTCTCATCATAGTCCAACTTCCTTTATTATAAAGTTCCCTCTTATCCTTTCGTTTTTCCTATTACAATCTTATTAATAATAATTTCCCGCAACTCGCCAATCGTTTTTTATGTATTATTTAATTAGAAGAAAATGCATTTAATGAAATCCCCCAATCATCACATCCATTTGGAAACATCTTTTTTGCTTCTTCAATCGGCATTCCATACGTATCATTTCCATTGTCTATACGTTTTCCAAATCCCATGCAAACTGTTCCTGCGTTAAATTCGCAATTATCACATTCTTTTTTAGCATTCATCGTAAGTTCTCCTTTTAATTTTAAATTAAATTCATTATCTTTATGCATTGACTCTTAAAATCTGAATATATTATCAATGCACCTTCGTACCACTTTGTATGCGTTTTCTGTTCAAATGCATACTTATATATCTTTTCTATTTCTTCCATTGCTGCTTTCTCATTTTCTTCTGTTTTTTCTCTTTGCCCAAGTAAGTTAAGAATAAATCTTTTCATGTTTTCACTATGCATAATAATATCTTTAATATCGTCAAATCCTTCTCCTTCAAGTATCTGTTTCTTTTTCGCTATATCTTTCAAATCAAAAACACAAATTATAGGTATTAACAAATGCATTATTGCCCAACTATCCCCATCTACTTTACCATGATACTTTTCGAGAATTAAATTAATTTTTTGAAAATATTGGTTCGTATCTCTTAAAGAAAGGTTATATCGTTTCTGTAATTCACTAGCAAATTTACTCATCCAAAAATGATTACTACAATCTATCTTCAAATCGACAAAGTATTGAGAAGTATTAGCTTCTGGTAATTGAATATTGACATCGAAAAACTTGTTCAAATAATTGTATGAATCAAATCCTGTTCCATAATTTTTTGATATTGTATGTATCAACTGTGATTTATTCACTGACATTACAAATATAATTCTATCATCATCAAAATAATGTTTTACACTTTCTAAAATATCTACAGCGAAAGTTGGTCTACAACGGTCAAGCTCATCAATGAATATCACCAACTTATCCCCACACTCAACAATAACATCATCGAAAATACGTTTTATCATCATTCGTACTTCTTCCAGTAAACATGCTTCTGATAATATATCATTTCCTTTAAAACTTTCTCTGAGATTTTTCCAATTACTACTTTTCCAAAACTGTATGCTATCAAAAATTGTTGCCAGTTTGTCTCCATATTCATTTCTGATTGTGGTATCAATCTCTTTATTTTTATTACATTGTTTTATCATTACAAATAATAATGCCATAAGTGCATCAAAGTGATTATCGTACAGCCATGCATTAAAATATATTGGCAAATAAGTACTATTCAACTGTAGTTCACCTAATGTTTTATTCGCTTTGAACGCAATTTCCTCTTTTTCTGTTATCTCTTTATTAAATATTTTATTGTTATAATACTTTAAAGTCATTTCGATTTGACGTACAAAAATGTTTTTCCTTCACCCCACTGTGCATCCAAAGCAATAAATGCATTATAGTCTATTGTCTCCAGCATATTAATAAAATCACATACATCTTGTGTACGTTGTAATTTATCATTTGCTATTGAATTTAAAATATTTTCATCTGTCGCTTCTATATTAAGTTTCTTCATTTGCTATTCCCCACTTTTCTTTATTTATATTCATGAAAGGCATTGTTATATTGTGTATCATCATAATTATAATATTTATCAACAAATAACGCTATAGATATATGTTCCACCACCGTCTCTTTAATATAGTACTTTCGAACTGCATCCTCTAAACACCATCCCAAACAAAAAGTCCAAAAATCCCACATTTATCAAGGATTTTCAGACCTTTAGTTAAAACTCCACATAATTCAATTATTTGCTTAATATATCAGATATTACTTGATTTTACTGTTTCCTCTCGAAAATATTAGTTTACATAATATTATAGTTATGTAAACCATTTTAATTTACTGAATAAACCCTGAATATCCTTGAATTTAAAGGACTTTCAGCACTTCTTTAATAGCATAACCGAAGCTGGCTTACTAAAACCACCCTGCTTACTTCCTCTTCCCATTCATAATCAAGAAATCTTTTATTTCCTACTATCCTACTAGGAATTATATTGTAATCCGCTATTTACACCAACTTCTCAAAACATTCCACCGAAGTTCAAACCGAACTCCTTAAGTTTCCTTTTCATACTTAATTACTAGGAATAATATAATATACATAAACTACTTCATAATATTTTCATTATGTCTATCTCAATTATATTTTATTTTACAGAAAAAGACCACACATTGTGCAGCCTTTCTCAACAACAAAACAAATCAAATAATAGGTAATCAACCTACAATCAAATTATAACATTAACATTTCAATCTTTCCACTATATTTTCAAAACATTCCCATCTTTACAAACATTTGTTCTATATGTATAATATTCTCATATTTCATTAGGAGGTAGCCATAATGTCCGCAACTGTATCATATACAAACTTCGATTATAAGCCCGTTGATATTGTTCCAGTAATTGCTTCGTTTAGTTCAGAAGGTCGCATTGCCCCTCTCTATGTGAGAATAAAGGGAGAATCTTATAAAATAGCTTCTTATTGGGTAAGTTCCAATTTTAATAATACTGTAGATTTTAATTGTAAGGTAATAGATGGCGATTGTTTGAAACCGCTACTGCTTACTTTTTATCGTGCTGAAGGTATGTGGACTATGCCAAGATAACCCACTATCATACCGATATATCATCCTTTTTCTGCATACTCCGCAATAGCCATAGCAATAGCTTTAGACACACCTTTTCTTTTTAATACCTTATACAATGATTCCTCATTCCAGAATACATCCTTGAAATCAAAAGATAATTCACACCCAATACCCCAATTTGGAATACTGCAAAATCCACCATTCATATACTTACCGAATATCACACTATAATAATTGCCATCGTGAGATAATCCGATATGATGAACACTTTCTATTTCAGCATCGCCAACTACATTGATTTCATATTTAGGTTTCTGTACTGCTGCCATAGTAGGTTTTCTCCTTCCTCTTAACTTAGAAACACGCTGAATATAATCGTCTGTCCATTCCTTAGTTTTGTTTTGATGGACTGCTCTGCCACCATATTTAGCATCATATAATGTATATTTTCCATCGGTTTCTATGATTGTTAATCTGTAATCTTTGTAATATATCATAGGCTTACACTCCTAATGTTAATCTTCCAACAACTCATATTCCTGCATGAACTCTTCTGAAGCTGTGAAATATCTTCCATCTATGAGATTTTTGATAATCCAACAGTTTTCTTCTGTAACTTCTGCAAAATCATATTCGTCTTCGTTATCATCATAAAATGGATTAAATGGCAATAGGTCTGCATCTGACAATTCCTTATATTCTTCATCCGTATACTTATGAGTTATCATAATAGGTACTGGCTTATCATAAATAACTGGAATATGTTGATTTTCTGCACCTAAACATATCTTTTCTCTTGTAGGCTTTTTAGATTCCTCTTCGGCTTGCTCTAATGATGTACAAATAATTGCACCAGATAATATTGTGCAATTTCCTTTATAGAATCTAAGGATATATCCGTCCTCCATACCTTTCTGATATTTTGCAGATTTTATCTTTTCTCTTGACCTATAAGTTAATGCTTCTTTATCAAATAATTCTGACATTGTTATTCCTCCTGACTTTTCAATAATTGCTTACCCCATTCATCATAGGCATTAAACATATTCAAATCGTCACACGCTTTCACAGCTTCTTCTCTTATGGCAAAAATTTCTTCTTCTGTAACACTCTTTTCTTTTCCATAGCCTTGTTTTATTTTGTACTTTAGAAACTCACCATCCTTACAAACTGTGTAACGATAACTAACAATACGATATGGTTCATCTTCCACAGAATGTATAATTGTCGGTTTAGAACCCAATACAATCTCTCTTCTTCCATGACATTTAGGACAATTCATTTCATATCCCTTGTATGTAACTGTACCAACTCCCAGACACACATCACAAGTGCGTTTATCCTCAATTCTTACTCTTCTTTCTGTAATCAAAAATACATCCTGACCAATTTCAAATTTATTGTTTACTGTATGCATATACTTTTACCCTCCGTTTCTACGCCACACAACCTTGAATGCGTCTTACCTGCTCAAATATGTAGTTGCTCAACTCACTAAAGAAATACTTCTTCATAATAGAATAATCTTCATCAGCAGCAGTCATAACCTCTTTACCAACAATGCACTCTTCTTCCGATGAATAACCCACATAAGCATTTAAAGATAATGTATGCTCCTGCGTATCAATATCCATAAACATTCCTAAATCTACCTTATCCATAGGAACTGTTGTATTATGTTCCTTCTCATGGTCTTCAATCATTTTGTTAACCAAAGTTTCCAATCTCTGAACAATAATAATCGGTAGTTCCTTCACATTACTTAAATCAATAGACACGATTCTCTCATTTATATCTGTATCAATTCCTGCATCAATTCTGAAATCTGATATTTTATAATTATGGCTCATAGTTTTATTCCTCCACTTTCTTGTATTCCCAGCCGACAACACTAATTGCTCTCGGACTATATGGTTTTGTTTTAATCCGTCCTTCAATCTCCAACTGTGTCAGGTGAGTATATACGCTTGAGGAAGATTTCAACCCCACTGCATTTCCAAGCTCTCTTATCGTTGGAGAATATCCATTCTTTGAAATGTAGTCAATTATAAACTGATACATTTGTTCTCTTAATTTAATTCCATGCTCTTTTCTATTTTCCATAATGCTCCTTTAATCCTTATTGTTTTCCAATTCTGCAAAGATACTATGAAGATGTTCTATATCACTCTGAATAAAAACCACAGTTCCGTCCGATAACTCAATCGGATTTCCCTTCTGACTTGCTGATATAATTCTTTTCTCTAGTACCTTAGTGCCATGTTTGAATCCTCTACGATATTCATTTTCTAACAACTGCTTCAATACTTTTTCTTCTATAATCAACTGCTCTTCCCTCCCGACTTTGATTTAATAATATTGTTGTGTTTGCGATTTCTTGAATGGCGCTGTTCTTCCGGCAATTGCCATAATAAAGAACACGTTTTCCTTCTGTAACTTCATAGAAACAATCTCTAATTATTATTTTGTAGCCTTGCCTATATCCTATTTGCTTTTTCATGTACTCCCTTCTTTCGTATGAGTTTCTTCTATATATAATGTACTTTTACTTTGACTCCACGATTTTCAAGTATTTATATATTGATGGTCTGCTTATTCCAGATAATCTTGAGAACTCTGACAGGTTTATACTTCCATTTTGGAACATAGGATAATATTTCAAAAAGTTATATGGTAATGTATCAATGGTTGTTTCAGGTCTTCCGAGCCGTACACCTTTCGCTTTCGCGTTTAGCATTCCTGATTTTATTCTTGCAGTTATAATATCTCTTTCCAGTTCTGCAAATACTCCCCACATCAACATCATACCTTTACTGATTGCATCCAATTCTTTGCCCGGAGAACAATCAATAGTAATACTTCCAGCAATCACTAATTTAATTTGCTTCTCTTGTACCTCTTTAATAATCTCACAGAGTTTTTGTGTACTTCGTGTCAATCTGCTAACTTCTAAAGATGTTATAGAATCCCCAGCTTGTACAATCTGCATTAGTCGATTCAATTCTTTTCTATCGTCCTTTGTTCCGCTCTCATATTCATAGAAAATATTTTCCTCTTTGATTCCCAACTTTTTTAATTCCCGTGTTTGTCTGTTAATGTCCTGCTTTGATTCATTCGTTGAGCAACGGGCGTAACCATAATCCAATTTCATTCACCTCAACTTTCTTACTACTATATAAATAATACTTTTTTATCCAAAGACTCCACGCTAAAAGTAAAAATGTAAAGAAAATGTCTGTTTTTATTTCCTTTACAAAATAGTATCTTTTTTATGTCATTTTTGATAAAAAATCATCCATTCCAAACTGTAAACGATGTCAGATGATTTCCTTTACAACATTTTTTACTTTCCTAAAATCCATTGTTGCATCCAGTTTCTTCTTATATAATAAGTGTGGAAGGAGTGATTACAATAAACATAGAAATTAAAAACCGTAGCAGGCTTAAAGAATTTTCCGACAAGCTATTCAGTAGACTTGAAGATATGATGTTTGATATTATTTTAAAAGTTCCACAAAAATTTATTCCGTCTTCCGTTATGAAGTGGCTTGACTCCTACACCGATAAACGCATCCAAGAATTAAAGCAACAATCCATAAGGCAGTCATGGGAAAATATGTATTTAGAAAAAGCTCTGGAAGAAATCCGACAGATAGACACAGAAAAAGCACCAGCAGATGATTAATTTTCATCCATTGGTGCTTTGTTTTTATCTTAAACCATCATAGTGTGTCCACATACGAATAATCTTAACTGTACCCTCATATTCTGTCCCATCCTCTACAAATGATTCTGAATACACTTGATACACTAATCTGTGCTGAATATTTATTCTTCTTGAATAATATCCTTGTAAATTTCCAACTAAGCCTTCATATACAGGTGGTGTTTGAAATGGATTTTCCCTAATTATTTCAATTAGTTCCTTTGCTTTTTTGTCCAAGCCAGCAGCTTTAATTTTTTTAACATCCTTTCCAGCCTGTTTTTCATACACTATTTTAAACACTTACCAATCCACCTCATCCTCTGATAGACACTCTTCCAGTGGTGTATTACCACCTTTAATAATTGATTCAGCCATCCCCGGAATAGACATCAAAAATAACGTTTCCTCAATTGCTCTCCAATCCTCTTCTCCGATTAAGACAGCATTTTTACCTTTGTTATTTGTAATAGTTATTGGTTGACAGTTCGTATTTACATCTGAAATCAATTGATAAATATTTTCTCTTGCTCTTGTTGCACTAATAGCAGTCATACGACCAACTCCTTTCACTGATTATATTATAACGTACGCTTTAGCGTACGTCAATATTGGTTAAAAATTTTTCCGTAATCCATTATCATTTGTCCTACTTCCTACACTACTTAATACCTTCAATTAAATTATTGTAAACTTCCTCAGACAACATGACTACATTCTTATTATTTTCCATTGTAATAAAAACTGTCTCACTGTCATCTATAGTTTTATCCATATACGTTTCAATATCTGCACAAAAATTTGTATAATTTACTTCTAACATAAATATTTTCTCTCTGATTTTATATAATATTTTCCATACAATATGTGTTGATTTTTATTTTATTCCGCTTCTTCCATCGGAACTCTTTTAGAAAGTTCTTCTTTTGTGCAATCTAATATTTCACATAATCTATCAGCATTTTCCCATGTATTAGGTATAACTTCCATAATGTCACTTGGTTGGCAATTTAACCATGTGCAAAGTGATTCAATTGATTTGGTATCAACCGCAGTTATTCTCATCTTTTTTGCTTGTTTCCCATCTGGTAAAATATTATTAGGGTCACGTCCTTCATCTATTATACCAGTCCCTTTTCTCATTTTTCCCAATGTATCTTGAGAAATAATTTTTTCAGCTCTTATATGTGTAGTATTCTTACCCTGTGCTTTCATTAATTCAAATAATTTATCATAACAAATCATGCTTCTACCTCAATTTTATTCTTATTTAATACCTACATATTTACTCGTTTATTATCATCACATACCAACGAATAAATAATAACACAATCATTATACAAAATTATTTCCATTTTTTAAATAGTCCAAATCAGCACCAGCAGAAATTTTTCCACCAGTGCCGACAACATTTATACTCCAAACAATTCCTTTAATGCTCTAGGTGTATAATGTCTATTATCCAATGCATCAAATTGTTTCCGTGTCTGCTTACTTGTCAATCCTTTGATTCCACCAGACAAGATATAATCAATCTTCAAGGTTTCATCCTTATTCTGTCTTCTGCGAATAAGTCTTTCCTGCATCATCTTATAGATTTTATATCCTTTGGCTGCATCCAAATTATAAAACTCCATTGCATGATAAATGTCTGTAATCTCTCGTTCTATTTCCAATAGTTCCAATTCAAGAACTTTCTTCCGTTTCACAAGCAAATCAAAATCCGATTCCAAAGATTCCATCATTTCATCTACATCTATAGCAATAGTAGCATCCGACAAATCCGTTTTGACCTCAATCGTGTTTATGATTTTCCATTCACCATCCTTCTGCAAATCCTCTGCAAGTTTATTATATATTGCATTGATTTGTGTAAATCTCAACTTTACCGCCTTTTTAAAGCTCTCTACAATAATATTTTCCTTTGTATCACTATTGCGACCTATGTAACGTGTTCCATCCGTAATAACATAATGTGTTGCACATCCCATAATAAATCTATCCTTCCTTTATGGACTACCCTCTTGACAGCCCACACCATTCCAATTATCTATACTGCATTCCGTTATTGTCTTTCAATGAATAGTTGCAATTAAAAACCTCTGTAATTCTTCCGTGATATTTTCCATTGAATGCCGCCATCATCTGCTTAATCTGTTCCAAATCTGCTCTCATATCCTCAACATGAGATAAATCCTTTTCCAGTGCTTCCGCTTTACTATGTAACTGCTGAATCTTTTCATCTAATTTATCCGAAAGTGCCTTTGCATTTATTCTAGGTTTTCCACCGGGCAAAGTCGTTGTTACTTCCTCCGATTTAACTCTCATTGTAAAATCTCTGTTACTAATGTAATAACTGCTACAATATCCGCTAGAATCGGCTTCACCTCTCACAATATCGTCATAACAACGGATTGCCAAATCAAACATACTTCCATATGATGTTGTGTCAATTCCTATGGTAACGTGATATTGTCTTTCGGTAGTATTTCCATAAAATAAAAACTCGTCCATAGCTTCTGCGAATTTCTTATTGATACACTTTCCATCAAAAGACTGTATAACTGGCTTTAGGCTTTCCAATACTACCGCAAATTTTCTATATGTTTCAATTTCCTTATTTATAAGTGCTGTTCTTGTATTATCATTCATGATTATATTCCTCCAATTCGCTTAATTAAAACAATCCACATAAGCAAGCAATTCTATATAATGGATTTCGTGCAAGTTTCCGTCTGCGGTCTGCTTCTGCTTTGGCTCTGCGTTCCATTCTATCCATTAAAGAAAGTGTTGCATCCATTTCCATATATTCCATCATCTGCAATGGAGTTAATGCGTTGTATGGTGTTTTCAAGTGTCTATCTATAATCTGGTTTCCGTCTGCCGTGTCAATGATTCTAAATTCAAACATAAATTTCCCACCTCACTAATTCTTTCCAATAACCAATTTTTCCATTAATAACGCTTTAATCCGATTCATTTCCTTATAATAGGTTGATGAATTTATTCCATACACTAAACAAATTTCTTTATTGTTATAGCCATCCATTTTCATTTGAATTATTTTCCGTTGAAGCTCTGAAAAATTTTCCAATAATTCCAACATTGTTTCCATTTCCAAATATTCCGCTTCAAGAGATTTTCCACCGATACAGTTATAAAAATTTTCCATTTCCGCATAGTCAGCATCTAAACTTATAATTGTTTCCAATGACTTTCTTTTCTTGGCTCTTTCCGTTTTAAAGTGGTTGCTGAGTTCTGCCCTCATGTACATATCTGCAATATAAGGAAATTTGAATTGTTTCCGCAAATCTTCCCTTCTGTGATATACCTGAACTGATTTGAGAAAGCCCATAACAGCGATATTGTAATAATCATCAACAGAATATCCATATTTATGTAAAAAGCTATATATTAAGTTGTGATTTTCTGTACTGAAGATTTTTTCCGACTCAGTAAATGGCTGTAATTTATTTCTTTCCATATGGTACACGCTCCTTTTCTTTCCATTGGGAAGATTGTCCAGAACGGACAACCCTCCGTTGATTCCTTTGGTTAGAAAAACTTGTCAATCATTGCTTTAATAACCAGCTTCTTTAATTCCCCGGTATGCTCTGCCAAATCCACCTCAAGGTTAAAATCTGCATAAATCAAACTGCTTTCCTTATCCTCAAAGTCAAAACATAATTCATAGTTAAAAGCCTTTTCCTTTACTGTGATATGTAAACTCTGATATGTCATAACGATTCCTGCATCGCTCCACTTCTTACCTCTGCAATCCAAAAATTCCTTCTGATGTTCCGCTTTGACTCTCTGCACATTTTCCTCAATGGTTGCTTTCAGATTGTCGGATACTGCCACAATAGGAATAAATACTTCCAAGCAATCCTCCACTAAATCCAATTCTGCAAGATTAATAGTTCCGATATTTGTTTTCATTGTTGTTGTCTTCTTCATAGGTGATTACCTACCTTTCATTAAAATATGTTTGATTGTTTTTGTTGTTTTGGCATTTCTGCCGATAGGGTGCGGATAACTGAATCTCCCACGGCTGAACCGTCACTCCCTGATTGATTAGTTGCTTTTCTGTTTTGGCTTGTCTTCATACCATTTAATAGAACCGCCTTTAAAATTGGTTTTCGGTTGTAATATGGTGGACTTGCCGACCTTCTCGACTACTCCATTTTTGCTCTGTACTGCAAATTGAATTGTATGTTTCTGCATTGCTTATACCTCCTCAAATACTCCACTTTTCAACATATCAGAGAACCAACATTCAAAATCTGGATATTCGTTTTTGTCTGCCATATCTCTATAAACTTCGTGCATCTGCTTTTCTGTGAATGTTCTGCCGTTTAATGGCTCTTCGTAAGTTGTGAACTTTCTTTCTGCCATTTCTCGCCCTCCTTGATTAGATGGTTTATTCTGTTACTATCCTCTGCATTTATAGAGACTTGGAACTCTCGCCCTGATTGGGTGGTTGCATTATAGCCTTTGGCATTGGGGAGTTTTTCGCTCCCCTTTGCCGTTGGTCTTTACTGCTTCACATATCCGAATAAAAATCTTGTGCTTGACTTTCCTTCTGTTGTGAACTGTGCGAAAAGTTTAGGATGCTTTTCTGCGAATGCTTTAGTATCAAATAAGGTCTTGCCCTTTGTTACCTTGTTGCTAAAGTGGAAAATGTCAATGTCGATTTCATCAACTTTCTTTCGCTCCAGTTCCTTTTTAAGTTCTGCTTGAATTTCTTTCTGTTTTAATTCTTTTGCTTTAATTTCTGCTGTAAGTTTTTCATATTCCTTACACTTTGCAATTAGTTCTTTGTTTGTCATATACAAACACCTCCATATAGAAAATTGATTGCTTTTTGATTAATTAGTTAGTTGTTAGAACTTTACCGCCCTAGTAATCTTCTTGGCTATTACCTCTCACGTCTTGATACCGTTCACAAGTATATTGACTAGGGATTTCAACAAGGCTTTCGGCTCTTGTCGGTGTTGCTCTGTTGTCTACTTGAGAAAACAAAAAGAGTGTAACTCCCTTTGATAACTCAATAGGAATTACACTCTTTACTTTATTTACTCTTTATTTAATTACTGTTTTTCAAAATCTGGTACAGCTCCGTTGTTGAAAGCTTCAAGTCTGATTTTTAAATCTTCAAGACTTTCTTTTAATGCCTGCTTGCTGTCGTCTGCCTGATACATTCTACGCTCTTTTAAGTACTGTTCTAGTAGTGTATCATAGTCTGTTTTTTCGCCCATTTCTATCACCACCGTTCACCACCTTTTCATATAAGATTACTTATATTATAAGGTTTATTATGTAATGTTTCAAGAGTGCAATCCCTATTCAGTTATCAATGTGCTTTGTTAATGTGCTTTGTTAATGTGTTTTGTGCTTGCCTTGTGAGATTATAGTACACCTTCTTGTACAAGATGTAAATATGTAATCTTGTACAAGATTTCCATACTGTTTTTATACATCTTGTACAAGATTTCTTTCTGTAAAAAAAAATAAAGCCCTATTTATAGGCTTTATTTTACTTTTATTATTTTTATTATAAGTTAGTTTGATATTTTATCATTTATTGCATCTACAATAAATGAATTTAAACTTTTATATCCTTGCTTTTTTGCCGTTTCGCTAATAATTTCTTTTTGACCTTTTGGAACATTTACAATAATCCTATCATATTTTTCTTTCTGAAAATCATTTTTATACTTTGTTGCATCGAATTTTTCTTTTTCTTCTAACATATACGACCCAGCCCCCCAAAATCTTATTTTTTGTAGTTCATTATATAAATAATAAAAAAATACTTCTTTTATACATGATAACATAAAAAATTTTATCCCTCAACAAAAATTGTACAAGATGTATAAAACCTCTTTTATATTCTTGTACAAGATGTATATTGATTGTTCTTGTACAAGATGTTATTATTATATCAACAACTAAAACAAATCAAATTTTTAAAGGAGGTTTTCACTATGACAAAGAAACAAATGGAGATTATCAAAGACAACTTGAGAGCATACGAAAAGAACTTCGGTTATATCAAGATTGTAAAAGAGGACTACGGCAAAGGCTTCTATATCTATACAGACGAAGCAAGAGCAGAACAAGGAAGCTGGACGCAATACTGCTACAATATAGACTACTTAAACGGTTGGTTATATGGTGCAGTTCAAGCAATCAATGGAATTATGAAACCTATTGAAAAATAACAACCATATAAAAGGCGGTAGCCGTGACAAGTTACCGCCCCACTAATAGAAAAGAGGTTTTGACTTATGACATATTTTAAAAATGTAAATACATTAGAGGAATTAAGAAAGCAATACAAGGAACTTTTGAAGCAGTACCACCCAGACAACGCAAACGGAAGCACAGAAGCAACGCAAGAAATCAATGCAGAATATGACAGGCTTTTCAAAGTCTTAAAGAATAAACACGAAAGCAAGCAGACAAGCACAGACGGAGCAAAGGCAGATTTTAACGCTAACAAGTACGATTTTGAAGCAGATGAAAAACTGCGTGAAGTAATGCAAAAAATAATCAACTTTACAAATATTAATATTGAGGTTGTCGGCTGTTGGTTGTGGGTGGATGGTGACACATACCCATATAGAAACGACTTAAAAGAAATTGGTTTTAAATGGGCAAGCGAAAAAAAGAAATGGTATTTTCATACAGAAGCATTCAGAAAAAGAAGCAAAAGAAAGTTGTCAATGGATGATATACGCAACTTGTACGGCAGTACAGAAGTACAGACAGAACAAAGAAAACAGTTGAAACAAGCATAAAAAAAATAAGGGTGTAGGCTCTCAGGCTTGCACCCTACCACATAGAAAGAAGGTTATACAATGGCATACATCAGAAAGACAAAAGACGAATATCAATTATATTGTAATTATGGTTATGGTGATGGTTGGGAGTATGTACTTGCAGAAGATACACCACAAGAAGCAAAGCAACGAAAAAAGAATACATAGAGAACGCACCACAATATCAATATAAAATCATCAAGAAAAGAGTACCAAAAGAATAATATAAAAGCAACATAAACGGCTAGAGGTTTACGGACTTCTAGCCTTTTCTTTTGGTGTAATCATTGGACTTTTTGCACGTTTTACGGCTCATTTTCGCGTTGTTTTGGTCTTGTTGGGTTCTTGTTAGGGTTCGTTTAATTCGTGGCAAAATGACGGCTAAAACGTGCTAAAAGCATGCTATATATGCGGTTGTTGATGGGTGCATGGACGCGGCTAGGTTTACATTATATTCGATGGGGGCGGTCTGAAAATATGTAGTAGTACATCGACACACACAATACTCAAAAAATCCAGCTACCGAAGCAATAATCCCTTACTCTCTCCCCCTGATACTTTAAAATTTATGTTTACAATTTACACATACTCTATCTGTTTTATTTGTAAAAATACCTGTTAACAAAGACCATTTACGAGGTACAATCTGAATATTAGTTGAACCACATTTAGGACAAAGAGTGATATTTTTATTTATATTTATTGGCTCATTATTACTGTTCGTTACTTCAATATCAATCCACCATCTGTCAAGTTTTTTAGCAAGTATTTCCGCTTCTTCTTGTGTATTGCATTCACAAATTTTATAAGGAAGGCTATTTAAAATTTTTATTACATTTTCATAATCTAAATCTATATCCAACACTTCCTTTAAACCAGCAGATACCGCAGTATCAGTGTCTCTATATCCTATTATATAAATAGAATATCCAGTATTTAAATTAATAGGATAACCACAATGAGGACACGCTTTTGCTTTATCTGAAATCTCTCTATTGCATTCAGGACAATTGATTAACGCCATAATTACTCTCCTCCCTTAATACATCTTTCAAATACCATTACATCCTCACATATTGTTACATTTGTTCCTACGCCAGCAATCGTAATCTCATTTTTCCCAATCATATTAGAATACATCGTAACAAGTCTCCAACCTTGCGTTGCATGGCTTATAAGAACTTTATTTATCTGTTCTTTATTGGATGTTCCATCAGAATTATTAGGAACTACTACAAAATCATATTCATAAAAAGGATTCTTTATATACTGTCCCACTCTATCATTATAAACTTGTGCAACATCATTCGGATTAAGTTTTATATCAAGATTAAAATTATAATTACATTCAAGACATGTTGACACAGCATAATTTGCCCTTTTATTACAGACCGGGCATATTTTTATCAATGCACCATCTTCATTACTTTCAGATTCTCTTGCTTTTTCTATTTTTTCATCCAAAAATTTTACAACAACTGAAATCGTATCTTGGTTATAATTATCTATTGTAAGTTGCTGCATTACTTCATCCTTAATCGTCAATAATTCGCTTTTAGTCGGATATACTCTCTTCTGATATAATTCATTTATAACTGGTGGCATTTTGTCAAAACAATCTGAACAAATTACCAAATCTTCTGTTCCTAACAATGGAACTCTTACACCAAGCAGTCCTATATTCTTACCGCAAGCTATACAATTTTTTGCCATTCAAAATACCTCCTACAGCATACCAAGTACACCAATAATTCCCAAAACAACACCACATACCAAACCAAAGATAATAAGATTCTTAATAAATCTCAAATCACCTGCAATCTGGTGAATATCGTCATATAATGGGTCATTTTCTTGTGCTGTCAATTTTCGCTGTATTCTCTGCTCCTCTTGACGTTCCTGTTGTTTTATTTCTTCAACAATCTTTCCATCTGGAGCATGATTCTCAAAATGCTGTCTTAACTTTGGCTTAGTGGAATCATTTACCAATTCTTCTAAGGACAGATTACCTCTTTTGTAGTCTGCAAAGTTAGTATTACAAACACTACAAACATAATAATCTTCTCCATCAATTTCTATTAAATCAAAACCAACATCTAAAAATGGTAATTTCTTTCCACAACAGCTACAAATATTTGCCATGCTCTAAGTCCTCCTTTTGTATATCAAGATGGGGCAGGGGTACACTTTACATATAAAAAGCAATACCACCCTACAACACACATACCCTTCTTAAAATCTACTGTAAAATCTTATCGAATATCTCTAATTCAGCAGCAGACGTAAATCTGCTCACTACATGGATAATTATACCAAAGACTACTATTGTAAGCAATGAATGAATTATAATACATTGTTATAGCCGGGGGATATATTTACATAGAAAACCTTCTAAAGCCCCTATTCAGCAGCAGGCGTAAAAAATAAGGCATACCAAGTATCTCTACTTAATATGCCTTGTAATTTATAACTCGTCTAATCTTTCATTTATTTTTTTTAACTCATATTCGCACATATCAATATAAAATATATTTTGTATACTTCTTCTTTCAGTATACTTTTTGTATCCTAGTAAAAAAACTTTTGCTACTCCAAAAAACAATATCATATTAAATATTATCGCAAACCAATAATAATCAACATTTCCATATAACATTTTCATTGGACTCTGTTCAAAAAATTTGCCCGTGTTAATAAGATTTTTATTTTCCAAAATATTTAGTGCAGTCCTATCTATTGCATGTGTAACAATTGCTCCTATAAATCCACCTGCAACTGACATCAAAAAATCATAATAGATACCACTAATACAATTCTTATCATTAATTAGAACCGCTTTTCTCTCATATAATTCCAACTCTAACTCCTTTTCATTTCCAATGCATTCCAGATAACAGTTGTCTATTTTTTCTTTACAAATAGCAGTTATCCCTAGTGGAATCTTCCTTTTTTTACAGTTATCAATTTCCAATAAATTTTTTTCGTATTTTTCTCTCATGTTCGTGTTCTCCTTGATATTTATAGTACTCTTGATTATATCAAAAAAAATAAGGCACATCAGATATTTCTATCCAACATGCCTTATCCCATCAACTAAAATAACTCTTATCCCGTTCCCTACGAACTGTTTCTCTGCCTTTATCCAATGCATCCTTATGTTTAGTCAGAAAATCATTCATTTTATTTTGTTCCCGATTCTCAACATCCCTGACAATCTGACGCATATTTCTTGACCATTCAGCAGATTCCTTTTCTCTCTGCTTACGTCCTTCTTCTGCATTTTTGTGCATAGCAGAAAGCCTATCAAGCTGTTTCTTTACCTCTTCATTCTCTAAATCTCTGCCCTTAACACAATCCAACAGATTACCATATCTGTCCTGTTCTGTTACTCCACCATTAGAAGCCATTTTCTTAGCTTCTCTGTCCATACTACTCTGTAGCATTTTATTTAAAAAATCTGACATCGTTAAATCCTCCAATCCTACTTGTATAAACTTCTTTCCGCATCTGCTTGTGTACGAATATAAGCATTTCTTATCTCTGTCTCACCAACATCTTTATTAGTAATTCGTGCTATAGCTTCATTTACAGCACACTGTTTGTAAATATTCTCATGTTTTTCTTCGGCTGCAACCTCATTTAACATTTGCTGTCTCCATCTTTCATAATCTGTCATTGTATTTGTTCCTCCTTAATCCGTAATCTCAATTACCCAATTCATCATAGCTTGATATACTTTATCGGGTATTTCAGCTTTGTATTGTTCCGCTATATCCTTAATAAAATCCTCTTTATATTCCTTATATCTTGCAAATGCCAATTCAGCAGTATCAAATCGTCCTAATTTAATTGCCTGTCCCATGAAAGACATTTCCGCACGAAATTTATCTCTTTCTTTATCATAATGGACACCAATAGGCAAATCTCCCCTATTCTTTTTTCCATTAACAAATAATGTATTAATCTCATGAGGCACAAATGCAACTGTAGCCGGACTATACTCTTTATTTCCTTTAAACAGAATATCCTTATCTAAGTCCAATTTCATACCAGCAATTTTATTTTGGTCATACCATAACTTGAAATTACTGTAATTCAGCCATTCTTCGCATACCGTACAATCTTTATACTGTGGATGCTTTTCATGAAAATTCTTATTATAGCAACGATTCATCATATCATGCCATCTCAAATAAGATTCTATTTTCCCATTCTCATATAAAACACCACGATAACCAAGCCCACACATAACAGGCTCTAACAACTCCTTGCTCCAATTGTCAGGCATATAACGAATATCATTCATAACCTTTACAATAAATTTCTCGGAGTCATCACCAGTCTCTTTAAAATGTCTTTTAACAATTCTGTACTGCTCCTGATTTAATGGATATAGATTTTTGTAGTAATTATCCTCTTTATCATATCCGCTATGCCATATGTAAATATTATTTGCTTTATCAGGATTCACAATAAACTCTTCTACTACTGCTTTAGCTGCCCACAAATCAACTCGCTTCCAATTCCATTTACCATCAAAGAAAACATTCTTCTGTACTGTATAGCGCAAAGCACCATTACTGTCATAGTTACCTTTTAGAAGTGTATATTTCCCATTAGCATACTTGATTGCACGTCCATAATTTGATAACCACGTATTTTTGCACTCCATCAGTTTTATAAACATTTCATCTGTACCGATGGGAATAATGCCAGTAGAGGAAATATCAAGTATTCGTTCCTTCTTGATGGATTTATACTTTCTCTCAATAAGTATTTCTAAGCTATCGGAAAACTCAATCTTATTCTTTTCTTCTAAATAACCACGCTGATATTTGTACTCACATTCTTTACAATGTCCTAAATAGTATGGATTATGAAATTGCCCTTTAACCAATCTGAATTTCGCTATCGGTAACAACCTTCCACATTTTTTGCATATCTTTGTCTCATTTTCTCCAATTTCATTAACATTTTTACTAATAATATTTTTATCAATCATTTATCCTCCTTTTTATTACCCAAAGATTCAAGAAAATTGCATGACAAATAAGCGTAACCAAATTGAGAGACGCTTTATAAACCGATTTACCCTATTGAATTTTCAAAATACCTTTATCGCATATGGAAATTTGTGCTGATATGCACTATAGACATAAATGTGATTTACTCTTGAATCCTAGTGACGGAAATCTTTATTTTACTTCGCGCCATCTACGAAATTTCCTACACTTAATCCCTAAGTGAAAATGATTCACTTAGTAGGCTGTAGTCTCACCTATTATTTTTTAATATTTTTTCTTCTTTCTGGCACTTCAATAACATTTACATTCTTAGCATTATAATCGCTCCTATCATCCTTATACGGCTTAAAGAATACATAATAACCTCTATCCAAATATTCTCCATAAAGTTTAGAAGCATGAACAAAATATGAATTTCCATCTTCTCCGCGAATAAATCCATATCCCCTATCATGAAAATATCTTGTTACTCTTCCGTACATAATTAGTCCTCCTCTGCAATTGTTTTATTAAATTCTTCTTGTAATTTCTTACTGATACGCACTTTTATACATTTATGTGCTGGTAACACAAATCTCTTTTTCGTCGCAATATTATATGTTTCTTTCTTAGAAGCATTGATAACCTCTATTCTTGCAATTCTTTGAAATCTAATTACTGCTCCTTCACGCAATAATTCCAACATTGTACGAAGCATTAAATTCAAATACTTCTTGCAAGAACATTTTGTTGTGTTTCCGTTTTCAGCCATTCGAGTAATAAACTCATCTTTGCTAATAATCATTTCTTTTTACCTCCTGTTATTGTTTTTAATAGTTTAATTTTCACTATAAAATAGCCATTTCAAAAAGAGACTATTTGTAGTTCAAAAACGGCTATTCTGACGCTCTGTAAGGGTTAAATAGACGTTTTAATGTTGTTTTTAAACGCCAAAATAAGCCCACAACAAAATATATGTTATAGGCTTATTTATACATTTAAACTATTCAATTGATGATGCACGAAAGCTACTCCTTTCGTTAGTGTTACCTTTTGTGTTACCTCACTTTTTAACTATTTTTTTTATATCATTTTTCAGCAATAAAAAAAATCCTCAAAACCTTGTATTTACTAGGCTTAAGGATTCTTCGGGTTGGGCTATTCTAAAAATAGTCAACAGCTCGTAGGGGAATCGAACCCCTGTTTCCGCCGTGAGAGGGCGGCGTCTTAACCGCTTGACCAACGAGCCTTAACTTGTCTCTCGCAAGTACTTGATTATATTATTATATTTTTCAAAAAAAAGCAAGTGTTTTTTTCAAAAAAATTAAAAAAAATAATATTTTTTACATTTTATTTTATCGCACTGTAAAACACGGAAAGATATCCTCTTATCTTCCCGTGTTTATAGCATTTTCAAATCTTATCTTCCGGTTTCCGATAATTCATCCACTTCATGAAAATCCAACGGTAAATACGGCATAACAATTAACTGTGCTATATGCTCCATCGGATTAATCGTCTGCGGAATATCTGTATCATTATGAAGTGAAACAACAATTTCTCCTCTATAATCTTCATCAATAATAGCCATTCCCTGACGAATTCTAAGTCCCAGTTTTGTTGCCATAACATCTCTTGCCACAATTCCTCCAAAATAACCATGTGGTAATTCAATTGCCAGACCTGTTTTTATTTTTACTTCCTGATGCGGTGGAATAACCGTCAAAGCTCTCGTACACGCATACAAATCATAACTTGCCGCATATTTCGTATTTTTTGTAGGAATAATCGCCTTATCACTAATTTTTTTAATTTTTACTATCATATTTTTGCTCCTTTCTTTATACCAAATCAAATAGACTTATTTGATTTGATTCCGGTAAATCTCCTAATAAATTTAGACTATCCATCATTTCAATAACCGTTTTTGATGCTTTCGTCCGTTGTCTGAAATCATCTTTTGATAGAAACGGACCATCTTTTGCAGCTTCCACTATCGCGTCTGCCGCCTTTTCTCCCAATCCGTCAATACTGTTTAAAGACGGCATAATCTTTCCATCCTCCATAATCTGAAACAGTCTGGACTGGGCAGTAAAAATATCGATTGGTACAAACTCATATCCTCGTGCATACATTTCCTGCACAATTTTCATATCCTTTTGTGTATCCTGCTCCTTTTTTGACAGAGTATCCTGTCTCTTTTTATAATCAGCCATTACATTTTCCAAATGCGCCTGCCCCTGACACATAATTTCATAGGAAAATGCCGAAGCACGAATACTGAAATATGCCGCATAATATGCCTGCGGATAATTCACTTTGCAATATGCTATACGCCATGCCATCATAACGTATGCTGCCGCATGTGCCTTCGGGAACATATACTTAATCTTCTTACAAGACCAAATATACCAGTCCGGCACCCCTGCTGCCGTCATCGCTTCTTCCCATTCCGGCTTTAATCCTTTTCCTTTACGCACACTTTCCATAATGGTAAAGGAAAGACTGCTCTCTACCCCTGTATTAATCAGGTATGTCATAATATCATCTCGCGTACAGATTGCTGTTGAAATCGTTGCTTTTCCCTCTTCTATCAAGGTTTGTGCATTCCCCAGCCATACATCCGTACCATGTGACAAACCGGAAATACGTACCAGATCTGAAAAAGAAGAAGGTTTTGTATCAATTAACATCTGAACAACGAACTCCGTTCCAAACTCCGGAATTCCTAACGATCCCAACGGACAACCACCGATCTGCTCCGGTTTTATTCCCAATGCATCCGTACTTCTGAATAAAGACATTACCTGCGGATCATCTAACGGAATCTTCACCGGATCAATTCCTGTCAAATCCTGCAGCATACGAATCATGGTAGGATCGTCGTGTCCAAGTATATCGAGTTTCAAAAGGTTATGGTCAATGGAGTGATAATCAAAATGTGTCGTTATCGTATCCGTTGTCATATCATTTGCCGGATGCTGTACCGGTGTAAATGAATTTATGTCCTCTCCTAACGGAAGTACAACAATTCCTCCCGGATGCTGTCCTGTACTACGTCTGATTCCGGTACAACCGCCCACAATACGGTTAATCTCACACACCCTTTTCCTTTTTCCTCTTTCCTCAAAATAATTCTTTACATAACCAAATGCTGTTTTATCAGCTAACGTTGCAATAGTTCCG
This sequence comes from Lachnospiraceae bacterium, assembly GCA_017437065.1. Lineage (GTDB taxonomy): Bacteria > Bacillota > Clostridia > Lachnospirales > Lachnospiraceae > RGIG3002. The sequence goes on from JAFSBX010000029.1 coordinate 79,717, forward strand.
GCACGGAAAGTTTGTCCGTAACCGAATATAACTTCTGTATACTTATGCGCCTTACTCTGATATTCTCCTGAAAAATTAAGGTCAATATCCGGCTCCTTATCTCCTTTAAAACCAAGGAATGTCTCAAACGGAATATCAAATCCGTCTTTCTTTAATGGTTTGCCACACTTCGGACAATTCTTATCCGGCATGTCACATCCTGCTTTACCAGCATAAGCACGCACTTCATCAGAATAAAAATCACTGTAATAGCAATGAGAACAGTAATAATGCGGACTTAACGCATTTACCTCCGTTATTCCTGACATAAAAGCTACGAAAGAAGAACCTACCGAGCCACGGGAACCTACCAGATACCCGTCTTCTACCGATTTCCACACCAGTTTCTGTGCAATAATATACATAACCGCAAATCCGTTAGTAATGATGGAATGTAATTCCTTTTTCAATCGTTCTTCTACAATATCAGGAAGATTTTCACCATACATCTCATGTGCTTTTGTATAACAAATGTTTGTCAATGTTTCATCTGAATTTTCAATAACCGGTGCACATTTATCCGGTCGTACCGGTGACATGGAATCAATGGTATCCGCAATCAGATTTGTATTGGTAATTACCACTTCCTCTGCCTTATCACTTCCAAGATATGCAAATTCCTCCAGCATTTCTTCCGTTGTCCTCAAATAGAGGGGGGCCTGATCATCCGCATCACTAAAACCTTTTCCTGCCATAATAATACGTCTGTATACCTCATCCTCAGGATCCAAAAAGTGAACGTCACAGGTCGCAACTACCGGCTTATGGAACTGCTCACCCAAAGCAACAATTTTTTTATTAATTGCCTGAATGTCCTCCACTGAATTAATATTCGGGTGCTTTTCAGAGGCAATCATAAATGCATTATTTCCTGTCGGTTGAATTTCTAAATAATCATAAAAATTTACCAGCCGTGCAATTTCCGAATCCGATTTTCCATCCAATAATGCACGATACAATTCACCTGCTTCACAGGCACTTCCTAACAGAAGTCCTTCTCTATATTTCACAAACAAGCTTTTCGGCACCTTTGGTCTTCGATTAAAATAGGTCAGATGAGACTCCGAAACTAATCGGTACAAATTCATTCTTCCTACATTATTCTGTGCAAGAATAATCGCATGATACGAAGGTAATTTTCTTATTGATTCCACACTGGCAGCACCAAGTGCATTTATCTGTCTTAAATTTTCAATGCCATCCTCTTTCAGCATCGGAATAAATTTAACAAAAATTTGTGCCGTTGCCTCCGCATCATCCACTGCTCTGTGATGATTTTCCAAAGAAACACCAAGTGTTTTTGCTACTGCATCCAATGTATGCTTATTCTGGTTAGGAAACAGTACCCTTGAAATTCCTAAAGTATCCACATAAGTAAATTCTTTCTCTATACCTAGTCTTCCGGCATTTTCAATAATAAAACTCATATCAAAGTTTGCATTGTGAGCCACTAACACTGCATCACCACAAAACTCCAGAAACTCCGGCAGTATTTCTGCTATCATGGGAGATTCCACTACCATATTATCATTGATTCCTGTCAGTTTTTCAATTTCAAAAGGAATTGGAACATCCGGATTGACAAATGTAGAATATCTGTCCGTAATAGCTCCCTTTTCCACTTTTACTGCACCAATTTCAATGATTCGATTATTTACCGGCGAAAATCCGGTAGTTTCAATATCAAATACAACATATGTTCCATCTAAAGACTGTCCTCTTTCACCGGTTACAATCTCTTTCAGGTCATCCACCAGATATGCTTCCACACCATAAATCACTTTAAAGAAATCCTGTTTATCCGGGTTAGCATCTCCTGCTTCCTTCCTTTTCGCCTTTTCATCTCGCCACAAATCTTCCCAGACATGATTTGCATCCGGAAAAGACTGTACCACACCATGATCCGTAATTGCTATGGCAGGATGCCCCCACTTATAAGCACGTTTTACAATATCCTTCGCCTCGGAAACTCCATCCATGTCACTCATTTTCGTATGACAGTGTAACTCCACTCGTTTCCTTGCACTGTTATCATTACGGCTCGTTGTAAAATCAGGAATCTTCTTCACCCCTACGATAGAGCCGATGGTCAGCTCGTTATCAAATTTATCAATAACTGTAACACCTTTAATTTTTACAAAGGCACCCTTTTTTATGCTTTCCAAAATGTCACTCAACTGTTCATTTCGGGTAAACATTTTTACAGTCATTGTATCCGTAAAATCTGTAATATCAAAAATAACAATTGTCTTTTCATTACGGATTTCCCGCTTGTCCAGATTTAAAATCTTTCCTCGGATAACAACTTCACCCATTTCACCCAGAATTTCTTCCATGGCAATAGCTTCTTCTTCGAAATCTCTTCCATAAAGTACATCCGGATTGTCCGATTTCTTCGGTGCTCTGTTAAATCCGGGTTTCGGTCTGTCACCAAAGGTCTTTGTAGGTTTTTCAGAACTTTTTGCTGTTCCGCCAGCCTGTACCGCTTCTTTCGTCTTGTCTCCGCTTTCTTTCGTTTCTCCTGTTTTTTCAGTTTTCGACTGTTTTCCTTCCGATACACTTCCTTCTGCATTCTCAGAGCTTCTTCCGGCACGAGCAGTAATCTCTGCTACCTGCCTGGCAATTTTTAGTTCATCCTCTTCTTTGCGTTTCTTCTGTACCGGCTCCGTATACTCCATCATAAACATACAGGAAAAGCCACACCGCTCATTAAAAATTTTATCCAAAACCCTGATAAAGTCATCTTCCTTACTTCTCACCAATACGGAATCTTCAACGGTAAGCACTATCTTATTTTCATCAGGATATGTAACTGACGCATTTTTAAAAGTATTGTACTCAATATGATCATATTCCCGTAGCTCCATAAGAATACTGTCTCTATATGCATCCATCAGCTTTTCAGGATTATACTGCGAGGAAAGTTGATATTTTTCATATATTTTTATTGTAATATCCGCATTTGTAAACAGTTTTTTCTTGATTGCTTCCTCCACAAAAAGAATGGTTTCTTTTTGTATTAATCTGTCACAGGATATATAAATACGGATAAAGTCTTTCTTTCTTGTTGCAGAAACCTTTTCTACCTGAACCTGTTCAAATAAATCCTGCAGGCTCTTATCCAACTTTAATGTTGGAAATACTTCAAAAAACTTTTTTGCCATGCTGTCTCACCTGCGATATTTTTGTTTCCCCAACATATTTACTGCGTTTTCCAGTTTAACAGTTCTTCACGCAATACCGAAAGTAACTGTTCCTCCGGTACTTTTTTAATAATTTCGCCCTTTTTAATCAGCAGACCTTCTCCAATTCCACCTGCAATTCCGATATCAGCTTCCTTTGCTTCTCCCGGTCCGTTAACCGCACACCCCATTACGGCAACTTTAATGTCAAGCGGAATATCCGCCACCATATTTTCTACTTGATTTGCAAGCCCGATTAAATCAATTTTTGTTCTGCCGCAGGTCGGACAGGACACAATTTCAATGCCTCCTTTTCTTAGTCCCAACGTACGCAAAATAAGTTTTGCCGATTTAATTTCTTCCACAGGATCTCCTGTCAGTGACACTCTTATGGTATCTCCGATTCCCTGATGTAAGATCAGCCCCAAACCAATAGAAGATTTAATATTACCACTGATAATTGTTCCCGATTCTGTAATTCCTACATGGAGTGGATGATTTGTTTTCTCTGCCAGAATTTCATGTGCTTTTACACACATTAATACATCCGAAGATTTAATACTGATTACAAGATTATCATACCCTATATCTTCAATCAGCTTTACTTTATCCAACGCACTTTCTACAATTCCTTCCGCTGTCACTCCACCATATTTCTCTACCAAATTCTTTTCCAGAGAGCCACTGTTTACTCCGACTCTGATTGGTATATTTCTTTCTTTTGCTACTTTAACAACTTCTTCTACCTTTTCCCGATTTCCTATATTCCCCGGATTGATTCGGATTTTATCTGCTCCGTTTTCCATAGCTGCAATTGCCATTTTATAATCAAAATGAATGTCTGCCACTAACGGAATGCTGATTTCTTTTTTTATTTCCTTAATTGCCTGTGCTGCTTCCAATGTAGGCACTGTGGCACGGACAATATCACATCCTGCCGCTTCCAGTCTTTTTATCTGCTCTACGGTTGCTTTCACATCTTCAGTCCTTGTATTTGTCATGGACTGAATCATTATGGGATTGCCACCACCGATTTTTTTATTTCCTATCTGCACAATCCTTGTTTGTTCACGATACATAGGCTTTTCCCCATTTCTGTAATAAATTTAACGCTATATATATTATAGCATTTTTTTGTCCAAAAAGGTACTTCTATTTTGCTTTTATCAGCACAACTTTCTCCATACTTTTTTCATTTTCCAAATCCTTACAGACTACCGTAATTTCCACCCCTTTTCTGCTCTCAAAAACCGAAAAAGGCAACGCCATATGAAAGTCTCCGTCTGTTTCATAAAACTTCCCATCCTGAATAATAATCTTTTCCTTTTTTCGATTATACAAAATTAAAGGAAGTATCTCTTTTTCTTCTGCAAAATCCTTAGCATATACTGTTTCAGGCAGGAATCTGAAATGATTTTTTATTATATTCTTATCTCCCCAAAACCACACTCCACACAGCATAATCATTATTACAAACAGACCTCCGCCTTTTTTACAGGAAAGAAAAATATTTTTTGTTTCTTCTATCATATATTTTTTTGTATGCTTCATGATTTGTTTTGATATTTTTCGTCTTTCTGTATTTTTATTATAATTTACTAATTCTTCTAAAACCTTGTCCATAGTTTCATAACGCTTTTCTCTTTCCTTTTCCATGCATTTTTCTACAATTGCCTCAAGTTTTTCAGAAACAAACGGATTCATTTCTCTTATTTTATATAATTGATAGGGCGGTCTGGAAGGATTTTTTCCGGTTAACATATGATACATTGTTGTCCCAAGTCCATAAATATCACTCTTTTCATCTACCATTCCGTCCGTTTCAAACTGCTCAGGGGCACAATATCCGTAAGTGCCTGTCTGTATTTTCTCATCCTGCATACTTATTTTAGTAAAAGCACTATCAAAATCAATTAATTTTATTTTATTTTTCTCATCAATAATTATATTTGCCGGCTTCAAATCTCTGTATATAATTTTATTTGAGAAATGATGAAGATACCGCATACACTCCCCTATCTGAATTGCTATTTCCACCACACATTTTTCTTCAAGCATTTCCTCATTTTCCAACACAGAAAGCAAATTCGTACCTTCCATATATTCCATAACAATACTGATACCTTCTTCCTCCTTTATCACATCGTAAATAACAGGAATGGACAAATGCTTCAATTGCTTTAAAACTTCTGCCTCCTTCCATGCCCATTCTTCATTTCTTTTCACTTTTTTTATCGCAACATATCGTTTTAAATGTCTGTCAAATGCCTTATAAACGATTCCATTTGCCCCTGTTCCGATTACTTCCGTCTTAACATATCTTTCTCCCAACACGTTTTCTTTACCCATACCAAACTCCTCTTCTTTCACTCCACACAAACACAAATTGCAGAAGCATTATCCTGCATTCTTCGTTTTTTTATCTGTTCCCCTGCTTCCTTCATTCTCTTTTGCAATAGTTTTTCTTCTCCTCGAAAAGGACATGCTATAACAAAAATTTCTTCCGATGAAAGTTTTTTATAAAATCCATCCGTACATAAAAGAAATCCTGTCTTCCCCTTAATCCTGCCTGTCTTCCAATGTGGTATCTGCCACTTTCCTGCACCAATGCACCTATGTAAAACCTTGCCGTTTCCATCATCTGTAGTCAATACAGTGATCTTCCTTTTCACTTTGTACGCCCTACTGTCTCCAACATGAATCATATAATACTTCTTTCCGCTGACAATCAGCATTGTAATTGTTGTCCCAAGCCGTATTTTCTTTTTCTTTCCATATTCCTTTAACTTTTCATCGATTTCATAGAGCATTTTTAATATGGACTTGTATATCTTCCTGCTACTTTTGTGTTTTTGTGCCATCGGAATATATTCTTTATAAAACCACACAATAAGCATTTCTGCCGCATATCCGCTTGCTGTCTCACCTTCTTTCAGTCCACCTATGCCATCAAGCACTGCCGCTAACGTTATCATTCCTACACGGGTTTCTACCTGCTGTAAAACAAGCGAATCTTCATTTGTTTCACATTCACCCTGTTCCCATAAATATGCTGTTTTCATTTTTTCTCCGTTTGTTGAATTTAAATTTGAATTTTGTTTGAATATTTGAATAACTTAGAATTATTTACAAAAAGATATTTCTATTTGCCACTAAGAATAATTATTTCTTTCACTCTACTACAATTTATAATTTAACGCAAGTGCTTATTTTTACTAATTTTTATATTAACTTTTCTCCGAATGGAAAAAGAGCCTGCAAACAAGCTGTCTCCGCTTATTTACAAGCTTTTTCCCTGTTTATCTTCCAAACAACCGCATGATATCATTGTACATTACAAGTACCATCAAAATCATAAATACTACAAGCCCGATAAAATGTACCATACCTTCTTTTTCCGGCGGTACCGGCTTGCCCCTGATAACTTCCACAAACAAAAATACCAGACGTCCACCGTCTAATGCCGGTAGCGGAAGTAAATTTAAGACTCCTAAGTTTACAGACAACAAAATGGCAATGTTCATCATGGAAAGAACCACGCTGGAAACTCCGTAATCCTTTGTCTCCTCATAGGTCTCTCCTACAATCTGCGCAATTCCCACAGGCCCTGAAACATCATCCTTGCTCACATTTCCCTGCAACATCATACCAAGACTCTTAAATGTGGCGCGCATCCAATACTGCACTTCATAAGCACTGTACTTGATTAACCCAAAACCTGAATGCTTTTTATATTCGCCCGCACCATAAATCCCCATATAATAGCGTCCTGCTGCCTCATCATAAATAGGATTTAACGTTGTTTCATATTCCTGGCCGTTCCGCTCATATACAATTTCCATACTTTCTCCCTGATTCACCATGGAAATTAAGGAAATTTCTCTGTAAAGATGGATATTTTCCCCATCAATTTCTTTAATAATGTCTCCGCTTTGTAAGCCTGCCGCTTCTGCTGCACCGCCCTCTGTCACTTCATTCAGTACCGGTAAATCACTTCCACAATACCCTACTACAATCAGTGAAAATAAAAATGCCAGTATAAAGTTAAATAACGGACCTGCAACCACACTGGAAATTCTTGCCCATACGTTTGCCGCAAGAAAAGACCCTGCATCCGGCTGTTCGCCTTTTTCCATATTCAGACCGTCTTCCCCATCAAACATACATGCTCCGCCAAAAGGTAAAAGCTTAAGTGAATACTTTGTTTCCCCCTTTTGAAAACCACAGATGGTTGGTCCCATACCTACGGAAAATTCCAACACTCGTATACCATTTGCTTTTGCAAGAATAAAATGTCCAAATTCATGGGCAATTACAATCGTACTAAAAATAATAACAAATAAAAGAATACTAATAAAGCCTGTCACTACAATTCCATCCTCTGCATAATATAGTCATAAGTTTCTGTCTCAGCCAAAAGAATCTGCTCCACATTCGGATTTTCTATTACTTTATGGTGTTCCATAGACATTTCAATAATTTCCGGTATTTGTAAATACTTAATTTTCTTATCTAAAAACAACGCTACCGCTTTTTCATTTGCAGCATTATAAACTGTCGGCATACTGCCGCCACATTCGGACGCCTGAAATGCCAGCTTTAATCCCGTAAAAGTATCCATATCCGGTTTTTCAAAAGTCATCTGTGCAAGTTCGTAGAAATCCAGTTTCTTCCCATCCATCGGTCTTCTGTCAGGATAGAAAAGTGCATACTGTATCGGCAGTTTCATGTCCGGCGTTCCAAGCTGTGCCATCACCGCACCATCTGCATATTCCACCATGGAATGAATAATACTCTGCGGATGCACTACTACCTGTATTCTATCCAAATCCATTCCGAAAAGCCACTTTGCTTCAATTACTTCCAAGCCCTTATTTACAAGTGTGGAAGAATCAATTGTAATTTTTCTTCCCATAGACCAGTTCGGATGCTTCAATGCGTCTTCTACCGTCATGGTTTCCAGTTCTTTTCTGGACTTTCCACGGAATGGTCCGCCGGACGCCGTCAGCAGAATTTTACTTATCTGCTTTTTATTTTCTCCGTTCATAGACTGGAATATCGCACTATGCTCACTGTCTACCGGCAAAATCGGCACACCCATTTTTTCTGCAAGTGGCATAATAATATGTCCTGCTGTTACCAAGGTTTCCTTATTTGCAAGTGCAATGGTTTTTCCGCTTTCAATTGCTGCTATGGTAGGTCGTATTCCAATCATTCCCACAATGGCGGTTAATACCACATCCACTTCCGGTAACGTGGAAATATCCAGCAGTCCTTCCATTCCCGCACTGATTTCCACATCCAGATCCGCCGTTCTTTCCTTTAGTTCTTTTGCAGCCTGCTCATTCCACATAACTGCCTTTTTCGGTCGAAATTCCCGAATTTGTTTTTCCATCAAATCTACATTTGTTCCTGCCGCAAGAGCTGTTACTTTCAAATCTTCACTATATGCTCTTACTACTTCCAGTGTCTGTGTTCCTATGGAACCGGTAGAACCAAGTATCGTTAACCGTTTCATCTTCGCTCCCATCTGCCTGCTCTGACAGGCTCTCCAATCAAGGTATATATTTTCCCTGCTTTCTCTTTGTACGCTATTTTACAACAATACGAGTGCTAAAAAATAAATAATCGGTGCAGTAAAAATAACACTGTCAAATCGGTCCATGATACCGCCATGTCCCGGAATCAATTTACCATAATCTTTGATTTCATTATCCCGTTTAATACCGGATGCCGCCAAATCTCCTACTTGGGAAATAACAGCACCAACACCGCCAATCACTGCAAAACTAAGTGCCACATTCATATCGGGCATTACTTTTTCTACTACAAAATATCCATAAATCGCTCCAAGCGCCGCCGCACCAACAACACCACCGATTGCTCCCTCGATAGATTTCTTCGGGCTTAGAATTGGTGCAAGTTTATGCTTTCCAATCAACATTCCTACACAGTACGCACATGTGTCGCATCCCCATGCACTGATAAAAATCATCCATACAATATAATTTCCTAACTCCAATGACCTTGTCAGATAAATAAAAGAAAGCATTACCGGTGCATACACAAAGGAAAAAACGGCTGCCATAATCTGATTTGCCTTGAATTTCGGGAAAGAAAATACATACACAAACATAAATGTCATCAATGCCAGCAGTACCATGAAAATTACATAAACATAATATTCCTGTATTTCCACTCCGCCACGATAAACTAACGCATAATAAGCCGTAGTCACAAACATCCCTGCTACTTCCAAAGCATTCCAGCTCTTTCCTTCACTATGAATGCCTCCGGCTTTTGAAAGCTCCCTGAACGCAATCAAAGCTAATGCGAATACGACTGCCCAAAGAACGGGACCTCCTGTTATTATTGTAACCAATGCGATAATAACTAAAACAATCCCACTGAGTAATCTTGTTTTAAACATATGAATAACCATGCCTTTCTCATAACCTGTCATTTTAAGCCTTCATGCTTAAATTTATAGCGAAAAATTTATTTCCACACTGACCTATGTTATTACTCTTCTGTAATCAAACCATATCTTCTGTCTCTATGATTATATGCATCTACAGCTTTTTCTAATTCTTCTTTTGAAAAATCCGGCCATGCTACCGGTGTAAAATAAAACTCTGTATAAGCTAACTGCCACAACAGGAAATTAGAAATTCTCTGCTCATTACATGTACGAATAAGTAAATCCGGCTCCGGAATTCCTTTCGTATCCAACGTATCTGAAATCAATTCCTCCGTAATGTCTTCTGCATTCATTTTTCCGGCTTTTACGTCTGTTGCCAGCTTTTTCACCGCACGAACAAGTTCATCCCTGCCACCATAATTTAGTGCTATCTGAAAATGCAGTCCTGTATTACTCTCTGTTGCTTTCTCCAACTCGTCAATACGGTTTCGTATGTCCTCATCCAGTCTTGTCTTATCACCAATAACTCTGACACACATATTATTCTTTGCCGCAGTTTTCAGACAGGTTTTCATATAATTTCTAAGCAGCTTCATCAAAGCATCTACTTCATCCTGGGGACGATTCCAGTTTTCTGTCGAAAAAGCATATACTGTAAGGTACTGTATTCCCATTTTATAGGCTTCTTCACATATTACTTCTACCGTTTTCGCTCCCTGTACATGACCATAATTTCTAGGCATTCCTTTTGCTTTTGCCCATCTTCCGTTGCCATCCAGAATAATTGCTACATGATTCGGAATATTCATCGTTAACCTCCATTTATCCGTTACCATATTCTACCTGTATACGTATATACAACGAAAGAGGCAAGCCGTTTCCTTGTTGTTACACGCCTGCCCCTCTATTATTTTTATTGCATTAAACAGTAAGAATTTCCTTTGATTTTTCTTCTACTAAAACATCAATATCTTTTACAAACTTATCTGTAAGCTTCTGTAATTTATCTTCTAACTGCTTAATTTCATCTTCTGAAACTTCTTCTTTTGCCAGCTTCTTGAATGTATCGTTACCGTCACGTCTGATATTACGAACAGCAACCTTACCATCTTCGCCTTTTTTCTTTACGTCTTTCACAAGTTCTTTACGACGTTCCTCTGTAAGTTCAGGGAATACAAGACGAATCACACTTCCGTCGTTAGAAGGTGTAATTCCTATATCTGATGCCATAATTGCTTTCTCGATTTCACGGATCAGGCTCTTTTCCCAAGGTGCAATCTGAATCATTCTTGCTTCCGGAACACTGATATTACCTACCTGCTGAATTGGTGTAGGTGTTCCATAATAATCTACTTTAATTTTATCAAGTACATGCGGATTTGCACGTCCTGCACGGATGGTAGCAAAATCTGCTGCCAAATGATCGTATGCTTTTGTCATTCTTTCTTCAAACTGCTGTAATCTCTCGTCCATCTTATAAGTAACTCCTTTCAAATTCGGGGATTATGTTTTATATTTTAAACGGTAACCTTTGTACCTTTAAAATTTCCTTGTACAGTGTTTACAATGCTGTTTTCTTCATTCAGACCGAACACCCACATAGGCATCTTGTTGTCTCTTGCCAGAATGGAAGCGGTCATGTCTACTACCTGCAGATTTTTAGCAACTACCTCATCAATGGAAATTTCATCAAATTTCACTGCATTCGGGTTCTCCTTTGGATCGGAATCATACACACCGTCAATTGCTTTGGCAAGTAAGATAACCTCTGCCTCTACTTCTACAGCTCTCAGTACAACACCTGTATCTGTTGAGAAATACGGATGTCCCGTACCACCTGCAAAAAATACAACCTGTCCTTTTTCAAAATATTTATTTGCTCTGTCTTTTGAAAAAAGCTTTGTAAAAGAACCACATTCAAATGGTGTAAGAATGTTGGTCATCATTCCTACGGAACGGAAAATTTCTGATACATAAATACAGTTCATAATCGTTGCAAGCATACCTATCTGGTCTGCCTTTGTACGATCGATGTTTTCACTGGAACGTCCACGCCAGAAATTACCGCCACCGATAACAATACCAACCTGAATTCCATCGTCCACAAGCTGTTTTACCTGCTTTGCCACTCCAACAACCGTTGCTTCATCAAATCCTGTTTTCTTTTCTCCGGCTAATGCCTCACCGCTTAATTTAAGTAAAATTCTTTTCATTTTGCTTACTTCTCCTCTACTACTTCTATAGCTTCTGCTAAAGAATCAATTTTGTTTACAACTTCCCTGATTTCTTTATCGGTCAACTCGCCATCTGTTTTTGCAGCCTTCAGACATTCTTCTGCATCCGTCAATGTCTCTTTTACTTCTTCCTTCAACTCAGTCCCTCCATTCTAATTAATCCTTTGATGAACCGGAACCGTATCTTCAGTTATCGGTACAATCTGTGTATCCTCAAGCGCACTTATCTTTTCTATAATTTGTGGTAAAGCTTCCACTGTCGAACTTCTTTCTTTGGAATCGTGCAATAATATGAATGCATTATTATAATAATCCATATTTTGGGTACAATTGTCAACAATTTGTTCTGCACTCAGCATAGGAGTCGCGGAATCCCTCGAAGTAACATTCCAGTCAAAATATGCAATCCCCTGCGAATCCAGATAATCAATCATTCCTTGTATATCTGTCAGACTTGAAGCACTGTTACTTCCTCCCGGAAAACGATAAACTTTGCTTTCCACCCCTGTTATATCATACAAAAAATCCTGCAGTTTCTCAAAATCTTCTATAAAACTCTCTGTGGATGCATATATTTCATCGTATCTGTGACTATAAGAGTGCATTCCCAGTGTATGCCCTTCTTCCACAATCCGCTGATACAATTCCGTATACTCCGGCTCATCCTTCCCTATTACAAAAAAAGTTGCCTTTACATCATACTCTTTCAATATATCAAGAATCCGGTTCGTATAAGAACTTGGACCATCATCGAAAGTCAAATACACATTTCTCATTTTTTCAGACGTCTCTGTTATTTCCTTCGAAATAGTTTCCGTTTCCTCTGTTATATCTGTTTCTTCTGTCTCTGTGAGTACACTACTTTCTATCTCAAAATCCTGATACTCCTTTAGTGTAGTCTGTTCCTCTTCCAGTCTTTGGTACAAATCCGAAACTGTCTGTTTTTCTTCCTGCAACTGAGTGGAAACTGACTCCATCTGCTCCTTCATTTCTACTATTTCCCTCTCCAGCTTTGTTGTTCTAATAAATAAAACAATACTTAACACAGCCGGTACTAAAAAAACAGCAGTCATAATTATACTAAAAATCTTTTCAAGTCTTTTTACACGTCTTCTCTGGTTTCTTCGCCGTACTGCCGAAGTACGCGTATCTGCCATTCTACACAGCTCCTTTTCCTTGGCTACAAATTTCTAATACATTGTATCACAAATCATTCCGACAGAAAAGAATATTTTTTTAGAGCTATAACCTCCAAAATTCCCTGCTCCTGTATTATCTACAATTCAAGACGTCCGGCTGCTTCTTCCCATATATTTTCAGGTATTTTATCCGTACTCATTCCACCGCTTAATTTCACAACAAGTTTAATACATTCATAAAAAAAATTCACACCGGTAAGCAATGTTTTCTTTACACTCCTGACCTGTACTTTTCCATATTCTTCTATTCCGCTTTCCTCAAACTCCTTAAGAAACCCTTCCACATCATATGGAATGCTAATCAGTTCCTCCCGATATTCCTTCTTATCTGCATGTACTATGGCAAATTGTGCTCTCCTGCCTACTCCGTCTATGGCAAGTCCCAGCGAACCCGGATTTAAATATGTACCTTTTTGCGTTCTTCTGATTTCCTGCTTATGGGAATGTCCTCCAAACAAATAGGGGGTTCCCGCCTGTTTTAATGCTTCCTCCAATAATTGCGGACATTCTCCCAAATTACCTCTGACATCTTCCGGTATGCCATGACAAATAGTTGTTCCGGGAATTCCGACAATTTCAGGTCTGTACACATTTTTACATTGACTAAAAAAAGTAATGTCTTCGTTTTTTAAATGTTCTGCCGTATAAAGAAGTGTTCCTGTTCCTGAAGAAGGTTTCCAGCCTTTATTTTTCTTCTCATTCTCCAGAATATATTCTTCCCTATTCCCTCTGATACAACAACATTGTTGATTTTTTAAAGTATCATAAAACATTGCAAGCAGCTTTTCAGGGTATGGTCCGTCTGTAATATAGTCTCCCAGAAAAAAAATCCTGTCCACCGGATGTTTATCCAAATATTCCATACACGCTTCATACGCCTTATAATTACCATGAATATCACTAATAACTGCTATTTTCATCTTTTCTCCCATAAGTTTACTCTTTCCCTAAACTTCATCATCCTCTTCTTGTTCTGCATCTCTGTCTATTTCATGACGAATTGCCTGCATTCGAAAATCCACGTCTGCTATCGTTTCTGCGCAATGTTTCAACTGTTCTGCAATCTTCTCAGGTTCCTTTATGTTCTTTTTATATTTCAGTTTGTGTTCCACACTGGCCCAGAAATCCATTGCAATTGTACGAAATTGTACTTCCACTTTCATATACTTTTTTTCTTCCGATAAGAAAATTGGAATTTCCAAAATTAAATGCAAACTTCTGTATCCATTTTCTTTTGGATGCTTAATATAATCCTTTCTTCTAAGAACCGAAATATCATCCTGTTTCGATAATAGTTCGGCAATTGTATAAATATCCTCTGGAAAAGAACAAATCACTCTGATTCCTGCCACATCACTCAGACAATTTTCTATGTTTTCAACAGTAAGTTCTTCTCCATTTCTCCTTAATTTTCCCCAAATACTCATAGGTTGCTTAATTCTTGTTTTAATTGATTCAAACGGATTTCTATCATATTCTAAAGAAAATTCCGCATTTAATACATTTAATTTTGTTTCAACTTCCTTTAAAGCACATTCATACTGCATCATTAACTGCTTAAACGGCTTCATCTGTTCTAAAATATATTCCGGTTTTTCTTCTTGAAAAAATGTTTTAATTTCCAATTGTTCATCCTGTCGCATGTTTGTATCCTTCCCTACTTTTCACATTTGTTTTACTCCATATTCTGCTTATGACTTTTCATTCAACTAAAATATAGATTTTTCTGTTTGCTCTTCGATTATACAAAAAAACTCTCTAGATTTTAACTATTCTACCAAATTTTTATAGTTTTTTTCTTTTTTTTAATTATTTTGTAGATTTTTGTAAGCAAACGTTATATAATAGCACTATATTGACGTATTATAGCTTTTTATATCATTTTACTTAGAGAAGGGGACATATATGAAGTATAAACTTATAAACATTATGGAAGATTCGGTGCTCTCAACTATAAATAAAATAGCACCTCAGCTTAACTGCTGTACCTGTGAAAAATGTAAACTTGATTTAGCGGCATATGTTTTAAACCGCATTCCACCTAAATATGCGGATAGTGAAAAAGGTTCACTATATACACGTGCAAATCATCTGACTGCGGAATTTAGTAATAAGCTGGTCATGGAAATAACTCAGGCTGCAGCTGATATTGGAAAAGCTTCCGGTCACAACTAAATTATTTCTAATACTTATTATATGTAACTTAGGAGGAACATCATGGGATATAAACTTGTAAATGTAATGGAGGATCGTGTTTTTAGAGCTGTTGGTGACACACTTCCACAACTTGGCTATTGTGACTGCGAACGTTGTAAATCAGATGTCGCTGCTTATACCTTGAGTCGCATCAAACCATATTATATAGTAGCCAGCGAAAATGAAATTATTTCATCAACAACCTACATAGACAGTAGTTATGATACTGAAATTCTCCAAACTATTGTACAGGCTGCAGATGTTGTATCTGCTAAACCGAATCATGATTGATTCGGTTTTTCATTTGTGTGAATTGCTTTCAAGAGTATTTAATGAAATGTTACTGTACAGACCCCATAAATAATTATTGTTACAATTGCTGAAATTTATTTTTTTATTTTGTGGATTGACTTAAGCATTTTTGAATACCATGTTGATGGTATTTCATAAATGCTTTTTTTGTTTTATTTATCCACCTTTTTGTATTTTATTAATGATGTTTTTTTACTTTTTCCAGATTTATCCCCACTTATTTTTCGGGTTATCCACCGTCAAAATGACGAAAGGAGAATCCCGACCGATTCGCTTTTTTACGCAGTTTCCGTTACAATTAGTTCTGACAAGCGAGGTGAAATAAATGCACTTTAATGATCTTGATAAAGAAACGCAGGAATACATTA
>JAFSBX010000030.1 GCA_017437065.1 Lachnospiraceae bacterium
TGCGCGATTGACAATTCGAATTTCTTCCATTTTGTCTTCAATAGAAAGTGTCTTTTTTTCTATTTTGCGTAATTGTTCTCTGGCACTTGCCATCCAATCAAGAGCAGTTAAAAATGTTGTTTTTACAATTGGTTTTGATAGCGTAAATACACCATGTTCGGTAACTTTGTTATAGATTTCAGCATGTAATTCAGCTCTGACAAGAAGTAAGACCACCGCACCTCTAAAATTACATGTGTCAATAGCAAATCTAATACCCATATCATCGGGAAGCGGCGAATTGATGATTACAAAATCAAAGGCACGTTCTGAAATAGCACGTTTAGCTGCACTAATACTATTCACAATACAAATTGGAGTATATTTTGATTCAGGGAGCAGGGTACCAAGAGAATTATTGAAGTTTTCTGCGGCTGATACGATTAAAACGCTGTAAACACGTTCTTTAAGACTCATTTTATACCCTCCTCGTAGTAATAATATTCGTTTTATTTCGCACAATATATATCTAAAATTGCACCAGGTACATAATTTTTTATAAAATTACTTTCCGAAGCAATTTTGCAAGCAGAACTTAAATTTTCCGGGAGTATTTTAAAATTTGCGAGAACTTCAGTCTCTGCTTTATATAAATTGATATTCGATGCTTCAGGTAGATTTAATTTGTTTTGCAAGCCGTAAAGTCCTGCGTAAATCAGCAGTGTAAATGCAAGATACGGATTTGCCGTAGGATCAGGAGAACGCAGTTCTGCACGTCGATATTCTCCTACAGATGCCGGTATACGAACAAGCTGCGATCTGTTTTCGTTAGACCATGCAATATATTTTGGCGCTTTATTTTGCCCAAATCTTTTATATGAATTTTCTGTTGGATTGAGAAATACTGTCATGTCTTCAATTTTGTCGAGAATACCTGCAATCATATAATATAGATTTTCCGTAGGTTCAAATGGTATCACAGACATGTTTATATGAAATCCGTTGCCTGGCTTGTTTTCAAGAGGTTTGGCTGAAAAATCAGCAAACAGTCCGTTACTTCTGGCAACAGTCTTGACAATCATTTGAAATGTCATTGCATTATCGGCAGCAGTAAGTGCATCGGAATAGCGAAAATCAATTTCATTTTGACCTGGTCCTTCTTCATGATGCGAACTTTCTGGACGGATTCCCATTTGTTCGAGAGTAAGACAAATTTCACGACGAATATTTTCACCTCGGTCTTCCGGCGAGATATCCATATAGCCGGCTTCGTCATGGGGTGTTTTAGTCGGCTTATTTTTTTCATCCATTCCGAATAGATAAAATTCTTGCTCTGCTCCGAAATAAAATGTATATCCAGCCTGCTGTGCATCAGCCATAGCCTTTTTTAACAAACTTCTCGTGTCACATTCAAAAAGACTTCCATCTGGGTAAGTAATAAAGGCAAACATACGAACAACTTTTCCATGTTCAGGTCTCCATGGAAGTAACATTAATGTGTCTGGGTCTGGATGCAATAAAAGATCACACTTTGTTTCGTCTCCAAATCCAGCAATTGCAGATGCATCGAAAGCAATTCCATATTCAAAAGCACGTGGCAATTCTTCCGGCATGATGGAAATATTTTTTTGTTTGCCAAAAACATCACAGAATGCTAAATGAATAAATTTAACATCTTCTTCTCGAACATATTGCAATACTTCTTCTTTTGAA
>JAFSBX010000031.1 GCA_017437065.1 Lachnospiraceae bacterium
ACAGGGATGCACAGCTGGTTGCAGAGAACATTGCGCAGCAGCTTGAGGGCCGTGTGTCCTTCAGAAGAGCCATGAAGTCCTGCATGGGCAGAACCATGAAGGCTGGCGCTCTTGGTATCAGGCTTGCTGTTCCGGACGTCTGGGCGGTGCTGATATCGCACGTTCCGAGTTCTACAGCGAGGGTACCATTCCTCTTCAGACTTTAAGAGCAGATATTGACTACGGCTTCGCTGAGGCTGACACCACCTATGGTAAGGTTGGCGTTAAGGTTTGGGTATACAAAGGCGAAGTACTTCCCACTAAAAATCAGGAAGGGAGCGAGAAATAATCATGTTAATGCCTAAAAGAGTAAAACGTCGTAAACAGTTCCGTGGCACTATGGCCGGCAAAGCTTCCAGAGGCAACACTCTTACCTACGGTGAGTTCGGTCTGGTAGCAGCAGAACCTTGCTGGATCAAGTCCAATCAGATTGAGGCAGCCCGTATCGCGCTGACTCGTTATACAAAGCGTACCGGTAAAGTTTGGATCAAGATTGTCCCTGACAAGCCTGTAACTGCAAAGCCTGCAGAGACTCGTATGGGTTCCGGTAAAGGTACTTTGGAATATTGGGTAGCAGTTGTTAAGCCCGGACGTGTAATGTTCGAAATCGCTGGTGTTCCTGAAGAAGTAGCGAGAGAAGCATTACGTCTTGCAACACATAAGCTTCCATGTAAATGTAAGATCGTTTCTAAAGCAGATTTGGAAGGCGGTGTATCAAATGAAAACTAATAAGTATGTAGAAGATTTAAAAGCAAAATCAGCTGCAGAATTAGCACAGGAATTAGTAGCTGCTAAAAAAGAACTTTTCAATTTGAGATTCCAGAACGCAACAAACCAGTTAGATAACACAGCTAGAATCAAAGAAGTTAGAAAAAATATCGCTAGAATTCAGACAGTTATCACTGAAAAAGCTAAAGCCTAATAGAATAAAAAAATTTTGTTAGGTGCATTTGAACAAAAGTTCAGAGTTGCAAATGTTGAATATAGATGGAGTTTCAAGAAAGGAGATTTTAACCGTGGAAAGAAATTTAAGAAAAACACGTGTAGGTAAAGTAACAAGCAACAAAATGGATAAAACAATCGTTGTTGCAGTAGAAGACCATGTTAAACATCCTCTTTACAAAAAAATCGTAAAGAGAACATATAAATTAAAAGCTCATGATGAAAACAATGAATGTAACATCGGAGATACAGTTAAAGTAATGGAAACAAGACCTTTATCTAAAGATAAGAGATGGAGACTTGTAGAAATCGTAGAGAAAGTTAAATAGTTTAGTCATAAAAGACTATAAACTGGAAGGAGAATTAGCATGATTCAACAGGAAAGCAGACTTAAAGTTGCTGATAACACAGGTGCTAAAGAATTGCTTTGCATCAGAGTTATGGGTGGATCTACAAGAAGATACGCAAATATTGGTGATGTAATCGTTGCTTCAGTTAAAGATGCAACACCCGGAGGTGTTGTAAAAAAAGGTGACGTTGTAAAAGCCGTAGTTGTTCGTTCTGTAAAAGGCGCTCGTCGTAAAGACGGTTCTTATATTAAATTTGACGAAAATGCTGCTGTTATCATTAAAGATGATAAGACTCCAAGAGGAACTCGTATTTTTGGACCGGTAGCAAGAGAGCTTCGTGAAAAACAGTTTATGAAAATTGTTTCCTTGGCTCCGGAAGTATTATAAGGAGGAAGCCGTATGTCAACTATGAAAATTAAAAAAGGTGATACAGTTAAAGTTATTGCCGGTAAAGACAAAGATAAAGAAGGCAAAGTTGTTGCAGTAGATGCAAAAAACAGCAAAGTATTAGTTGAAGGTGTAAACATGATTACAAAACATGCAAAACCGTCAGCAGCTAATGCAAATGGTGGAATTATCCAGAAAGAAGCTCCTATTGATATTTCAAACGTTATGTATGTTCACAAAGGAAAAGCTACAAGAGTTGGCTTTAAAATGGATGGAGACAAAAAAGTACGTTTCGCAAAATCAACAGGCGAAGTTATTGATTAATTCTAAGGAAGGAGGTCTGGAACGTGAGTAGTAGACTTAAAGATATGTATAAAAACGAGATCGTAGACGCTATGGTCAAAAAGTTTGGATATAAAAACATCATGGAAGTGCCGAAGCTTGATAAAATTGTTATCAACATGGGTGTAGGCGAAGCAAAAGATAATGCAAAAGTATTAGAATCTGCTGTAAAAGATATGGAAACAATTACAGGTCAGAAAGCAGTTCTTACAAGAGCTAAAAATTCTGTTGCTAACTTCAAAATCAGAGAGGGTATGCCAATCGGTTGTAAAACAACTCTTCGTGGCGAAAAAATGTATGAGTTCCTTGATCGTTTAGTGAACCTTGCATTACCTCGTGTACGTGACTTCAGAGGTGTAAACCCTAACGCATTCGATGGTAGAGGAAATTATGCTCTTGGTATTAAAGAACAGATTATCTTCCCTGAAATCGAATATGATAAGGTTGATAAAGTAAGAGGTATGGATGTTATTTTCGTAACTACTGCGAAAACTGACGAAGAAGCACGCGAATTGTTGAAATTATTCAACATGCCGTTCGAGAAATAGAGGAGGTAAGTTCATGGCTAAGACATCAATGAAAGTAAAACAGCAGCGTAAACAGAAATTCTCTACAAGAGAATATACACGTTGCAAAATTTGTGGACGTCCACATGCTTATTTGAGAAAATACGGAATTTGCAGAATTTGCTTCCGTGAGTTAGCATATAAAGGTCAGATTCCTGGCGTTAAAAAAGCAAGCTGGTAAAAGGACAAAAAGTATTTCTAAGGCGTCAAAGGACGCCGCCTAAGAAATGCTATGTTTTGTCCTGGGAAAATGCAAAGCATTTTTCCAGTGCAGACGAAAGGTGATTTGCATGTGCAAAGAGCATTCTTTCGTTTGCAGGCATGATTCAAGTCAAGATTATATAAGGAGGATACTAAATCATGACAATGAGCGATCCGATTGCAGATATGCTTACAAGAATTCGTAATGCAAATACTGCAAAACACGATACAGTAGATGTTCCGTCATCTAAAATGAAATTAGCAATTGCACAGATTCTTTTAGACGAAGGTTATATTAAAAAATTTGATGTTATCGAAGATGGTAACTTCAAAACAATCCATATCACATTAAAATATGGTGCAGATAAAAACGAAAAAATTATTTCCGGTATCAAGAGAATTTCTAAACCGGGACTTCGTGTTTACGCTAACAGAGAAGAACTTCCGAAAGTTCTTGGTGGACTTGGTGTAGCAATCATCTCTACAAACCAGGGTGTAATCACAGATAAAAAAGCAAGACAGCTCGGCGTAGGTGGAGAAGTACTTGCATTTGTATGGTAGTATTGTTTAGGTAACTATAGATTAGTTAACATATAATTTAGGAGGTACGGGCATGTCACGTATAGGAAGAATGCCAATCGCGGTTCCTGCAGGCGTAACTGTAGAAATTGCAGAAAATAACAAAGTGACCGTTAAAGGTCCTAAAGGAACTCTTGAAAGAGTTTTACCATCTGAGATGGAAATTAAATTAGAAGGTGCTGAAGTAGTTGTTACAAGACCTAATGATTTAAAGAAAATGAAATCCTTACATGGTTTAACAAGAACTTTAATCAACAACATGGTAATCGGTGTTACAGAAGGTTACGAAAAGAAACTTGAAGTAAACGGTGTTGGTTACAGAGCAGCAAAAGCTGGCAAAAAGTTAAGTTTAGCTTTAGGTTATTCTCATCCGGTAGAGATGGAAGATCCTGAAGGAATCGAAACAGTTGTTGAGGGACAGAACCTCATCATTGTTAAAGGTATTGATAAAGAAAAAGTTGGCCAATTCGCAGCTGAAATCAGAGATAAGAGAAGACCTGAACCTTACAAAGGAAAAGGTATTAAATATGTTGATGAGACTATCAGACGTAAAGTTGGTAAAACTGGTAAGAAATAGATAAGGAGAGTGTAAAAATGGTTAGTAAGAAGTCAAGACAAGAAGTTCGTGTAAAAAAACACAATAGAATGCGTAACCATCTTAATGGTACTACTGAAAGACCACGTTTAGCAGTGTTCAGAAGTAATAATCATATGTATGCTCAAATTATTGACGATACAGTTGGAAATACATTAGTAGCTGCTTCTACTCTTGAAAAAGAAGTAAAAGCAGAACTTGAAAAAACTAACAACGTTGATGCAGCAGCATATTTAGGAACTGTAATTGCCAAGAGAGCATTAGAAAAAGGTATTAAAACAGTTGTTTTTGATAGAGGCGGCTTTATATACCAGGGTAAAATCGCAGCATTAGCTGACGCAGCTAGAGAAGCTGGCTTGGAATTCTAGGAAGGGAGAAACACACATGAAACGTACAATCATTGATGCAAGTCAATTGGAATTAACAGAAAAAGTAGTTTCCATTAAACGTGTTACTAAGGTTGTAAAAGGTGGTCGTAACTTCCGATTCACAGCTTTAGTAGTAGTTGGAGATGGTAACGGACATGTAGGTGCCGGTTTAGGAAAGGCTACTGAAATTCCGGATGCTATCCGTAAAGGAAAAGAAGATGCAACAAAGAACCTTGTTTCTGTTGCACTTGATGAAAATAAGAGTATTACACATGATTTTATCGGTAAATTCGGTTCTGCTTCCGTTCTCTTAAAGAGAGCTCCGGAAGGTACTGGTATCATTGCAGGCGGTCCTGCTCGTATCGTATGTGAACTTGCCGGTATTAAGAATGTTCGTACAAAATCTTTAGGTTCAAACAACAAACAGAACGTAGTACTTGCTACAATTACTGGTTTGAGTCAGTTAAAGACTCCTGAAGAAGTAGCTAAGAATCGTGGCAAATCTGTTGATGAAGTAATGGCATAGGGAGGTTGTAAAGATGGCAGATAATAAAATGTTAAAAGTTACTTTAGTGAAATCTACTATCGGTGCTGTTCCAAAGCATAAAGCAACCGTAGAAGCTATGGGACTCAGAAAGCTTAACAAAACAGTTGAGCTTCCTGACAACGAAGCTACAAGAGGTCAGATTCAGCAAGTAAGACATTTAGTAAAAGTAGAAGAAGCTTAATAGATAAGGAGGTGTCAGAATGGAATTATCAAACTTAAGACCTGCAGAGGGTTCTAAACACAGTGATAATTTTAGAAGAGGTCGTGGACACGGTTCAGGAAATGGTAAGACAGCCGGTAAAGGTCACAAAGGTCAGAAAGCTCGTTCAGGAGCACCAAGACCAGGCTTTGAAGGTGGTCAGATGCCTTTATACAGACGTATTCCTAAGAGAGGTTTCACTAACAGAAACACAAAGGAAATCGTTGCAATCAATTTGAGTGCTCTTGAAAGATTCGAAGACGGAGCTACAGTTGATGTAAATACATTAATCGAAGCAGGAATCGTTAAAAATCCTAGAGATGGTGTAAAAATCCTTGGAAATGGAGAATTAACCAAAAAACTCAATGTAAAGGTTGATGCTTTCAGTGCATCTGCAAAAGAAAAGATTGAGGCACTTGGTGGAACAGCAGAGGTGATGTAATGTTTACAACCTTAAAAAATGCTTTCAAAGTCAAAGAAATAAGAAGTAAATTGTTCTTTACTTTTTTGATGATAGTTGTGATCCGTATAGGATCACAGCTCCCGGTTCCGGGTGTAGACAGAGAGTATTTTGCTGCCTGGTTTTCACAGCAGACATCAGATGCTTTCAGTCTTCTTGATGCTTTTACGGGTGGATCATTTTTAAATATGTCTATCCTGGCATTGAATATTAATCCATATATTACATCTTCCATTATTATGCAGCTTTTAACTATCGCTATTCCGAAGTTAGAGGAAATGCAGAAAGATGGAGAAGACGGAAGAAAGAAAATACAAACTATTACACGTTATGTGACAGTAGCACTTGCAATACTTGAAGCTTCTGTTATGGTTATCGGATTTGGTAATCAGGGACTTTTAGAACAATTTAATGCAATGAATGTTATTACAGCAATTGTTGCTTTGGTTGCAGGTAGTACATTCATTATGTGGATTGGTGAAAGAATTACAGAAAAGGGTATTGGAAACGGTATCTCTATTGTACTTGTAATCAATATCATTTCCAGAATGCCACAGGAAATCAGCGGTCTTTTTGAACAGTTTGTTATCGGAAAGAAAGTGGCAATTGCTGTTGTTGCGGCAGTTATTATTATCGCTGTGATTGTAGGTATGACTGTACTTGTTGTAATCCTGAATGGTGGTGTTCGTAAGATTCCTGTTCAGTATGCAAAGAAAGTACAGGGAAGAAAAATGGTAGGTGGACAGACAACAAGTATTCCGCTGAAAGTAAATACTGCCGGCGTTATTCCGATTATCTTTGCTTCATCCATTATGCAGCTTCCGATTATTATCAGTTCTTTTGCAAAATATAACGGAACAGGTGTATGGGCAGAGATTTTGAAAGTATTAAATTCCGGTTATTGGTGTAAGTTTACAGCAGGACAGTGGTATTATTCCGTTGGATTGCTTGTGTATGTAGTATTGGTAGTATTTTTTGCCTACTTCTACACATCCATAACTTTTAATCCGCTTGAAATTTCAGAAAATATGAAAAGACAGGGTGGTTTTATTCCGGGTATCAGACCTGGTAAGCCGACAAGTGAATATCTGACAAAAGTTTTAAATTACATTATTTTTATCGGTGCGATTGGTTTAACAATTATAGGTGTGTTACCATTTTTAATTAACGGCGTATTTAGTACAAGTATAACCTTCGGTGGAACAAGTCTTATTATCGTAGTAAGCGTTGTTCTTGAAACGGTAAAACAGATTGAATCTCAGATGCTTGTTAGAAATTACAAGGGATTTTTAAATGACTAATTGAAAAATACAGTTCGGACGGGGAATTCCTGTTCGGACTGAATTTGTATTTAAGAGAAGGAGAGAAGCACATGAAAATTATTATGTTAGGTGCACCTGGTGCAGGAAAAGGAACACAGGCAAAAATGATTGCGGACGAATATAAAGTACCGCATATTTCTACAGGCGATATCTTCAGAGCAAACATTAAAGAAGGTACAGAGCTTGGAATGGAAGCTAAAAAATACATGGATCAGGGTCTTTTAGTTCCGGATGAGCTTACAGTAAAAATTCTTCTTGACAGAGTTGCTAAAGATGATTGCAAAAATGGTTATGTATTGGATGGTTTCCCAAGAACAATTCCGCAGGCAGAAGTTTTAGACAAAGCCTTGACAGAATTGGGGGATAAAATTGACTATGCCATTAATGTGGATGTACCGGATGAGAATATCATTAACAGAATGTCCGGAAGACGTGCTTGTTTAGCTTGTGGGGCTACATATCATATCGTTCATATTCCGCCAAAAACAGAAGGTGTATGTGACCGTTGTGGAAAAGATCTTGTATTAAGAGATGACGATAAAGAAGAAACTGTAAAAAATCGTCTGAATGTATATCATGAGCAGACACAGCCGCTTATTGATTTCTATACAGCAAAAGATGTGTTGAAAACAGTAGACGGAACAGTAGATATGATGGATGTATTTGCTGCTATTAAAGCAATTTTAGGCTAATCAGAAAGTGTGATATAGAGGTGTTTGGAAAAATGGCTGTTTCAATTAAATCTGCAAGAGAAATAGAGTTAATGAGGGAATCATGCAGACTGCTTGCACAAGTACATGAAGAACTCGGAAAAGCAATCAGACCGGGAATGTCTACTTTGGAAATTGATACTCTTGGAGAAAAAATGATACGTGAGTTAGGATGTGTACCAAATTTTAAGGATTATCATGGATATCCGGCATCTGTCTGCGTGTCTGTAAATAATGAAGTCGTACATGGAATTCCTAGTAAACACAGAATTTTAAAAGAAGGTGATATTGTAAGTCTTGATGCAGGACTTATATATCAGGGCTATCATTCTGATGCTGCAAGAACCCATGCGGTAGGAAAAATATCGCCGGAAGCAGAAAAGCTGATTGAAGTAACGAAACAAAGCTTTTTTGAAGGAATAAAAATGGCAAAAGCCGGAAATCATTTATTTGATATTTCCAATGCTATTGATGCGTATGTTTCGCAGTTTGGATATGGTATTGTTCGTGATCTGTGTGGACATGGAATCGGTACAAGTTTGCATGAAGATCCGCAGATTCCGAATTTTGCACAACGCAGAAGAGGGATGAAGCTGCGTCCGGGAATGACACTTGCCATTGAACCGATGATAAATGCCGGAACGTGGGAAGTGGAATGGCTGGAGGATGACTGGACAGTTGTATCCGCTGATGGTTCTTTATCAGCACATTATGAAAATACAGTGCTGATTACAGAGGGTGAGCCGGAAATACTGACACTGGTTTAGAAAGCGTGGAGGATATTTTGGTGACAGGGAAATTTGCGACGTCAAAAGCAGGTCATGACAAATTAAAGGTATATGTCATAATAAAAGAAGAAACAGAATATGTTTATCTTGCTGACGGAATTTACAAGACGATTAATAAGCCTAAAAAGAAGAATAAAAAGCATATTCAGATTATTAACAAATGCCAGGATGAAAATTTGACAAAAAAGCTTCTTAAGAAAGAGCATGTTTCTGACGAAGAAATAAAAAGAGCAATTAAAATCTATGAAGGCAGAGAAAAGCCGGAGGAAGGCAGATAGAAAGGAAAGGTTGTAATATATGTCTAAAGCAGATGTAATTGAAATTGAAGGAACTGTAATTGAAAAATTACCGAACACAATGTTTCAGGTAGAACTTGAAAACGGGCATAAAGTACTTGCACATATCAGTGGTAAACTCAGACAGAATTTTATTCGTATTTTACCGGGAGACAAAGTAACATTGGAGCTTAGCCCGTATGATTTGTCTAAAGGTCGTATTATCTGGCGTGACAAGTAGCTGGCTCGGCAGCCAGCTACTTAAGAGAATGCTTACGCATTCTCCCTAATGTACGGTAGTTGGCTCGCGCATGTTAACGTACGGGAATTGGCTTGCACGGATAAATAATATGCGAAAATATAGTAATTTCTTGGAAAAACCTCTTGTCAAGAGGTTTTTCTTGTGTTATAATTCAAGACGGTCTTTTTTGAAAGGAGGTTTAACAATGAAAGTTAGATCATCAGTAAAACCAATTTGCGAAAAATGCAAAATTATTAAAAGAAAAGGAAGAATCAGAGTTATCTGTGAGAATCCGAAACACAAACAAAGACAGGGATAATACCGAACTTTAATCTTTAAGTGAGGGTTCTCGTCTCGTAAGTAAATATGAAGCGGCTGATAGTGCAAGTCACTATTTTTTATATAGATTACGAATAAGAGCCAACAGAGAGATTACTTTTTGGTACCGAATATTCTTCGGAAAAATCGGACTGATCCTGTCCGATTGGGCTTAATGACCGCCCCAATCAATCAGTAACGGCTACACATAAAGTGTAGCAAAGTAGTGACAAAATGTCATGAACCGGCGCATAAGCGCAAGCGTAATAGCACAGCGTAAAACGCGTGTGCAGCAGAAAATGGAGGAAACGTAAATGGCTCGTATCGCAGGTGTTGATTTACCTAGAGAAAAACGTGTAGAAATCGGTTTAACTTATATCTACGGAATCGGTAGAGTAAGTGCAACAAAGATTTTAGCTGAGGCAAATGTTAATCCTGACACTCGTTGTAGAGATTTAACAGATGACGAAGTAAAGAAAATCAGCGAAGTTATTGATGCAACAATGACTGTAGAAGGTGATTTAAGAAGAGAAATCGCTCTTAACATCAAGAGATTACAGGAAATTGGATGCTACAGAGGAATCCGTCATAGAAAAGGACTTCCGGTTCGTGGTCAGAAGACCAAAACAAATGCTAGAACTCGTAAGGGTCCAAAACGTACGGTAGCTAATAAGAAGAAATAATTTAGTCTTTGGTACGTTTTCAACGTACAGTAGCAAATAAGAAGAAATAATTAATTCAATGAGAATTGAATGTCGTACACTATGTATAGTGAATTTTGAGAAAGTAGGTTAGTTTAAAATGGCTAAAAAAGTTGCGAAAAAAGTAACAAAAAAGCGTGTAAAGAAAAACGTTGAACGCGGACAGGCACATATTCAGGCATCTTTTAACAATACAATTGTTACATTAACAGATACTGAAGGTAATGCTCTTAGCTGGGCAAGTGCCGGTGGTCTTGGTTTTAGAGGTTCAAAGAAATCTACTCCATATGCAGCACAGATGGCTGCTGAAACAGCTACAAAGGCTGCTTTAATTCATGGTTTAAAATCAGTAGATGTTATGGTAAAAGGTCCTGGTTCAGGACGTGAAGCAGCAATCCGTGCACTTCAGGCTTGCGGACTTGAAGTTACATCTATCAAAGACGTAACTCCGGTACCACACAACGGATGCCGCCCACCAAAACGTCGTCGTGTTTAGTCGTAAATAAGCAAAACGAAAACCCATTTGGACGAAGGCGCAATCCTTCATATTGTCGGTTTGCGTTGTAAACAATAGCAGGAGAGCAACTCTCCTTTAAAAGAAAGGAGCCAACAATGGCAGTTAATAGAGTACCCGTACTTAAAAGATGTAGAACACTTGGTTTAGAACCATCTTATTTAGGATATGACAAAAAATCCAATAGAACAAATGCAAGAGCAGGTAAAAAAGTAAGTGAATATGGTCTTCAGTTAAGAGAAAAACAGAAAGCTAAATTCATTTATGGTGTTCTTGAAAAACCTTTCAGAAACTACTATGAAAGAGCTGACAGAATGAAAGGCCAGACAGGTGAAAACCTTATGGTTATTCTTGAAAGAAGACTTGACAGCGTAGTTTTCAGAATGGGATTCGCTAGAACAAGAAGAGAAGCAAGACAGATCGTTGGACACAAACACGTTTTAGTAAACGGTAAATGTGTAAATATTCCGTCTTACTTAATCAAAGCTGGTGACGTAATCGAAATCAGAGAAAAATCCAAAGGATTACAGAGATATAAAGATATCCTCGAAGTAACAGCCGGAAGATTATATCCGGAATGGATGGACGTAGAGAAAGAAGCATTCAAAGGAACAGTTAAAAATCTTCCTACAAGAGAAATGATTGATGTTCCGGTTGACGAAATGCTTATTGTCGAATTATATAGTAAGTAATAGGAATCGAGCGGAGAGTCTCCGCTCATTTTCCACCTACATTACCAAATTAAAAGTTCGTAAAGGAGGGTATTTGCAGTGTTTGATTTTGAAAGACCAAATATTACGGTTGAAGAAATTTCGGAAGACGGAAAAGTGGGCAAATTCGTAGTAGAACCTTTAGAAAGAGGATATGGTATTACATTAGGTAATTCCTTAAGAAGAATTATGCTTTCTTCTCTTCCGGGAGCTGCTGTAAGTCAGGTGAAAATTGAAGGTGTTCTTCATGAGTTCAGTTCTATTCCGGGCGTAAAGGAAGATGTTACTGAAATTATTATGAACATTAAGAGTTTGGCTATTAAAAATAATAGTGATACAAATGAACCGAAGACTGCATATATTGAGTTTGAAGGTGAAGGTGTAGTACGTGCTTCCGATATCCAGGCAGATCAGGACATCGAGATTCTTAACCCTGATTTAGTAATCGCTACTTTGAGCGGTGGTAAAGACAGTAAATTATACATGGAACTTACCATTACAAAAGGTAGAGGTTATGTAAGCGCTGATAAAAACAAACATGAAGATTTACCAATTGGTGTAATCGCAGTTGATTCCATCTACACACCTGTAGAAAGAGTTAACGTTACTGTACAAAATACTCGTGTTGGTCAGATTACAGACTATGATAAACTTACACTTGACGTGCGTACGAATGGAACATTAGTTCCGGACGAAGCAGTAAGTTTAGCTGCAAAGGTACTTAGCGAACATTTAGGTCTTTTCATCGACTTATCCGAAAATGCTAAAACTGCAGAAGTTATGGTAGAAAAAGAGGATGACGAGAAAGAAAAAGTATTGGAAATGAGCATTGATGAGTTAGAACTGTCAGTTCGTTCCTATAACTGCTTAAAACGTGCCGGTATCAACACAGTAGAAGAATTAACAAATAAAACTTCAGAAGATATGATGAAAGTTCGTAACCTCGGACGTAAGTCTTTAGAAGAAGTTTTAGCAAAATTGAAAGAATTAGGCTTACAGCTTAATCCATCAGAAGAGTAAAGCAGGAAAAGTTATTCTAAGGCATGAAAGAACCCTGCCTAAGAACAACTACAGTTTCCTGCAGAAGAATGCTTTAGCATTCCTCGAAATTGTTATGATGCATGTCTAATAAGTCTAAAATGCGTAGGCGTGTTACTCATATAATGGAAACTATTAATACCTTTCGGTAAGTAAGTCCAAAGAGCGTGGCCGGAGGGAAGCCCATTAAAAGGAGATAGAAAAATGGCAAAATACAGAAAACTTGGAAGAACATCTTCCCAGAGAAAAGCATTACTTAGAAACCAGGTAACAGCACTTTTAAACAACGGTAAAATCGTTACTACAGAAGCAAAAGCTAAAGAAGTTAAAAAAATCGCTGAAGGTCTTATCGCTTTAGCAGTAAAAGAAAAAGATAACTTTGAAATGGTAAAAGTTACTGCAAAAGTTGCTCGTAAAGATGCAGACGGTAAGAGAGTAAAAGAAGTTGTTGATGGTAAAAAGAAAACTGTTTATGATGAAGTAGAAAAGGAAATCAAAAAAGATATGCCTTCCAGACTTCATGCAAGAAGACAGATGCTTAAAGTTTTATATACAGTAACAGAAGTTCCTACTACTAACGCTGGTAAGAAGAGAGGAACAAAAGAAGTTGATTTAGTAGCTAAATTATTCGATGAATACGGCGCTAAATATGCTGATCGTAAGGGCGGTTACACAAGAATCGTTAAAATCGGACAGCGTAAAGGTGACGGTGCTTTAGAAGTACTTCTTGAGTTAGTATAATGATAATAAAAGCAAGCGGTGAGTGAAATATAACTCGCCGCTTTTTTTTGAATTGTTTATTTTGCTTTCTGGAAATGCTGGTAATCTTTACATGAATTCCAGTCGCCACCCCAAGTAAAGCCATGTTCTTTAAATAGTTTATAACACAAATCATTTTCATCAATTTTATAAGGAAAGTCTGAGGAGCGGTCTGTATACGCTTCACTGCCTTTCGGGGAAATATAGGTACTGCCATCTGATTGAAATACAACATAGGGGTTGTAAAATGGGTTGATATCAATAGCAAGTCCATAGGCATGTTTTGATAATTTTGTGGTTCCGTCAACAACACGGTAGTTAAAACAGGATGTATTATTATCCTCCATGGAAGCAGTATCGTTACCATCATATTCATCAATTAAGCGTACTTTTTCAATTTTATATTCTGCCAAATACAATTCATAAAATATTTCCAGTAAATCCTGTGCAATTGCTTCATTGCAGATTAATTCACCTTCTACTGCTTCACTGTCAAAATTATAATGAAGAATATGCACGTATCGTAAATCATCCAAGGATATATTTTCGTTTTCAACATAGGAGATTCCTGTTATTTTGTTAATCAATTCATCAGACAAAGGTTCATAATAAAAAGAGAGTGTAACATCAACTGTTTCTTCGTTTGTAGAAGCTGTGTCGGTTACAGTATTAGACTCTGCCGTAGGAGAAGTTGTAGTTGCCTCTTGCTCATTAGAAGTTTCCGGTTGTAATTCAGTAGAAAGTTCGGTTGATTCAGCAGAGTGAGTTGCTTTGTCGCGTGCCGCATACTCTGTCAGTGTTTCGGATTTATTTAAAACTTTAGATATGACAGAGGCTATAATGATAATACCAATTAAAATTAAAACAGGCTTTAAAAATTGTTTCATAGTATACCAACCTTTTAAATTAATATTTTTAATGCTTTTGTCATTATAACATAGGTAGTTTTTGATATAAAATACTTAATTTAAAATGAAAACTATGGAAGTTTAAATAAATAACAACACCTTGTAATTAGCAGGATAATTTAGTACAATTAAGTCCGTAAATGGTCAGATAGACAGCATAGTTTCTGAGAGGGAAACTGACAGATAGAAACGAGGTCATAAATGGGAATCATTAGTGCCAGTAAAGTGATATTTGAATATATAAGACGGGATGAAGAAGGAAATGTAGAAGGGGTTACCCGTGCGGTAGACAATGTGGATTTGGATGTAAAAGAGGGGCAGTTTATTGCCATACTTGGACATAACGGTTCAGGAAAATCCACGCTTGCAAAACATATCAATGCAATTCTTGTTCCAACAGAAGGAACCATTTGGGTCAACGGAAAAGATACAAAGGATATGGATAAAATCTGGGATATCCGTCAGGAAGCAGGTATGGTATTCCAAAATCCTGACAATCAGATTATTGGTCAGATTGTGGAAGAGGACGTAGGATTCGGACCTGAGAATATGGGAGTTCCAACAAAAGAAATTTGGGAAAGAGTCGAAGAAAGTCTGAAAGCGGTAGGAATGTATGAATTTCGCAAGCATTCTCCGAATAAGTTGTCAGGTGGACAGAAGCAGAGAGTTTCCATTGCAGGTGTGATTGCCATGCATCCCAAATGTATTATTTTAGATGAGCCTACGGCAATGCTTGACCCAAACGGACGAAAAGAAGTTATTAGAGCCATTCGTGCATTAAATGATGTAGAAGGTATTACCGTTGTGTTGATTACGCACTATATGGAAGAAATTATTCATGCAGATAAGGTATTTGTTATGGACAAAGGTCATGTGGAGCTGGAAGGAACTCCGCGGGAAATCTTTTCACAGGTGGAGAAACTGAAATCTTTGCGTCTGGATGTGCCACAGGTAACTTTGCTTGCACATGAATTACGGCAGGGTGGATTGGATATTCCGGAAGGAATTCTAACAACAAAAGAGCTGATAGAAGCATTAAAAGAGGTAAAACAGCCAAGCTAACTAAGACGTACAAAATGTTTGTGGCTTAAATCGGCATGTTACAGGAAAGGTATGGTTATTTAGATGTCAATTATTTTGAACCATGTAAATCATATATATGACGGGGATACAGAGATGCCCGTAAAAGCACTGGATGATGTTTCCCTGACCATAAATGACGGTGAATTCATTGGTCTGATTGGACATACCGGTTCGGGGAAATCTACGCTTGTACAGCATTTAAATGGTCTGATGAAACCTACAAGTGGCGGAGTTTATTATAATGGTGCAGACATTCATGAAGCCGGTTATAATCTGAAAGAATTACGTAGTAAAGTTGGATTAGTATTTCAGTATCCGGAGCATCAGCTTTTTGAAGTAGATGTTTTTTCGGATGTATGTTTTGGACCAAAGAATTTAGGATTGTCTAAAAAGGAAGCAGAGTTTCGTGCATTTGAAGCGTTACGTCTTGTAGGATTTCCGGAAGAGTATTTTTATCAGTCTCCGTTTGAATTATCCGGTGGTCAGAAAAGAAGAGTAGCGATTGCAGGTGTGCTTGCCATGAAGCCGGAGGTGCTTATTTTGGATGAACCTACAGCAGGACTGGATCCGAAAGGGCGGGATGAAATTCTGGATCAGATAAAAAAACTGAGAGAAGAAACGAATATGACAGTAGTTTTGGTATCGCACAGTATGGAAGATGTAGCGAAATATGTAGGACGAATTATTGTTATGAATCGTGGAAAAGTTATGTTTGACGATACGCCAAAGGAAGTTTTCAGGCATTATAAAGAATTGGAAACGGTAGGATTGGCAGCGCCTCAGGTAACTTATATTATGCATGCCTTAAAGGAAAACGGATTTTCGGTAAATTCGGATGCAACTACGATAACAGAAGCCAAGGAAGAGATTTTGAGGCTGTTTAAAAAGAAATAAGGAGCAGATGTTACAGATGCTTAGAGATATTACAATAGGACAATATTATCAATCCGATTCGGTTATCCACAAACTTGACCCGAGAGTAAAACTGATAACCACACTTGTATTTATTGTTTCACTTTTCGTGGTGGATAATTTCATCGGTTATGTCATTGCGGCACTTTTTCTTGCAATCGTTATCAAGATTTCAAAAGTACCTTTTAAATTTATGGTAAAAGGTATGAAATCCATTATGGTGCTGTTGATGATTACAGTTATATTTAATCTGTTTTTGACACCCGGTGAAGCACTTTTTACGGTATGGAAACTTACGATTACAAAAGAAGGAGTGAGGACTGCGGTATTCATGGCAATCAGGCTGACATTTTTAATTATTGGTTCTTCTGTCATGACACTGACTACCACCCCGAATAATTTAACGGATGGATTGGAGAAAATGCTTAAACCATTGAAGGTAATTCATGTGCCGGTGCATGAAGTGGCAATGATGATGGCAATTGCACTTCGGTTTATTCCGATTCTTTTGGAAGAAACAGATAAGATTATGAAGGCACAGATTGCAAGAGGTGCAGATTTTGAAAGTGGTAATCTGATAAAAAAAGCAAAGAGTCTGGTTCCGTTGTTAGTACCGTTATTTATTTCGGCATTTCGTCGGGCAAATGACCTGGCAATGGCGATGGAAGCAAGATGTTACCGTGGCGGGGACAAACGTACAAAAATGAAACCGATTCAATATAAAAAGCGTGATGCCCTGGCATATACAATTACGGCAGTTTATCTTGC
This sequence comes from Lachnospiraceae bacterium, assembly GCA_017437065.1. GTDB lineage: Bacteria > Bacillota > Clostridia > Lachnospirales > Lachnospiraceae > RGIG3002. Next base: position 16,623 of record JAFSBX010000031.1, read on the forward strand.
AGTATGCATCATAGCAGGTAATATTCTTCCCGAAATTCTGGGATTGGGAATCTAAAGTTGCGATAAGAAATAAATGGCAGGGAGAAGGAATGGAAGTTGCAGATTTGAAAAAGCAGAAAAAACGTGTATTGCTTGTTGTGGCATATGATGGAACAAATTATTGCGGATGGCAGGTACAGCCGAATGGGATTACCATTGAAGGAGAATTGAATCGTTGTCTGTCTGAATTATTAGGAGAAGAAATTAAAGTAATAGGTGCAAGCCGAACAGACTCAGGGGTACATGCATTAGGAAATATTGCAGTATTTGATACAACTGCCAGAATGCCGGCGGAGAAATTTACTTATGCGCTAAATCAACGCTTACCGGAAGATATTCGTATCCAGAAGTCATGTCAGGTAGAGGCAGATTTTCATCCCCGTCATTGTGATTCAAAAAAAACATATGAATATCGTATTTATAATGCAGAGTTTCCCATGCCGTTAAAAAGGCTTTATTCCCATTTTACTTATGTACCGCTTGATGAAGGGAAAATGCAGGAGGCAGCAAAGTATCTTGTTGGAGAACAGGATTTTAAAAGCTTTTGTGCAGCAGCGGCGGTAGTAGAAACAACCGTAAGAACGATTTATGAAGCCTCTGTGTTCAGAGAGGGAAAGGAAATTGTTATTCGTATTTCCGGGAGTGGTTTTTTATATAATATGGTCAGAATTATTGCAGGAACGTTGATGGGAGTCGGAAGAGGCAATTTAGAACCGGTACAGGTGAAGGATATTATAGAGAAATGTGACAGAAGTTTCGCGGGACCTACGGCACCGGCATGTGGATTAACATTATACAAATACGAGTTTCCGGATATTGCCGAAATTTCCTAGTTTTTCTTGAAAAAGGCATTGACACGCGGGGGTGCGTATAATATAATATCTAACTGTGACAATGTTTAAATGTATCGAAACCAAAGCCCCGGTGACGATATATTAAATATAGTAATAACTTAAGTTCGTGGAATTTTCGGAGTGTGGCCGGACATCTGCACAAAGAAAAGGAAAAGAACAAAATGAGGAAAGTCAAACGACTTGATTTATGATTAAGGAAAAAGATTAAAAGGATAATTCTTTTAATCGCAAATTCGCGCTAAAGGCACGGATTCGCAGGCTAAGGAAGGAGCAAGTGTAACTATGAAAACATTTATGGCTAGTCCAGCTACAATCGATAGAAAATGGTATGTAGTAGACGCTACAGATATGACACTCGGACGTTTAGCATCCGAAGTTGCTAAAGTTTTAAGAGGTAAAAACAAAGCGATTTTTACACCACATATTGATACAGGTGATTATGTAATCGTTATCAACGCTGAAAAAATTAAAGTAACCGGTAAGAAATTAGACCAGAAAATTTACTATCATCATTCAGACTATGTTGGTGGTATGAAAGAAACAACATTAAGAGAAAAATTAGCTAAAAAACCTGAACAGGTTATTGAACTTGCTGTAAAAGGTATGCTTCCAAAAGGACCTTTAGGAAGACAGATGTATACTAAACTTCATGTATACGCAGGACCGGAGCACAATCATGCAGCTCAGAAACCTGAAGTATTAACATTTTAATTAAAGGACTGAAAGGAGAAAATTAAAATGGCTAACGCAGCAAAATTCTACGGAACAGGTAGAAGAAAAAAATCTATCGCTAGAGTATATTTAGTACCTGGAACAGGTAACATTACAATTAATAAAAGAAGTATCGATGAATATTTTGGATTAGAAACATTAAAGGTTATCGTTCGTCAGCCTTTAGCAGCTACAGAAACAGCTGATAAATTTGATGTTCTTGTAAACGTACATGGTGGCGGATACACAGGACAGGCAGGTGCTGTAAGACATGGTATCGCAAGAGCTTTATTACAGGCAGATGCTGATTTCAGACCAGTTCTTAAAAAAGCAGGATACTTAACAAGAGATCCAAGAATGAAAGAAAGAAAGAAATACGGTCTCAAAGCAGCTCGTCGTGCTCCACAGTTCTCAAAGAGATAATATTTTTTCTCAAAGAGAAAATTCACAGAACATTCAAAACCCTTGTAAACACTGGTTTGCAGGGGTTTTTCTTTATCCAATTCCAAGCAGTTGTATTTGTACGGTATTTCTTGAGTAATGCAACAAGGTTAGGGATGGTTTTAGAAGGTAAGATTACTAAGAACTACTATGAAATCCCATAAAACACATTGAAAAAACAGAACATATGTGCTATACTTTTGGCAGTGTTTCGAAGAATAGGAACTAATGTGATGGATAATTATATGCAGGGAGGAGATTGTTATATGTGCATTGATAGATTAAGGCAATTAATAATGCAATATAAAGAAAGCATGAGTTATTATCGTGATGCTAAAAATGCATATAATGAGACGGAATGTCGAGATGAATACATTAGTCCTCTGTTGGAGTGTTTTGGCTGGGATGTACATAATAAAAAAGGAAAGTTGCCACAATATAAAGAAGTTGTAGTAGAAAAGTTTTCCAGTAGTTCAGAAAGACCGGATTACACATTGACATTGAATGGTGTGTCTAAAATTTTTGTTGAGGCAAAGAAACCAAGTGTAGATATAACTACTGAACTTGAACCGGCAATGCAGACCAGGAAATATGGTTGGAATGCTAATCATGCATTAGCAATACTGACAAACTTTGAAAATCTTCTTATTTATGATACAACTAATAAACCGGAAGAAGGGGATAATGCAAGTACTTCTTTGTATCGAAAATATAGCTATGAAGATTATGTAGAAAAGTACCACGAAATTGCTGATTTGATTTCCAGAGACAATGTATATTCGGGACAATATGATGAATTTGTTAAATCAAATTTTCAGAGTGAGACCAGATTTAGTACAGAGATTGATGAAACCTTTCTTAAGCAGATTAATAAATGGAGACTTGAAATAGGAAACTATTTGTATGAAGGAAAGGAAGAATATAGAAATATTAGTGTACTTAATGATATTGTACAAGATTTTATCAATCAAATAATTTTCTTGAGAATTTGTGAAGACAGAAAATTGCCGTTGTACATGAAATTGTATGAAACAGTGGAAGACAGAGCGGCATTGCAGAAGGTATTAACTACTGTTTTTAAGGAAGCGGACAAACGGTATAATTCAGGCTTGTTCAAAAATGATAGTCTTATTTTCGATTTGAGTTGTGACATTATTTTTGAAATGATAGAGTCGTTGTATTATCCTAAGACACCGTATATGTTCACAATTATTGAACCAAGTATTTTGGGGAAAATATACGAATCCTTTTTAGCAGAAAGTCTGATATTGGAGGACGGAAAAATTGTTCTGGCGCAAAAAAAGGAATATATATATAAATCAGTGGTCAGTACACCGGTGGAAATAGTGAGATATATGGTAAAAAATGCATTAGAACCATTATGTAAAGGAAAGACTCCGGAAGAAATATTATTATTGAAAATTGCCGATATTGCATGCGGTTCAGGTGTTTTTTTAGAAGAAGCATATCAATATTTGGTTGATTATTGTACTGAATGGTACAAGGTAAATGATAAAGAACATTTGTTGATGGTGGAAGATGGTATTGAGAAATTGCCGTTAGTTGATAAGAAAGAAATTTTGACAAATTGTATTTATGGTGTAGATATTGATATACATGCAGTAGAAGTTAGTAAATTTTCCTTATTACTAAAATTAATTGAGAACGAAACCGAGCCATCTGTTATGAGCAGTAAACCTATATTACCGGAATTGGAGGACAATGTTAAATGTGGCAATTCATTGGTGACAAGTGAAGATATTGATGGATTGACAATTACATCAGAAGATTTAATAAATATAGGTCCGTCTGATTGGCAGGAAATAAATGGTGGAAATAAGTTTGATGCAATTATTGGAAATCCGCCTTATGTTAAGACAGAAGATATTAAAAAACTTCATACTAATGCGGAAGTTACAATTTATAAGAAATATGGAAGTTCTCATAAACAGTACGATAAATACTATTTGTTTATCGAGAAAGCATTAAATTTGATTAACAGGAACGGTTTAGTGTGTTATATTGTACCGAATAAATTTTTACATACTGAATCGTCAGAAAAGCTTCGTCTTATGCTTAAAGATAAGATTATCAAACTGGATGATTTTGGAGCCACTCAGTTATTTAAAGATAAGACGATATATAGTTCAATTCTTACAGTGGGTACAAACAATGTAGAACATTTGGCATATAGGACAGTAGATAAGGTGGCTCACTTGTGGAATGATGAAAAGGAACAATATACCCTGATTTCTAAAAAAAGTTTGAACTGTATGCCATGGAATGATACCTCAATTATTAATGATGGTTCACCGTGGTTTGTATCGGATGATAATGAGTATGTTAAAATGCTGAAAAATGCGGAAACAAAAATAGTTTCATTGTCCGATATAGTAGAGATATATAATGGAATTCAAACAAGTGCAGAAAAAGTATATAAGATTGAAGGAAAAACAATTGTATCTGAGGATGAGAACTATGTGAAGTTCAGGGTTCAAGGTAAGGAATATATGATTGAAAGAGGAATTTTGAGATTATATTTTAAACCTTCGAGAACCGAACAAGGTATGTTGAATACATATAGCAATATTAATCAGGTTAAAATTAACTATAATATTTTTCCGTATGACCAGAATGGCAATTTTATGACAAAGGATATAATGAAAGAACAATATCCGTATGCATGGGAATATTTATTAGAACACAAAGATAAGTTATTACCAAAGTCATTAGGCGGAAATCGAGATGTGCAACCGGCAGTTTCCGATGAAGATGAATGGTATCGTTATGGAAGAAGTCAAGCAATTACAAGCCTTAATAATAGGGACAAAATAATTGTCGGAGTTAATCGTAAAAAAGATGATCCGTTATATCTTATGGATACAACTCACTATTTAATTGCTTCCGGTGGAACAGCAGGTTATGTGGGAATATCCCTGAAAGAAAATAGTGAATATCAGTTGGAGTATATACATGCATGGTTATCTCATCCATGGACAGATTTGTATTTACAATTAATTGGTAGTGATTTTGAGGGTGGATTTATAGCAAGAGGAACATATACATTACCTATGGTTCCTTTTATCAAGTTGGATTTTTCGGATAGAAAGCAAAAGGAGTTATATGACCAGGTTGTAGATAATACGAAGCGGGTTGGCAAATTAAATGAAGAATTATTAGGTAAGACGGATAAGGCCACACGGAATGTGCTGGAAAAGGAAAAGAATAGGCTGATAAAGAAGATTAAAGAAATGATAACAAAAGTTTATCAGCAGAATTTTTAGGTGATTGTATGAAGTTAAAAGAAGATAGTTCTGCACAGAAGCTTAGAGGTGCCTATTATACACCATTACCATTAGCAAGAATGATGGTTGAATTGTTTACAGGCAGAACTGACTGTAAGAGTGTTTTGGAGCCAAGCTGTGGTGACGGTGTGTTTTTGGATGCATTGATTAAGGCGGATTGTGTGAAAAAGTATACCAATATTGATGCTGTTGAAATTAACGGAACAGAGGCGAAAAAGGTCAAGGAAAGAATGAAAGCTTATGAAAATGTCAAAGTGATAAATAAGGATTTCTTTGACTTTTATAGAGCGAATAAGGATTCTGTTGAGTATGACTTGATTTTAGGGAATCCGCCATATATCAGATATCAATATTTGGAAGAAAATCAACGTGATTTAATGTCGGAGATATTGACATCTCAAGGAATGAAAGCGAATAAGCTCGTAAATACATGGGTTGGGTTTATTGTTTCCTGTGTAAATTTGTTGAGTAAGAACGGCAAAATAGCGTTTGTAATTCCGGCAGAGATTATGCAAGTTGCATATGCAGAAGATTTAAGACTTTTTTTGTCAGATAATCTTTCTAAAATTACTCTTATTACGTTTGAAGAGCTTGTTTTCCCGGATATAGAGCAGGAAATAGTTGTTTTTATTGGTGAAAAGGGTGACGAAGAAAAAGGAATTCGAATTGTAGAACTGAATAATTTGGAGGATTTAAAGTCATTTGATATTGAGGCGAATGATTTTCAAAAATTACAGCATGTTCATGAGAAGTGGACAAAGTACTTCACTAATGTTGAAGAAAACGCATTAGTTAAACGCATCAGAGAAGATAAGCGTTTTCAAAAGTTATCAGATATTGCTTTAATCAATGTTGGGATTACAACAGGTAATAATAAGTATTTTTCTGTGGAACAAAAAGTAGTTGAAAAATACCGGTTGCAGGATGTTGTACGACCATTAATTGGGAGAAGTGCTCATGCAAATAGTATATATTTTACACATGAGGATTGGATGCTGAATGTAAATAATAATAAAGCAGCTTTTTTGATTGATTTTCCGGATGTTGAGTATAAGCGTTATCCTAAAAAGCATAAGGAATATATTAAGAAAGGTGAAAAGAACGGGGAGAACAAAGGTTATAAATGCTCTATTAGAGACAGATGGTATCGTATTCCGTCAATATGGGTACCGGATGCGTTCTTTTTGCGTAGAAATAATTTGTATCCAAAGTTTGTCTTAAATCAGTGTGATGCAGTATCTACTGATACGATGCATAGAATTAAATTTAATGAAGGAATTGAGCCGGAGCGGGCAATTTTGTCTTACTATAACAGCATTTCTTTTGCGTTTACGGAACTCTGTGGAAGAAGCTATGGCGGTGGAGTGTTAGAAATTCTTCCGGGTGAAGTGGGAAATATAATTGTTCCAAGATTAGATGATATTCCTATAAAAAAAGTAAGAGAAGTACTAACAAGGGTTGACTCTTTTATTAGAAAAGGTGATGATATAGAAAAAGTTTTAGATATTGTGGATAATGAAATTTTGGTATCATTACTGGGGATAGATGACATAATGTGTAAAGATGCACGTATTATTTGGAAAAAAATGCAGAAAAGAAGATTGAAGAGAGGATGGAATTAAAATGTCATTATAAGATGAAGTTCAACTATGATAATCTTTTTCAATAAGAAATACGAAAGAAGTGATGAAGTTTGAAAACACAAACTAATAAAATTACAGAAAATACTTCCTTGTTGCTTTTGGCGGGACCGATGTTTCTGGAAACCTTTTTGAATATTCTGGTACATAATGTAGATACACTGATGCTCAGCCATTATTCTGAAAATGCAGTAGGTGCCGTAGGAAATGCCAATCAGTTAATGAGCCTCATTATATTAATGTTTGGGATTATATCCACGGCAACATCAGTAGTAGTGGCACAGTATTTGGGAGCAAAACAGTACGACAAAATGAACATGATTTATACATTAGTACTGGTTGTTAATTTTGTGTTTGGCTTAGCGCTAAGTGTGTTGGTTGTTTTGTTAAAAGTACCATGTATGCAGTTGTTGCAGGTATCAAAAGAAATGATGCCCGATGCATTGACATACTTGAATTTTGTGGGTGGATTTTTGTTTCTTCAGGCTTGTTATAATGTCATGCTGCAAATTTTACGCTGTAATGGGCATACAAAGGTTGGAATGTATATTTCTCTAATTATTAATGTGATTAATATTGTAGGAAACTATCTGTTTTTATATGGTCCGTTGAAATTCTTAAATCTTGGTGTGGCAGGAGTTGCAATCTCTACCGTAATAGCAAGAGTTGCGGCGTTGGTCATGGCGCTGGTAGTATTTTATCGTTACCGTTTAGGAAAGGTTTCCCTTAGATTTCTCAATCCATTTCCGGGGAAATTGCTGGCACAGATGATTAAAATCGGACTTCCTTCCGCGGGGGAAAGTATGTCTTATAATATGTACCAGATGGTGCTTCTTTCCTTTGTCAACAGTATGGGAAATGAGGCGGTTAATGCAAGAATATATTGTAATTCACTAATTTCGCTGGCAAATGTATTTTCTAATTCGGTGGCTATGGCAACGCAGATTATCACAGGACATCTTGTGGGTGCGGAAAAAGAGGATGAAGCATATAAAAGGGTGTGGAAAACGCTACGAATTTCTTTGCCTATTACTATTGGACTAACTACGATAAATTGTATTATATCTCCATATTCGCTCAGACTGTTTACTTCCAATGAGAAGATTATTCAACTTGCATTCTGGATTATGTTTGTGGATATTTTCTTAGAAATCGGCCGTTGTCTGAATATGACATTTGTATGCAGTCTGAAAGCTGCCGGTGATTATATGTTTCCGCTTCTCGTAGGATTGTTTACTATGTGGTGTCTCGGTGCTACAGGAGGATATTTGTTTGGGATTGTGGCAGGACTTGGCGTAGCAGGTGTCTTTATGGGAACTGCAACGGATGAATGTATCAGAGGACTGATTGTTATGGGACGGTGGAAAAGCGGAAAATGGAGAGGAAAATCCATAGTAAAAAAGGAAATAAACTAAAGAAATCATTTTAAGAAGTACAAATTTTATGATACAAGAAAGAGAGGGGACAATTATGGTTTACAAAGAGTTTCAGGGAAAGAAGTTATCTGCATTAGGTTTAGGAACAATGCGCCTTCCTGTTATTGACGGTAATGATTCTGCAATTGATGTGAAAGCAGCAGAAGAAATGGTTGCGTATGCAATGGAAGCAGGAATTAATTATTATGACACGGCGTGGGGGTATCATAATGGCAATTCTGAACTTGTAATGGGTGATATTCTTAGTAAATATCCAAGAGAAAGTTTTTATCTTGCATCAAAGTTTCCGGGATATGATTTAGCGAATATCGGAAAAGTAGAAGAAATTTTTGAAAAACAGTTAGAAAAATGTAAAGTGGAATATTTTGATTTCTATCTTTTTCACAATGTATGTGAATTAAATATTGATGCTTATCTGAATGAAGAATATGGAATTTATGATTATCTGATGAAACAGAAGAAAAACGGAAGAATTAAACATTTGGGATTTTCCGCACATGGAAGTTTGGAAGTAATGGAGCGTTTCTTAAATGCTTATGGAAAAGATATGGAGTTTGGGCAGATTCAGATAAACTGGCTGGATTATGAGTTCCAGAAAGCGAAAGAAAAGGTAGATCTGTTGAATAAATATCAGATTCCGGTATGGGTAATGGAACCTCTCAGAGGTGGAAAACTGGCAGCATTGGACAAAGAAAAAGAAGATATTTTAAAACAGTACCGTGATGAAAAAACTGTTGCATGGGCTTTCCGGTTTTTGCAGACCATACCGGAAATTACAGTTACGTTATCCGGAATGTCAAATTTTGAGCAATTAAGAGAAAATATTGAAATATATAAAGAAGATAAACCGCTTGCAGAGAAAGAAATGAATGTGTTACTTGGATTTGCTGATGAAATGACGAAAAAAACAATGCTTCCATGTACCGCATGTAAGTATTGTATAACACATTGTCCAAAAGGAATTAACATTCCGCATTTGATAGAACTTTATAATGAGCATATTTTTACCGGTGGTGGATTTATTGCACCTATGGCAATGGGAGCAATTCCGAAGGAAAAACAGCCTTCTGCGTGTGTAGGATGCAGAAGCTGCGAACAGGTATGCCCGCAACAGATAAAAATTTCAGAAATGATGAAAGATTTTACTGAAAAATTAGGATAATAAGGATAGTTGTGGAAGGAATAAGAAGTGATGAAAATTCTTTACGGTACAGGAAATCCGGCAAAACTGGAGGCTATGCGAAAACGTCTAAAATGTCTGAATATTCAAATTATTGGATTAAAAGAAATAAATATGGAAATACCTACAATAGAAGAAGACGGAGTGACGCCTTTGGAAAATGCGAAAAAGAAAGCATTAGAATATTATAGGGCATTTCAGATGCCGGTATTTTCCTGTGATTCCGGGCTATACATAAATCAAATACCTGAAAGTGAACAACCGGGAGTTCATGTGAGGACGATTCGGGGGAAGTATCTGTCGGATGATGAAATGATAGAGCATTATACGAAACTGGCAGAAAAGTATGGAGACTTGACAGCAAGATATAGAAACGCGATTTGTCTTGTCTTGGATGAAGAGCATATTTATGAAGCAATGGAGGAAAGTATGGCAAGTGAGCCGTTTATCATTACTTCAAAGCCACATGCAGTAAGAAAAAAAGGATTTCCACTAGATAGTCTTTCGATTGATATTAAGACGGGAAAGTATTATTACGATTTAGAGGAAAATGAGCTGGAGCAACTTGCTGTGGAGGATGGATTTTTGGAATTTTTTAAGCAACATTTAGGAGGCAGCAGGGATGGACTACAGATTAGCCACAGAGCAGGAAATCGAAGAAATATATAATATAGTACAGCAAACAATTAAAATCATTTATCCTAAGTATTATCCAAAGGAAGTAGTAGACTTTTTCTGTAATCATCATAATTTTGAGACCGTATCAAAAGATATAAAAGCGGGGAATGTAAGTGTATTAGTTGTGGATAATGTACTTGTGGGAACGGGGAGCTTTGTGGATAACCACATTACGAGAGTGTATGTGTCACCAAAGCATCAGGGAAAGGGCTATGGTACATATATAATAAAAACAATCGAAAATGAGATTGTAAAAAATCATGACAAGGCGGTTTTAGATGCGTCCCTGCCTGCGGCACATCTTTATGAAAAATTGGGTTATACGACTGTAAAGCATGAAAAATATCCGGTGAAAAATGGCGTGATTCTTGCTTATGAAGTTATGGAAAAAGAATTGCATCAGACTGATACAACAATTAATTATGATGGAAAATGTTTTGTACCGAAAATGAACTCAGAGAATGGAGAAGTAGACGGACAGACATTGTTTACATATTACCAAAATGGCAATATTCTGTGGGCTGAATATAGCGGCGGAGATGTTATCAGTGGAACAATAATAGGAACTGTTGCCCGGGATGGAAGTTTGGATTTTCAATATCAACATATGAATACAGAAAAGCAGCTTAGGGCAGGAATATGTCATAGTACCCCGAGGGTAATGAGTAATGGGAAAATTGAGCTTAGTGAAGAATGGCAGTGGATGACTGGAGATTGTTCTAAGGGAGTGTCTGTGCTGGAAGAAGTGTGAGGCGTTTATTGCAACAACCTCTCAGGATGGTTTTCGTGAGAGGTTGCTTGTTAGCATATTTAGTAGTTATTATCGGTCTTGCAGAGCTTGCAAAGCTCATGAACCATTTCCATCTGCATAGAAGTATCCTTGCAAAACAATCTAACTGCAATTTCTATAGAAACAGGCGTAATAGTGGTGTTATGCTCCATAAATTCAAAATCTTCCTTGCAGGAAAATCCATTGATAAAATTGGTAACTGCAGAATTTAACCAGCTGAAATGCTCGATTAAACTATGATAATCACGAAAAACATCTAAAATACATCGTCCATAAGTTTCGTCTTCAAATTTACAGGTAGAAATAATCTGCATACAGAGCCGCAGTTCTCCGGTTACATCAGATGCTTCCATAAGCACATCAGGTCGTTTCTTATAGCATTCCAAAAAATAATTTTCAGCCGACGTATAATCCCTCTTTTCAAAAAATGCAGCCAACTGTTCCTTTAATTTTCTTGTTTCATACTTTTCGCCAACCATACCAACCATACATTCGCACACGGACAGATTGTTGTAACGTATCCATACGGTCTGAAGAAATTCAGAAAGAAATCCGAAAAGTCGCTTTTGGTAGCCATTATATCCCGTAAAATCTGTCCGTTTCTGTACCTCAAATAAAATATCAAACAGCCATTCACAGTAACGATTGTAATTTTCCTTAGAAGTAATAAAAATGTTTCCGAAATAAGTGTGTGGACCGTGTACCAGTTCGTCAAAAATAATCTTGTATTCCGGATATTTTTCTTTTAATACGTCCCCCGTGGTAATCAAATCTTTACTATGATGGTTGGCTTTAAATCCGTTATAATAGGAGCCGGGCAAAGTCAGTAGTTTCGTTGTGAGAATGTCATATTTTTTCAGCATCGTTTCTAATTGTGTCTCGGTAAAAATGGAACCGTTTTCATTAAGGAGATACCGCCTATAATGGCAAATGCCAATATAATCAGCCTCATGGTAATTTTTCCAAAGCCAGTACATTCCGGTTAACTCACAGAAGTAGGGATTCAATTGAGAGATGGAATCTCCGGTGTCATCTCCTAAAAAGCCCAAATCTTCTGCGTTTACACGCCCCACATGAAGAGGTATATACATGGAGTCCTTAGGCGGCGTAAAAGCTTTGTGTGTTATGGTAAATAATTTTATGGACATAAGTAATCCTTTCATATTTCATAGTTATAGATATAGGGTATAGGGAGATGGAGAGATTGTCAAATAAAACTGAGAAAGGAAAAAATGTAGTGGAGCAACACCTGGCAGATTTCGTGCGCAGGTGCAGTCCATTGATTTTGCTGTTTAAGAAGTATAGTGTTTGCCCTTTGGAACAATAAGAGGCGTTTTGGATACAGGATCTTCCATAACAAGACAATCCAGCCCGTATACCTGATGAATCAGTTTAGGCGTAATGATTTCTTTAGGGGAACCTTGTGCAATCAAGTCGCCTTTTGCCATGGCAAAAAGGTAATCCGCATAACGGGCAGACAAATTAATATCATGCAGGATCATTACAATGGTTGTTTGATGTTTGTGGTTTAAATCGGTCAGTAAATCCAGAATTTCAACCTGATAAGCAATATCTAAGAAGGTAGTCGGCTCATCAAGGAGAAGAATGTCTGTTTGTTGAGCAAGTGACAGAGCAATCCATACGCGTTGGCGCTGGCCGCCGGAGAGCTCGTCTACATAACGGTTGGCAAGTTCAGTAATTCCCATCATTTCCATAGCCTCTTCCACAGCTTTGAAATCTTGTGCAGATGACCCCTTTAACAGTTGACGATAAGGGAAACGTCCCCGCATAATCAGGTCAGTCACTTTGATTCCTTCAGGAACTATGGGAGACTGGGGAAGCAGGCCGATTGTCCGTGCAACCTGCTTTGGCGGATAGGTGTAGACGTTTGTACCGTCGAGAAGTATCTGTCCTGCAGAAGGTTTCAGTAATCTGGAAAATGTTTTTAACAGCGTCGATTTCCCGCATCCGTTTGCGCCGATAATGACGCTGATTTTATTTGGCGGAATCGTAATGTTAATATCGGAAAGAATGGTCCGGTTATCATATCCTGCCCGAATATGAGTTGTAGAAAGTATATGTTGATTCATGATACACGCTCTCCTTTATGGTTGATACGAAGCAATAAAAAGATAAGGTAGGGGGCACCTAAAATACCGGTAATTATACCTACCGGAAATCTTGTGGTAAAGGCATATTGTCCGACCAAATCAGAAATCAGTACCAGGATGCTGCCAATCAGACCGGAGGAGAGATTGTTGTTCCGTCCACTGCCGGAAATACGGGAAGCAATTGGTCCCGACAAAAATGCCACAGAAGCAATCGGACCACTGACAGATGTTGCAAAAGCCACAAGTAAAAGGGCAAATAGTATGAGGAAAAGACGAATAAGCTTTATTCGAACACCGAGTGCCGTTGCATAGGCATTTCCTAATTGAAGAACCTTCAAGTGACGACCAAGTGCAATGATTGCTACAGAGGAAATGAGGACAGTCAACAAGAGTCTTGGTACATCATTCATTTTTACACCGTTCAGACTGCCATTTAGCCAGCGTAATGCTGTTGCTACATCATATTCAGAAGCTTTTAGTAATAACCAGGAAATCAAGGCATTCAGAAAAGCCTGAGCACCGATACCGGTTAAGATAAGTCTTTCGTTAGAAACTCCGTTACTTTGTGATACTGCGTAAATGATTCCGGCAACAAGCAGACCGCATAGAACGGACAAAACAGAAACAATCGTACCATTCAGGCCGAGAATCAGTATGGAAAATACGGCAGCAACACTGGCACTTGATGTAACACCGATAATATCGGGACTTGCAAGCGGGTTACCAAGAAGTTTCTGGAAAGTATTTCCTGACAGACCAAATGCAAAACCACAAAGAACAGCGGTAAACATTCTTGGAAAACGCAGGGTTTTAATCGTAAAACTTCCATCTAAATCTTCTCCCAAAAGAATACGAAAGACGGTATCCGGTGAATAAACAGTGTTTCCGTAAATCATCGTAACAGACGCAAGTATCATAACGAGCAGAAACAGTATTACGACAGTTATCAAATATTGCCGCTGCCTGTTTTTATAGCCCAATAAAATGTTGTTGTTTCCAGTTGTTTTCATAGGGTACTAATTTTCACCTTTCGAATAATAAATATAAATACAGGTGCACCAAGCAGTGCAGTAATAATACCTGATTCCAGTTCACCGGGACGACCGAGTATGCGTCCCAAAACATCAGCAATCAATAAAAGTGTGCTGCCATAGATTGCGGACAGCGGAAGAATTTTACGGATGTCAGGCCCGTAAAGAAAGCGTACCAGATGGGGAACCATAAGCCCTATAAAGCCGATGGGACCTGCAAGTGCCGTTGCGGAAGCACACAAAAGGATGCCGGCGAGGGCGGCAAGTCCTCTTGTACGTGTCACATGAATACCTAATCCTGTGGCAAGCTCGTCCCCTAGTGCCAGTGTATTTAATGATGGTGTCAAAAAAGCTGCCAGAATAAATCCGATGATAAGGTACGGAAGGATAAGTTGGATATCTTCCCAGGTTGCACCGCTGATACTTCCTACCTGCCAAAAGCGAAATCGATCCATAACCTGTGTTTTGGGCATCATAATGGTATTGACTAAAGATTGTAGGGAAGTGCTTGCGGCAGCACCGGCAAGAGCCAGTTTTATTGGCGTGGCACCATCCTGTCCGACAGATGCCAGTCCATACACAAGAACAGCGGTAATGGCGGCACCGAAAAAGGCAAGCCATATATATTGAGTGCCGGTATTTATATGAAAAAATGCAATTCCAATAACTACAAATAAAGAAGCACCGGTATTGACACCGAGAATACTCGGGTCTGCAATGGGATTGCGGGTAATGGACTGCATTAAAGCACCGGAGACTCCCAATGCACAGCCTGCAAGTATACCGAAAACAGTCCTTGGAATACGTGCGCGAATGACGTTTATGTCAAAGCTGTTGTTGTCCGGATGAAAAAGTGCCTGTATGACCTTATCAAAACCTACGGATTTTACTCCGTAGGTTATAGAAAGTAACACACTAAGCAACAGACAGGCTATTGCAATTATACTTACAAAGAAGATGTGTTTGTTTTTCATTTAACTTTACCATGTGCTTCATTCAGCAGACTGAGATATTCGTCAATTGTATACGGAATGGAAAGAATTGACGGTGTACATGCACCGGCAAGAGCAGTAGTGCTGTCTACAAGGACAACCGCACCGTTTTTAACAGCCGGTATCTGGGACATCAGTTCATCTGCCAAAAGAGCATCCAGTAATGTCTGATCGCCATAAACAACCATCATTTCCACATCGCTAAGCTGGTCTGTGTTTTCACGACTTAAAGTAATGGAGAAATCGGATGTACTGTTTGCCATGTCTAATATACTATCAGGGAATTCAAGTCCAAGGTCTGTCAGATAAGCTGCTCTTGGGTCTGCCGGCAAATATACATAAAAGGTACTGAAATCATCCGGACTGATCCAGAAGAATGCAGTTTTCGTTCCTGCAAGGTCAGGGTATTCGCTTACTTTTTCAGCAATGACAGCTTCAATCTCAGCAACCTTTGCTTCGCCTTCAGCTCTCATTCCCATACCGGTTGCATTGATAATTGTCTGGTCACGCCAGTAGGTCTGCCACGGTGCATCGGGATAAGCAACAACCGGAGCAATTTCACTTAAAACAGTGTATTCTTCTTCTGTCATGCCGGAATATGCAGCAAGAATAACATCAGGATTTGCATCACTTATTGCTTCAAAGTCAAGCCCATCTATATCATCAAAAACAACAGGATTTTTTTCACCTAAAGCTTCATATGCTTCTGCTGTCCAAGGATGAATATTGTCTTCTGTGACAAGTCCGTAATTGGCAGCAGATGTACCGGTTGGAACAACGCCTAAGGCAAGAGGAGTATCCTGATTTTCCCAGCCAACAGTTACGATATTTGTAGGTTTGCTTTCGATAATGGTTTCACCAAAAGCATGAGAAATAGTAATCGGAAATTCTGTGCTGTCTGTTACAGCAGTTTCTGTTGTGAAATCCTCAGTGGAATTCTCAGAAGCAGGGGGAGTTTTCAGTGTGTCAGAGCTTCCGCATCCTGTTAAGCACATAGCTGACAGGGAAAGTCCTAAAAATAAATGTGTCAGATGAAATCGTTTCATAATACCTCCAAAAAATTTAATTGAGTTAGCATAAACTAACATGGAAAAATATAATATAGGTCACACGAAAAGTCAATTACTGAATTTTGGTAAAAAGTTTTATTAAAAAAATTTATGTGAAAGGATAATAAAGTGATATACTATAAAAAGTAGATGAGATTTATAGGATTACAGAAAGATATAGGTGATGTATTTTGTCCGTATACTACAGACATGAGGAGGAAGATATATAGAATGAAAAAAATTGCTTTTTTTGATATTGATGGAACACTTACTTCAGAAAAAAATGGTTCCATACCGGACAGTGCAGTTACAGCAATCCGTGCTGCCCGTGCACAGGGAAATTTAATGTTTATTAATACAGGACGCTGTTTTCAGAATGTAGAAGAACGATTTCAGTCGATTGGATTTGATGGTTATGTGTGTGGCTGTGGGACGAATATTTACTACAATAATCAGGAGCTTTTGTACGTAGGACAAACACACGATGTGACCATGCAGATTTTGGAACAGGCCAGAAAAACAAATGTGGATATTCTTTTTGAATCCAGACTGGAAGTAGTGTTTGATACGACAAGACCATTGCAACATCCGGATGCAGAGAGACAGTATTATTCTTTTAAAGCCAAACACTATGATATGTCACATAATCCGGAGGCGGAGGATTTTGCCTGTGACAAATTTGTTATCTGGTACAGAGATGAGGAACAATTGAAGGAATTTAGAAAAGTCAGTGACTTATATTTTGAGTGTATTGATAGGGGAGGTACGTTTAGGGAGTTTGTTCCGTATCAATATTCTAAAGCGACCGGAATACAGTTTTTATTGGATTATTTTAAGATTTCAAAGGAAAATGCCTATGCATTTGGAGACAGTAATAATGATCTTTCCATGCTTACATTTGTTCCGAACAGTGTTGCGATGGGAAATTCTCTGCCAAAATCTTTGTTTGAAAAGGTATCCTATGTAACGGCAAATGCAAGTGAAGATGGTATAGAAAAAGCGTTGAAACATTTTTCATTTTACTAATGTAAAATTATTACGATGTATAAGAAAGAAGGACGTGATTTGAAGTGAACAGGATAAAAGAAAAAGTATCGGGTGATATTGTAAAAGAGGCATTACATATGGCATGGCCGGCTGTATGTGAGTCCTTTTTTGTGGCATTGGCTGGTATGGTAGATTCTCTGATGGTTAGCTCTATAGGTTCCTATGCGGTTGCGGCAGTTGGGCTGACGGCACAGCCAAAGTTTATGGGGCTGGCTCTTTTTATTGCAATCAACGTGGCGGTATCTGCACTGGTGGCAAGAAGGCGGGGCGAACAGAAAAAAGAAGAGGCAAACAAAATTCTGGTAACAGCCATGTTGTTTATTTTAGCAGGTGTAGTAATCGTATCTGTCTTATGTGTAGGTTTTGCAGATCCAATTATGCGTTTTTGCGGTTCAGCAGAAGATACGCATGAAACAGCAGTGACATATTTTCGGATTATTATGGGTGGGATTGTATTTAATGTTATTTCCATGGGAATCAATGCGGCACAACGTGGTGCCGGAAATACTGTCGTTGCCATGCGGACAAATCTTGTTTCAAATATAGTGAATATTATTGGTAACTATATTTTAATTAACGGAAAATTTGGATTTCCTGCAATGGGAATTAAAGGTGCGGCAATTGCCACTGTATTTGGTACGGTTGTGGCTTGTATTATGAGCATTTTATCTCTGATGAAAAAGGATGGTTTTGTCAGCATACCATATATTCTTCAAAATAAAATTAAACCTGCACTTGAGCCCTGTGTCAGTATCGTAAAGCTGGGATATTCGGTATTTATCGAGCAGCTTTTAATGCGTGTGGGATTTATGTCAACAGCCATGATGGCCGCAAAAATGGGAACGGATGCCATGGCAGCCCATCAGGTGGGGATGAATATTTTGGGCCTGACCTTTTCCTTTGGAGATGGCATGCAGGTGGCAGCAGTTGCATTGATTGGAAAAAGTCTGGGAGAAGGCAGCCCGGAGAAAGCGAAGCTTTACGGAAAGACATGCAGAAGGATAGGACTGTGTATTTCCTGTGTGCTTGCAGTGGTGTATTTCCTTGGAGGGGAAACATTGTACAGGCTGTTTTTTGAGGAAGAGGAAATTGTTGCCTATGGTGTGCAGATTATACGATTAATTATTGTAATTGTATTGTTTCAGATTTCACAGGTTATTTATATGGGATGTCTACGAGGAGGTGGAGATACGACTTATACGGCGATTGCATCTACGGTCAGCGTGACGATTATTCGTACGGCGGGGTCTTATATTTTCGGGTTTGTGATGGGACTCGGTATGGCCGGTATATGGATGGGAATATTGGCGGATCAGATTTCCAGATTTATTTTTGCGTCTACGAGATTTCGGTCGGGGAAGTGGACGGGGATAAAGATATAAAATCATACAGTTGACAAATATATCAAAGCATTTTAGCGGATATATGTGTAGTTCTTTTTATGATGTGCTTTGTATTCACATTTTCCCTTTTGGTGGTTTTAGTGTATTGATTTGGAAAAGAAAAAAGAAAAATAATCTTGTCAGAAAAAGTGCTTTGTGATAAAGTAAATGTCACAAAGTACTTTTTCTGACACAGAAGTTACTTTATTTCATAATGCTTTTGTGTTTTCGATAAGCGTATCTAAGAATATCAGGCATTTCTGCCGTAGATTCAAGGAAATTTAAACAAAAGAATAGGAGAATATTATGGGTGAGAAGAACCATGCCATGTGTAGTTATCTGGCAATACCAGAAATTTTTGCAGATTTTATTAATGGGGCTTTATTTGACGGCAGGAGTCAGATAGAGGAAGAGGATGTGATGAGCTATGATGGTGTATATCATGAAAAGGTTAAGGATGGGAATGGAGAAAAAATTAAACTGGAGCGGACAAGAGATGTAGTTAAGGGAATTGCAAAAGGAAACAAGTATGCAGTTGTAGGAGTGGAAAATCAGAATAAAGTTCATTATGCTATGCCCTTTCGATGTATGGAATATGAAGTTGCTGAGTATATTAAACAGTTAAGATTTATTCATAAAAACTATCAAAAGAAGGAAAGAACCACTGAAGAGTTTCTGTCAAAAATGAGCAGGGATGAAAGATTAAATCCGGTAGTCGTTATTATGTTTTATCATGGAACTGGGGAATATGAGGGATGTACGGATTTATACGGTATGTTGGAATTGGATGGAGAGAATGCAGTCTACAAAGAGTTTATTACAAATTACCGGATGAATTTAATCACGTTACAAGACATTAAGGAAGAAAAATTTAAAACGGGTTTAAAGCAGCTTATTGGTGTTATGAAATGTAGTAAGGATAAAAATGCATTGCAGGAATATATGGAAGAGAACTTTGAAGAGTTTTCTCACATGGATGAAGAGACATTTGACACAATAAGCGTTATGGTGAATCAAAAAGATTTAATAAAGTATAAGAAAAAATGTCAAAATGAGGAGGGAATGGTAAATATGTGCCGTGCGATTGAGGATATTAGAGAAGAAGGTATACAGGCTTTTATAGATTTATGTAAAGAATTTTCAGTATCAAAGGAAGAGGCAATATCTAAACTGATGCAAAAACTTTCTATTGCACACAAAAAGGCAGCAGAATATGTAAATAAGTATTGGGAGTGAGAAAAATAAATACATAATTTGTTAGAAAAAAACAGACATTTTCAGATAAGAAAGGTGTCTGTTTTTTATTTTCTGTGAAAATAAAAAAATGATACCAAACTAACAAAAGACACCTTAATTCAAAAATCAAATTTTACTAAAATAGGAGTAGAAATGTATATTAGGAAATTGCTCGAATGTAGTGAGGAAGCTATAGAGTCGTCGCTGCCGAGCGACGATTTTTTATTAGATTGCACAGGAGTACTGTATATGCCAATAAAAACAGGAAAAATATACGATTACAGGAGTCATCGCACCAAAAATTATACAAGTAAACTGTTTGGAGAAAATACATACATTTTTTCACCGGATGATACACCTGCGGAAGTTAACCAAATATTAGATGAAATTTGGAGCAGGCAGGAAGCAGCTCAATTTGGAAAGGAACGTTTTCAGTTTATTTCCTGCCGGGAACGTATGATAAGTCTATTGCCGTCAAGGTGGGATTTTATACGCAGATAGCGGGATTAGGTGCACTGCCTACAGATACAAAGCTTGCGTCCTTACAGTGTGATGCGAGATGGCTTTGGAAAGATTCGGATAACAACAATGCTCTTTGTAATTTCTGGCGTGGCGTGGAAAATCTGGAAATTGACAGCGATACTGTGTGGGCCGTCTCACAGGCAACATTTATGCGCAGGGTTCAAATTGAAGGTGAATTAGTTCTTCATGATGAGCTTGGATGGTGCAGTGGAGGTTTTCTGGCAGATTCCAGAGTGAAGCTTGCGATTGATTCCGGTACGCAACAGCAATGGCTGTCGAGAAATAATGAATTTGAGGCATGGCAGGGTGACAATTGGAATATGGTATTTCTTGGTGATAAAAAAGGGTGTGACCCGGTGGAAACATGGCCGGAGAGAGCTTATACGTCTGTACCCGTGACACCAATCATACAGGAAAAGCCTTTCCTTGTGTATGATGAAAAAGAAGGCTTCATGGTTTATGTACCAAAGCTGCGAAAAGAGGCAACAGGGATTTCATGGAAAGATGGAGCAACAGAAGGGAAGAAAATATCATTAGATACATTTTATATAGCCAGACCGGAAACGGATACAGCAGAAACCTTAAATGAAGCGTTGACAAATGGAAAGAATCTGTTGTTTACACCGGGGATATATTTACTGGATGAAGCCTTAAAAGTAAATAATGCAGATACAATTGTACTTGGTACAGGACTGGCAACGTTACAGCCAACAAACGGAAATGCATGTATAGAAACAACAGATGCAGATGGCATTAATATTTCAGGTATCTTATTCGATGCAGGAGAGAAAGAAAGTGACAATCTTCTGGTTATCGGAGAAGAGAATAGCAGTGCAGAACATGTCGAAGCACCGATTTGTCTGTCGGACGTATTTTTCCGGATTGGCGGAGCGGATACAGCATTTGCGGCAATGGCAAAGAACTGTGTAAAAATAAACAGTAATAACGTTATAGGAGATAATTTCTGGGTGTGGCGTGCGGATCATAGTCATAATGTGGCATGGGACAAAAATACCGCTGCAAACGGAATTATTATAAATGGCAATGATGTGCATATGTATGCATTGATGGTGGAACATTTTATGGAATACCAGACGATCTGGAATGGTGAGAACGGTAAACTGATTATGTATCAGAGTGAAATGCCGTATGATGTACCCACGCAGAAGGACTGGCAGAGCCATGGCGGGCGGATGAATGGTTATGCATCTGTGTATGTGGATGAAGCAGTTGAAAACTTTGAAGCATGGGGCATCGGTATATATTCTTACCATAGAGATGCGGCAGTAGAAGCCTTTTGTGCAATGGAACTGCCGGAAAAAGACAATGTAAAAGTACACAACGTATGTGCCATTATGATTACCGGAAATCCGGGAATCAGTCATGTAATTAACGATAAAGGAGAGCCGGCCAATACGGCAGGAACACGCTCCATTATCATAGAGTATGCAAATGGAATACAAAATAGGGAGGAGCAATAAAATGGCAAGTTACCAGTTTTTAGACGAGAAAGGAACATTTACATTAGAAACACCGGAGAATTACAGTTACCAGTATTTTCCGGTAGCAGGAGAAAACGGAATAAAGAGTGCAGTGACTCCAAACTTAGGCGGTGACAGCAAAATCAATCAGAATGTATTTATACTGGAGCCGGTCAGCGTAGAAAATTTACATAATAACCGTTCTACAAGAAACTTCTGGTGTCAGGTAGAAGGTGTGGGAAGCTGGTCAGTAACCGGAGCATCCGCAGAAGAAGAAAGCCGTAAATTTACGGACAGTCAGGATGAAAGCGAATTAACAGCCGGACTTATGTGGCAGAGCGTAACAAGAAAATCAAGAAAATATCAGTTGGAAGCAAAAGTAACATCTTTTGTACCATTAAATCATAATGTAGAAATCATGCATGTGGAAATTACAAATGCAGCAAAAATGAGAGTGGAATTTACTCCGATAGCAGCAGTTCCGATTTACGGAAGAAGTGCAGATAATATCAGAGACCACAGACATGTAACTGCATTATTACATCGTATTTCCACAAGAGAGGAAGGCGTTGTTGTAAAACCGACTCTTTCTTTTGATGAAAGAGGACATCAGGTAAATGATGTAAGCTACTTTGTATGCGGTGTAACAGGAGACGGAAAGAATCCTGTATCCTTCTATCCGATAGCAGAAGATTACATCGGCGAAGGCGGAAGCTATACAAGACCACTTGCAGTAATCGAAAATCAGCCGGGAGTGAAAGCCGGTACTGAATTAGAGGGAAAAGAAGCAGTAGGCGGACTGAAATTTGATAAAGTAGCTTTAGAGCCGGGCGAATATGTTTCCTATACAATCCTTATCGGTGCACTGGAAAATCAGGACGAAATTACAGGTATTGTAGAAGCATATAACTCTGCGGAAAAAGTAGAAACAGCACTTAATGATACAAAAAATTACTGGCAGGAAAAAGTAAACATTACATATCATACAGGAGATAAAAACTTCGATAATTATATGCGTTGGGTAAGCTTCCAGCCGATCTTAAGAAGAATTTACGGTTGTTCTTTCCTTCCGCATCATGATTACGGAAAAGGCGGAAGAGGCTGGAGAGATTTATGGCAGGATTGTCTGGCACTTCTTTTAATGAATCCGGATGGCGTAAGACAGATGCTTCTAGACAACTTCGGCGGTGTGCGTATGGATGGTACAAATGCAACAATTATCGGTTCTAAACAGGGCGAATTTATTGCTGACCGTAACAACATTACCCGTGTATGGATGGATCATGGAGTATGGCCATTCTTTACTACAAAACTTTACATTGACCAGACAGGTGATATTGAACTTCTCAACCAGAAAGTAACCTATTTCAAAGACAAACAGGTAGAAAGAGGTACGGCAGTTGATGAAAAATGGAGCGAAGATTACGGTAACCAGCAGAAAACTGCGGATGGTACTGTTTACTCAGGAACTGTATTAGAGCATCTGCTTTTACAGAACTTATGCGCATTCTATGAAGTAGGCGAACACAACCATATCAAACTTCGTGGTGCAGACTGGAACGATGCACTTGATATGGCAGATAAACGCGGTGAAAGTGTTGCATTTACAAATGCGTATGCAGGAAACTTAAGAGATATCGCAGATTACGCAGAGCTTTTAGCAAAAGCAACAGGAAACGATGAAGTTGTGATTGCGGAAGAAATGTTAAACCTTCTGAAAAATGATGAAGAATTATTAGAAAATATTGAAGCGAAAAATAAACTTCTTTCCCAGTACGGACAGGAATGCAGACATACTATCAGCGGTAAGACAGTAAGCGTGAAAGTAAGTGAACTTGCAGAAAACTTAAGAAAGAAATCCGACTGGATGATGGAACACATTCGTAAAACAGAATGGGTAACAGATAAAGAAGGAAACGGCTGGTTTAACGGTTACTATGATAATAGCGGAAGAAGAGTAGAAGGCGACCATGAGAACGGAGTGCGCATGATGCTTACAGGTCAGGTATTCTCTATTATGAGTGGTACAGCAACAGAAGACCAGATTAAAGAAATCACAAAGAGTGCTGACATGTACTTATATAATAAAAAACAGGGTGGCTACCGTCTGAATACAGACTTCCACGAAGTAAAGAAAGACCTGGGAAGAATGTTCGGATTTGCTTATGGTGAAAAAGAAAACGGTGCGGTATTCTCCCACATGGCAGTAATGTATGCAAATGCTTTATATAGAAGAGGCTTTGCAAAAGAAGGACATAAAGCATTACAGGCGCTTGCAGATGCGGCAATGGATTTTGAAACAAGTAAAATTTATCCGGGTATTCCTGAATACTTTAATGCAACAGGAAGAGGAATGTATCATTATCTGACAGGTGCGGCAAGCTGGTATATGCTTACTATGATTACAGAAGGCTACGGAGTAAAAGGTTCTGTAGGTAATTTGGAAATCAGCCCGAACCTGATGAAAAATCAGTTCGACGAAGCTGGTAATGCAGGATTGGAGCTTCCATTTGGTGGCAAACGCTTCCGGATTGTTATAGAAAATCCGGAAGGTTTGGAATTTGGAGAATATTCCATCAAGGCAGCAGTTATGGAAGGAAGAACACTGGAAATAACAAATAAGGCAAAACAGGGATGTGCTGTCTTGGATAAACAGATGATTGATAAACTGTCAGACGAAACACATAGAATAGAAGTAACCTTGGGAAGAGCGGAGGCGTAGTACATGGGGCGTAAGGAAGAAGAGTTTGTAATGAGTCAATACGGCAAGAAATCTACGTTCGCAAGTTTCTTGCCGGGCATTGCCGGAATGCGGGGCATTCCAATCTGGTGTTACTATGTAAATCGGGGGCAATGTGTTGTCAGCTTCGGCGTGGATAATAAAGACCATGCAATCATGGAATTCTATCCGGCACATGTAGCATACCAGAATGTAAAGCGAACAGGCTTCCGTACGTTTCTTCGTAAAAACGGTAAATATATGGAGTGTTTTGCGGATGAAAACAAAAATCACGATATGATGATTCGTATGAACAGTCTTTCCATTCAGGAAGAAAATAAAGAAGAACAGCTTTTGACTCAGGTAGACTATTTTATATTACCGGGTGAAAAACTTGGTGGTCTGGTAAGAAAAGTTACTGTATCTAATCAGGCAGAGGAAGATATTGAATTAGAAGTGCTTGATGGTATGCCGGCGGTAATTCCATACGGAGTAGACTTAAGTAATATGAAAAATATGACCCAGACGGCAAAGGCGTGGATGCAGGTAGAAGATGTAGATATAAAAGTGCCTTTTTACCGTGTAAGGGCAAGTATGGCTGATACTGCAGCCGTAAGTGCTATTGAAGGCGGTAATTTCTCCATCGGCTGTCTGGAAGATGGAGAGAAACTTGCACCAATTGTTGATCCGGAAGTAGTTTTCTCCTATGATTGTTCCTTGCAGAATGCTGTGCGTTTTGCAGAAGAAGGATTGGATAGTGTTCTTTCTGCAAGTCAGATTACTATGAACAATTTACCATGTAGTTTCTATGGTGTGAAGAAGACTTTGACGGCAGGCGAGTCTGTAACAATTTACGAACTTATTGGACAAGTTGAGAAGAAAGAATATTTGCAGGCATTCCTGAAAGAGCAAAAAGATTCAGGGTACTTCGATGCAAAAAAGGAAGAGGCAGAAGAACTGACAAACGAGCTTTGCAGTGGTATTGGAACAAAGACTGCTTCGCCGGAATTTGATACATATTGTAAATATACATACATGGACAATGTATTAAGAGGCGGTTATCCGGTTCAGCTTGGAAATAATAAACTGTTTTATGTATATTCCAGGAAACACGGCGATTTAGAAAGAGATTACAACTATTTCTCCATGCTTCCGGAATTCTATTCACAAGGAAACGGGAATTTCCGTGACGTAAATCAGAATCGTCGTTGTGATACATTCTTTGCGCCTTTTGTAGGCAGAGAAAATATAAAAGAATTTTACAGTTTAATCCAGTTAGACGGTTACAATCCGTTAGGCGTGGAAAAACTGACATACCGGATGGAGAGAGAAAAGGCAGCTGCTTTGTTTAAGGAATTTCCGAAGGGAAAAGCAGAGGAATTGATACAGTTTACAGAAAAACCTTTCACTCCGGGGGCCCTTTGGTCAAAACTGGATGAAGTTTTGGGAGAATGGAAAGAAGCACTGTTCTATCATATTATTGACTTCTCAGACAGTCTGGTAAACGGTAACTTTGGAGAAGGTTACTGGAGTGATCATTGGACTTACAATTTAGACTTAATAGAAGATTATTTGGAAATAAACCCTGAAAAAGAAAAGGAAATGCTGTATGAAGAAGAGTATACTTATTTCCTTTCCCAGATTAATGTAAACCGTAGAAGTAAACGTTATGCGGAAACAGAGCAGGGACTTCGTCAGTATTATGCATTAAATGAAAGCAGCAGACGAAATACAACAGAAAAACTGGTAAGAGCAGATTTCGGTAAGGGAGAAGTTCTTAAAGTTACATTGATGGAAAAACTACTGCTTTTATGTGCTACGAAATTTGCTACGCTGGATGCTTACGGTATGGGTATAGAAATGGAAGGCGGCAAACCGGGCTGGTACGATGCATTAAATGGGTTGCCGGGAATCTTCGGGTCTTCCATGGCAGAAACATATGAACTTAGCAGAACAATGCAGTATACAATTTCTGCATTGGAAAAATATGCAGAAGAAGTATGTATTACAGAAGAACTGGGCAATCTGATTGATGAATTGCATTTAATTAACCGTTTGGAAAAAGAAAATCTTTTCGGAGATGGCGAGGTACTTTCTTTCTGGAATCGTATTAATGATGTTAAAGAAATATACAGGGATAAAACATTCTCAGGTGTGTCCGGTAAGAAGAACACTTATCAGAGTAAATCGTTAGCAGCTGTTTTAAAGGAATGGAAACAGACCGTAGATTATGGTATTGAAAAAGCATGTAAATTGAGTGGTGGAATTTGTCCTACATATTTTGCTTTTGAAGTACCTGAGTATGAAAAGCAGAAAGAATGCATTAAACCGCTTCGTTTTGAGGTGAAGCAGGTACCTTACTTCTTAGAAGGACCGGTACGATATCTGAAACTGGAACAGCCTGCAGATAAGAAAAAAGAACTGTATTTTAATGTGAAAAACAGTGATTTATATGATGAAAAGTTATCCATGTACAAAGTAAATGCTTCTCTTGAGAAGGCGTCTTATGAACTTGGAAGAGCAAGAGCGTTTACACCGGGCTGGTTGGAGAATGAGTCTGTCTGGCTTCATATGGAATACAAATATCTGCTGGAGCTTTTAAGAAGCGGTATGTATGAAGAATTTTTTGAAGACTTTCATAAAGCAGCAGTACCATTTCTTAATCCACAGGTTTACGGAAGAAGTATTTTTGAAAACTCTTCCTTTATTGCAAGCAGCAAAAATCCGAATGAGAAATATCATGGTAAAGGGTTTGTGGCAAGACTTTCAGGTTCTACAATTGAGTTTATCAGTATGTGGAAGTTAATGATGTTCGGAAAAAATATCTTTACAGTGAAAAAAGGAGAGCTTGCGTTCATGCCAAGACCTTCTATTCCTGAATACTTGATTCCGGATACAAAGAAAATTACAGCAACGCTTCTTGGCGGAATTGAAGTGGAATACCTGTTGGAAGAAAAGAAGAATTATATTCCGGGAAGTTATCAGGTAACAAATATGCACTTTATTTATAAAAATCGTAATGAGGCGGATACCGCAGCTGATTATGTATCAGGTAAAATTGCCGAAGATATCCGTGAACAGAAAATTGCTAAAATTGAAATTACACTTGCATAAGGCAGGTGAAAAGAGGGAGTAAGAATGCAGTCGCTTCTTACTCCTGATTTGTAAAAAAATGAATGGAGGGACATTTATGAGTACAAAAAAATTAAAAATGATTGTAACTGATTCAGTGGGCAGAAAGTTCTGGGAAGAAACAAAACATGAAATGAAAACTATGCAGGATTGTATGCATGTTGTTAATGTGTATCCGGAAGTGACCTATCAGAAAGTACGTGGATTTGGCGGTGCATTTACAGAAGCGGCTGCCCACAATTACGCAGGCATGAGTGATGAAAAAAAGAAAGAGCTTACGACAGCTTATTTTGGTGAAGAGGGACTTCGTTACAATCTTGGAAGAGTTCATATGAACAGCTGTGATTTCGCATTGGGAAATTACACTTATGTAGAAGAAGGTGACGCAGATTTAAAAACGTTTTCAATTGCTCATGACTTTGAGAAGATCATTCCTATGGTAAAAGATGCACAGGCTGAAAGCAAACAGGATATGGAATTTTTAATGTCTCCATGGTCACCGCCTGCGTTTATGAAAACGAACGGAGAAATGAATCATGGTGGAAGTCTGAAAAAAGAGTATTATCAGGCATGGGCAAATTATTTTGCACGTTTTATAAAAGCTTATAGAGAAGCCGGAATTCCCATCGAATATTTAACAGTGCAGAATGAACCTATGGCAGTTCAGACATGGGATTCCTGTATTTATACTTCAGAGGATGAGAGTCTGTTTGTAAAAGAATACTTAGGACCAACTTTGGAAAGAGAAGGACTGTCTGATGTGGGAATCTTTGTATGGGATCACAATAAAGAGGAGGCTTATCAGAGATTCAAAGAAACTATTGCAGATGAAACAACTAAAAAATATGTTAAAGGTGTAGCGCTTCATTGGTATACCGGTGATCATTTTGAAGCAATTGAACTGATTAAAAAACAATATCCTGATAAAGAAGTATTTTTTACGGAAGGCTGTGTAGAATACTCCCGTTTTGCGGATTCCGGTGAAGTGGATAAGGCAGAAATGTATGCCCATGACATCTTAGGAAACTTAAATGCCGGAATCAGTGCATCCTTGGACTGGAATCTCCTTTTAGATGAAAAAGGCGGACCAAACCATGTTGGAAATTTCTGTGCGGCACCAATTATGTGCAATGCAGCAGAGGACAGCTATGAAAAAAGATTAACATATTATTATATTGGGCATTTCAGCCGCTATATCAAACCTGGGGCTGTCAGAATCGGAGCAACCCGTTATACAGACAAAATAGAAGCAACAGCATTCTTAAATCCTGATGGGGAAAGAGTACTCGTTTTGTTAAATAAGACGGAAAAAGAAGTTCCTGTAACGGTGCGTGAGGCAGGTTGTGGAATAGAGATAGGTATAAATCCTCATTCTATCTATACAATATGCTACTAAAAAAATGATACCTTTTTAAAATTTGAGTCATTATAACTAATTAAGTGTAAAGCTATAATACAATTATCAACGAAAGAGATGTTGAACAAAAAAGGAGGATCTTTTATGAAACTGAAAAAACTTATTTCAGCTATGTTAGTTGGTACTATGGTTTTATCCCTCACAGCTTGTGGCGGTGACAAAGCAGCTGACAGCACAGCAACAGAATCAAAAGCAACAACAACAGATGACGCAGCAGCTACAGATGATGCAGCAACAACAGATGATGCAGCAACAGACGACGCAGCAGCTACAGATGATGCAGCAGCACCGGCAGGTGATGGCAAATTAGTAGTTTGGACACTTGCAGCAGACTTAGAGCAGTTCGCAGACAAATACATGGAAGCTAATCCGAATGTAGCAATTGAAACAGTAGTTATTGAGCCTGCAAACTATGTAACAAAAGTTCAGACAGCTCTTAACGGCGGACAGACAGAACCGGATATCATCGTAGGTGAACCACAGATGTTGGAAGATTTCTATGATGCAGGTTACTTCGAAGATTTGAATCAGGCTCCTTACAATGCACAGGATTACGCTGGTCAGATCGTAGACTATGTATGGAAAGTTGGTCAGGACTCCGAAGGAATCCAGAGAGCAATTTCTTACCAGATTACACCGGCTGGTATCTACTACAGAAGAGATATCGCTACAGAAGTATTCGGAACAGATGATCCGGTTGAAGTAGGTAAATTATTTGCTGATTACCCAACAATTCTTGATACAGCTCAGAAATTAAAAGATGCCGGATACAGAATCTTCGCATCTGACTCTGAAATCAACTATTTCTCAGGTGACTCAGCTTGGGTTGTTGACGGAACATTAAATGTAGATCAGGGTAGATTTGATTACATGGATCTTGTAGTTTCTTTATATCAGAATGATTTAACAGCTTATGCAGCACAGTGGGCAACTCCTTGGTATCAGGCTATGGCTGGTGAAGTACCGGTTCTTACAGCTGAAACTCAGTGGGGAACAGATGAAATGAACATCTGGGATGCTGAATCATTCAACGCTGCTACAGAAGGTATGGAAACAACACAGGTATTTGCATTCGGACTTCCTTCCTGGGGTGTATTAACATTAAGAGACAACGTTAAAGAAACATCCGGTAAATGGGGTGTATGTTCAGGTCCTGCTTACGGATTCGGTGGTGGTACATTCATCGGTATCTCTGCACAGTCTGAAAGAAAAGATGTTGCTTGGGACTTCTTGAAATTCTGTACATTAGACGAAGAAACAGCTAACTGGTGGATTGAAGCTTCTCAGGGTGATACAGTATCCTTAATCCCTGTATTGGAAGCACACGCTGAAGATGCAAACGAAGTATACGGCGGACAGCAGTTATACAAATTCTGGTTAGAGCAGGCTAAAGGAATTGACTACTCTAAAGTAACAAGATATGACAAAGTTATCGGTGATGCTTGGGGTGCAGCTATTTCATCTATCAAAACTGGTGAAATGACAAAAGAAGATGCACTTGCAACATTCTATGATACAGTTGAATCTACATATCCGGAAATTACAGTAAATAGATAATAAAATTATGAAACATATAGGTAGTGGGCAGACTGATGTCTGCCCGTACTGCCCTTAGAACGGAGGTAATGAAAATGGCAAAAGATCAGGTCGCGGTCAAGAAAAAAAGGAATATTAACAACATAGCCTATCCGTTTGTATTGCCTTTTGTAGTTGTATTTCTTATTTTTTGTATTTATCCGGTACTCAGAACTTTTTACTTAAGTTTTACAAATTACAGAGGATTTGGAGAAGCTGCTTTTAACGGTATAGCAAACTACACACGTGTTATCGGTGACAAATTCTTTTGGAAGGGACTTTGGAATACATTGAAAATGTGGGGTGTGAACATTGTCCTTCAGTTAGGACTCGCATTCGTACTTACAATTGTATTCAGTGATATTAAATATAAAATGAGAGGTCTTGCAATATTTAGAGCAGTTTATTATCTGCCTAACTTAATTGCAGCTACTTCTGTAGCATTCCTGTTTAAAACATTATTAGACTGGAAATACGGAAGTGTCAACCAGATTTTGATGTCTATTGGACTCATTGATGAGCAGATTAACTGGTTAGGCTCTATGCATACAGCACCTTATGTTATATCAGTTATTCAGACATGGATGTGGTTTGGTAACTCATTTATTATGTTAATGGCAGGTGTTCAAGGTATTCCAAAAGATTATTTTGAAGCAGCAGCAATCGACGGTGCAGGAAGATGGACAGTTTTCGCGAAGATTACTTTGCCATTGTTAAAACCAATTATGTTATATGTATTTATTACATCCTTAATCGGTGGTATACAGCTCTTTGACTTACCGTTCTTGATTAGTGGTACAACTGCAGGTACTCCTTCGGGAAGCTTACAGACAGCAGTTATGTACTTATACAAATTTGGATTTGAAACAGGTCAGGTTGGATATGCTTCTGCAATTGCGTATACAATGTTTGCGATTATCCTTATTTTATCATTAGTTCAATTTAAACTTCTTGGAAAGGAGAACAAATAATTATGGTTAGAGCATGGAATAACACGAAAAAAGCTATTTTGTACATACTTTTAATTGCTCTTGGATTAACTTGTCTTCTTCCGTTTGTTTTGATGATAGTAAACTCAACAAGAAGTGGTGTAGAGATTACTCGTTCCTTTAGTTTTATACCGGGAAGCAGTTTGAAAGAGAACTGGGAAGTATTGTTTGATTATGTAAATTTATTCCAAGGTATGAAAAACAGCCTTTTGGTAGCAATACCTTGTACAGTACTTTCATCATATTTTTCAGCACTTACAGCGTATGCAATGGCAATTTATAAATTCAAAGGAAACAACATTATTTTTGGAGTTATTGTTGTATTTATGATGATTCCAAGCCAGTTGAGTCTGATTGGTTTCTATAACCTTTGTCAGAGTTTAAAATTAGTTGACTCATATGTACCATTGATTATACCATCCATTGCGTCAGCAGGAACAGTATTCTTCTTAAGACAGTATGTACAGTCATCTCTGTCACCGGCACTTTTGGAAGCTGCCAGAATTGACGGAGCAAGAGAATTACATATTTTCCACAAAATTGTTCTTCCAATTATGTCACCCGGTATTGCTACAATGGCAATCGGTGCTTTCATTGGAAACTGGAACAACTACTTAACACCATTGATTTTGTTAAATACACCTTCAAAAATGACATTACCTGTTATGATTACAACGTTGAATGCATCACAGGATATTCAGAGAAACCAAGGTGCAATTTACTTAGGTGTTTCTATTTCAGTAATACCGATTCTTATCGCGTTCTGCTTCCTCTCAAAATACATTATTAGTAGTATTTCAGCAGGCGGCGTTAAAGAATAACAATTTTTATATTTTATAAAAATGCCAATCACTATTTTTGCTTTCATATTTTAAATATTGCATCAAGGCAGCATTCTTCCCCTAAGGATGTTGTCTTGTTTGCGTTTTGAACGGAGGAAAACAATGGAAGAAATGAAAAAAACAGATATTACATGTGAACACGGAGTTGAACAGATCGGATTCCCTAAGGAAGATTATCTGCCGTTAAAAGATTATGAAGCGTGGAGAGTAGCAGTGCTGAAATCATGTGAAAATACAAATCTGGAGAAAATCGACTGGATGCAAAAACATATGCTTACAGATGAAGTATTTGTTTTATTGGATGGAAATTGTACATTATTACTTGGTGGTAATGGAGAAAAGCCGGAAAATTTTAAAGCGATTGAAATGAAACCGCATAAGTTATATAATATAAAAAAAGGATACTGGCATAATCATATGTTAGATGGAAAAGGTGAAGTTCTGATTGTAGAAAATCAGAACACAAATGATGATAACTCACCTACTTATAAAATGAATGCGGATGAAATCAACAGTCTCAGAGCATGTGTAGAATAATAAAACACACTGGAAAGAAGCAGAAATATGGCGAAAGGGATACACAGGGGATGAATAGAATAAAGATAAAAAGTACGAAAGCGGGAATGATTTCGGCCTCCATTGCAATGGGGGCTTTCCTGCTTTTTTCTGCTTGTGGAAAAAATACAGAAAATGTTGTGTCTGAAAAGGAACAAGTGACGACAAAGGGCGAATATGCATGGCAGGAATATGCAGATGAGCCAATAACTTTTGACTGGTATATTAATTATTCCTGGTTTAATCAGGGATGGGGAGAGAATGTAGTTTCTAAAAAAATTACGGAAGAGACAGGGGTAAGTATTAATTTTATTACGCCGGGAGGGAATGAAAGTGAAAAAATAAATGCACTGATTTCATCCGGTTCATTACCTGATTTTATTACGTTAGGCTGGTGGGAGACACAGGTAAATGAAATGATAGATGGAGACATGGTGTATGCCCTGAATGAGCTGGCGGACGAATATGATATGTATTTCTGGGATGTTACAAATCCGGAGGTAGTAAAGTGGTATACAAAAGAGGATGGTAATATATACTGTTATCCCAATTCAAGCTGGACAATTAGTGATTTTGAAAATAATACAGTCAGTTCTAATCAGACCTTTCTTGTGAGAAAAGATATTTATGAGGCCATAGGCAGTCCGGATATGTCAACACCGGAAGGTTTTAAAAGAGCGGTGAAAAAGGCAGCTGAAATGTTTCCGGAAGTAGATGGAGAGCCATTAATTCCGGTAGGGGCGCATGTTTTTAATGAACAGGGAAATGAGTCATTTGATGATTATCTGATGAATTTTCTTGCAATACCATTTGAAAAAAATGGAGAAATTTACGACAGATATACAGATTCGGACTATATTACATGGTTAAAGATGTTTAGAGAATTGGGGGATGAAGGATTTCTTGCAAATGATATTTTTATAGACCGTCGTTCGCAAATGGAAGAAAAAATGGCAAATGGAAGATATTTCTGCATGCTGTATCAATATACGGATATGGTGGGACAGCAGAAAGAGTTGCATGCAAATCATCCGGAAAGAATTTATATGGCGGTAGAAGGTCCTAAAAATGCAGCCGGTGATAATCATACACTTACAACAACCGGTATTAGTGGATGGACGGTAACATTAATATCCAAAAATTGTGAAAATCCGGAACGTGCAATTACATTTTTAAATTACATGCTTAGTGAGCAGGGGCAATTGAGAATTTATCTGGGAGTTGAAGGAGAAACTTTTGATTATGTGGATGGCAAACCGGTTGTAAAGGAAGAGGTCAAGGAACTGTTAAATACAGATCGTGTGGAATATGATAGAATATATGGTGCCGATGGAACCTATTGGATGTTACAGAATAATGTAATGCAGCAACAATGGTTGCAGGAGGAACCGGAAATGCTGGCACAGTTGAAAAAATGGGGGCAACCGTATGCCGTTTATAATGGGCAATATGACGCTTTTTTACCGTTGGGCTCGGAGGAAGCATATATTGATACAGAAATATCATTATTATGGAGCGAAACATTGCCGAAACTTTTACTGGCGGATTCAGAAGAAGAATTTGATAAAATATTTGAAGAATTTGTTGAGAAAAGAGAGGCTTATGGTTACGAGACATTAAAAAAAGCAAAAAATGAATTGATGAAGCAGGCAAAAGAAAAGTTGGGAATAGATTGAGAATATGATAAAAGAACAGAAAGATAAACTGAATGGATTAAAATTGAATAAAAAGTTTACTCTGGTTATTATATTTTTGGTTGTTATACCAATCTCGATATTAGCCGGAGTGTTATTCCGTAATATGGAACAGAATGTAAAAAACGAAAATATAAATTATATGCAGTATACCATCGAGCGTCAACGGGACAATATCAAAAAAAATGTCGATTCAGTGAGTATGACTACCCAGTTTTTTTTGAGTGATACATCCCTGAAAAGAGTGTTGGAAGCTTCTGTAAATGGCAAACAGCTGACTACCGAAGAAATCTTTGAATTGTATAATTCAGACATAGCTTCATTAGAGCGTCTTGTAAATAATAATTTGCTTTTGCACGGAGTAAGGGTTTATGCTATAAATGATAATGTGCAGGAGATGATGCCGATTCTGTATAATAGTACCCGTATGAAGCGTATGAAATGGGCAGAGAAAGAAAATTATGCAGGATGGAACTTTAATTATAGTGATGTCCTTTTTGAAACGCAAAGTACTGTGGAAAAAGATAAAATAGCATCGTTAGTAACACCAATTGAAAATTATGAAAGCGGGCAAATAGGTGTTATTGAGGCAGCTGTCAGTATGGAAAATTTATTTCCTTCTTTATATGAAGATATCGAAAATGAATGGAGCTGTTTTGTTTCTGATGACGGTAATATTTATTTCGGTGATAAGTTTTTGGAAGATTCAGAAGAGTTTGTACGCAGGGAACTGGAGGGAAAACGTAACAAAGGTGAAGTATGTACGAATTATATAAAACAGGGGCGGGAGCATTTAATTGTATCTTATACATATATAAAAGAAATTGGCGGTACATTATTTTCCGTACAGAATATAACTGAAAATATGTGGAATGTATACAAAATGCGTAACAGTTTTTTGGCAATTTTGTTTGTACTTATTATCGGACTCGGTTATTTGATAAATTTGGTAGTGAAAAGTTTCCTGAAACAATTTTATAATGTATTAAAATCTATCCGAAAAATACAAAAAGGTGATTTAACGGTAAGAATTGATAATTGCGGAACGGATGAAATAGGTGAGCTTGGCAACCAGATTAATAAAATGCTGGATCTGATTGAACGTTTGATGAAAGAGAGTATCGATAGAGAAGTATTAGTTAAAAATTCGGAAATCCGTGCACTTCAGAATCAAATTAATGCACATTTTATTTATAATGTGTTGGAATCCATAAAAATGATGGCAGAAATTGATGAGGAGTATGCAATTTCTGATGCGATAACATCACTCGGAAAACTGTTGCGTTACAGTATGCGATGGGTTTCGGGAAATGTGTTGGTAGAAGAAGAAGTTGAGTATATAAAAAATTACCTTGCACTGATTAATTTAAGATTTGACTATGAAATATATTTATCCTTAAACATACCGCCAATGATTATGCGGCAGGAAATACCGAAAATGTCTCTGCAGCCGATTATAGAAAATGCCATTTGTCATGGTGTGGAAGAGCTTGCAGAGGATACAAATATTTATATGAAAGGGTATGTGCAGGGAACAGATTGCATTATTGAAATTACAGATGCAGGGAAAGGTATGACTGAGGAGGAAGTAGAAAAGCTCAGAAAAAAAATTGCAGGAGAAATAGAAACAAGTGGCGGTTCAGGAAACGGAATCGGCCTGAAAAATGTACAGGATAGAATTCGTATCAGTTTTGGAGAAGAATATGGAATTGGAATTGATTCCAAACTCGGCTGTTATACGAAAATTACGGTACGTATACCATTGCAGGAAAACTTGCAAGAAGGTAAAATCACTTATTAGGGGACAAAATAAATATGAAAACAATATTAATAGTGGAAGATGAAAAAATGATACGGCAGGGGATTCGCACAATGATACAGCGAAGTGGTGTACCTGTAGAAGTAATTATGGAATGCAGTAATGGTGAAATGGCTCTGGAAATATTACAAAATCAGAAAATCGATGTAATGTTTACGGATATTCGTATGCCGAAAATGAACGGCATTGAGTTAGTACAAAAAATACAGGAGTTAGAAAATAAACCGATTGTAGTCGCTATCAGCGGATTTGCAGACTTTTCTTATGCGGTGGAAATGTTGCGGCTTGGAGTCAGAGAATATATACTAAAGCCTGTTGAAAGAGCTAAATTGCAAGAAATATTGCAAAAACTGGAAAAAGAAGTAACTGCGGGGCAGGTAAGCAGTGAAAACAGTAAGCGGCTTGGACAACAGCAGTTAAAGTACATGATGCTGAATGAGCAGATTACAGAAGAAGAAATGGATACTTTGCAATCAGAATATGAAAATGATTTTGGTTTACATAGATTTTATGTCTGTGTTTTAAATCCAAAAGAAGTGGAAAGAGTCAGAGAGCAGTATGTTTATTTGAATAATATTGAAGAAAATGATGTTTATCTTGTATCAGAAGAAAATTTAGAATTACTTTTAAAAAATGAACTTTTGTCGGAATATGTTGGAATCAGTGCTGTGCATAATGGAATTAAAGAGCTTAGGCTTGCTTATGAGGAAGCACTGGATGCAAGACACCGTGCATTTTGTCTTAATAGAGAGTGTATTCGTTTTGAAGAGCAGGAAAAACGAGTACCGGAAGCCTTGCAGGCAGAGGCAGAAAAATATATTGAAACAGAAAGTAAGCTGCAGAGAGTACAGCTGTTAGGTACGGATAAAACAGAAGAAATTGTACGTGTCTGGAACGGTTTTTTCCATGCTGTAAAAACGGGAAGAATCAGACCGGAAGATTTTAAAGTGTGTATGGACAGTTTTTTTGAAGAAGTGAAAAAAACATATCGAAATATATTAGCAGATGATATGGAAACGATAAAGCAGTTTTTATGTTACTATAAGTATAGAAAAATTGATGCTTATGAAGCAGAGTTTATGGAATGGCTTTTAAATTTACATGAAAGAATTAATAGTCAGTTTGATACGAATAAAAACAAGCAGAAAATCAGACAGGCGATGGACTATATTCAGGAAAATTTTGATAAAGACCTGAACATGGCAGTTGTTTCCAATCATATTTCCATGAATTACTCCCTGTTCTCATATTTGTTTAAAGAGTATACCGGAAATAATTTTGTTAACTATTTGAAAGCTATACGCATGGATGAAGCGAAAAAGCTGTTGGAGGAAACAGATATGCGTATTATTGAAATCAGTCAGCAGGTTGGTTATGATAATGAAAAACATTTTATGAAAACCTTCAAAGCATCGATCGGCGTGTCACCGAGTGAGTATAGAAAAAATACCAGATTACAGTAAATACTAAAACAATAATCAGCTCACGGATTTACATTTTCAATAAGTAAATCTGTGAGCTGATTTATTTCTATAATGATAATTGAATGAAAAAGCAACAATTTTACTTGTGATGTTCAGCATGGTATCTTGCCTTGTTTTCATACATCATTTTATCTGCCAGTGCAAATAACTCCTGTATATTGTCAGAAGTAAAATCAGCATCAGGCAATGTGGAAGCAAAGCCACAGCTGCATGAAACAGTGTATTCTTTATTGCTTAATTTATTATAATTTTCCAAATACACCTGAATCTTATCAATAAGTGATTTGGCCTCGTTATTTGCCTTGCCTAATGAAAGCAGATAGAACTCATCTCCGCTAAAACGGGCGCAGATATCATTTTCTCCGGCGGCACTCTCTAAAGCATGCCCCAGTACCTGAATAGCAAAATCGCCTTCAAGATGACCAAAGTTGTCATTAATTGATTTAAGTCCGTTCATGTCAATTAAAAAGGCGCATATTGGCTGATTCTCGGCAATTGCACGGTTTAAGAGAAGTTCTTCGTGGTGATTGTAACCGTGTTTATTAAGTAATCCTGTTAAAGAGTCTTTCATATAAATATCTTCCAGCCTTGTAACGAGCAGACCGGTACGTTTTGCTTCGCATATACTTTGAAGCATCTGATTAATATTAATCTGCCATTGAATCAGCTGAAAATGGAATGCAAGCCGATTGCCTTCAAAGGCCAGAGCAATGTAACCGAACTCTTTATCACCGAAAAATAATGGTGTATACATATAAGCACAGTCAGAATTCTCATAAATATATTCCGGTAGCAGATATTTTTTCTGATAACTGCATTCGGGTAATCGTTTGCCGTTTTTTAAGGCAAGTTTTAACAATATGTTGTCGTTACTTACCAGTTCCTCCTGTGAATCTGTTAATTCAAGAATATGGCTGGAAACAGAATCCCAGTCGGAATACAGACAGAGATAAAATTCCCGGCAACGTTCAATTTTACGGATATATTCTTCTAATAAATCAATACCTTCATCAAGATCAGTAACATGTTGCAGCGTGGCAGACATATTCATGGAATTTAAAATAGAGTTTTCCAAGGTGGTAATCCGTTTTGATAATTTATGTGTAAAAAAGACAGAATTCATATCAGGATTTGTCTTACAACCACAGGAATTATGAATAAGAGGTTTTGCAGTAACTGTAGTAACTGTAGGAATTTCATTTCCACGGATTTTGGAAATCAGGTTTTCCACTGCGGTTATACCAAGCTCATAAACCGGAAAAGAGATGGTTGAAAGCATTGGTGAAATATTTTGTCCTTCCGGAGTATCATCACAGCCTGTGAGAGCGATATCTTCAGGAATTTTGTACCCCTCCGTAAGTGCATTTTCCATAAATAAAAGTGCCAGACGATCATTATAACAGACAACTGCTTCCGGTGTACCTTCTTCACAAAAGAACTGAAGAGCATCCTGTACAGAGTCTTTGCTGTAATCACTGTTATATATATCATGTGTTCCAACAGTCATATGATGTTTAGCCATTGTTTCTTTATAAAACGATTCTCTTTGGTCTGAAAAGAAAGCTTCTGCGGAACAGCCAAGATAGCAGATTCGTTTATAGTTATGTACTTTGATAAAATGCTCTGTTAAATCTTTGACAATAACGCTGTTTTCTAAAGAAACTGTAGGAAAATGGTAATTATTTACTGCAATTTCAACAATAGGACAAGTACACATCGTTTGAAGCTGGGTAAGGATTTTCTGTCTGAGTTCCGGAGCAAGGTAGGTTTCAGAAGCAAAAATAACACCTTCCAGACTGTCGTAATTTGGCACACGTAAGATACTTTCTTCTCCGATTCCATAGGTACCCAGATTTTCACCGTCTAAAGAAGTGAAAATTTCTGCAGTATAGCCATATTCTAATGCTTTATCAATAATGCCCTGACAAACATTCTTTTGATAGTGACCAAAAATATGAGAAATAAATACCCCGATTTTTTTTGTATGATACATTGAAGCAATACCTCCTGATGTAGCTATAAACCCTAAACATATTGTAAGATAAAATAGAAAAATTTACAACCAAAACAAGTAAGTATTATTATAAAAAATGTCAAAAAAAAGAAGCAATAAGCTTCTTTTTTTGTATGCTTTAATTATTTATTTGTGCATATGCCTGAGCAATATTTAATAAATGATCACCGATACGCTCATAATCTGTCAGCATTTCCGAATATAAAATGGAAGTTTCTATGTCACAGGAGCCTTTTT
Organism: Lachnospiraceae bacterium; assembly: GCA_017437065.1. Lineage (GTDB taxonomy): Bacteria > Bacillota > Clostridia > Lachnospirales > Lachnospiraceae > RGIG3002. The sequence continues at coordinate 57,025 of JAFSBX010000031.1, forward strand.
TGATACGGGTAATCTGATTTGTACGATATTGAGCAGTTGTATCATCAATCTGTTGTTCCCAAACAGTTGCTTCTCCCAGTACCTTAAGGCGGTTTTGAGGAGTCGTATCAAAAAGTTCATGTAAGGAATCCAGACAGATTTTTTTCATCTGTGCAATTTCCTCCAGTGCGGCTTCGGAAAAATGAAGACCTTTTGATTTCATAACGGCAGAGTATCCCGCAACATTCATGGCATGGTCGCCAACACGTTCAATATTTCCGATAATTAAAAATAAATGATTTAAAATATTAGTGCTTTCGGCCGAATGTTCTAAAGAAAGTGTTTTGGAAATTTTTCGGGAAACTCTTGCATTGTAAAGATCTATTTTTTCCTCACGTTCTTCAATTTCCGAAAGTAAAACGTCATGAGAACCCATCGTGATGTCAAAGCTTTGTTCTATATTTTTTATAGCAAGTTCAAGCATGGAGTGGACATCTTCTTTCAAACTGTTGATGGCAACGATGGAACTTCCGAGAACATGAGTGGAGGAAGCAATTTCTTCAAACCACTTATCTTCATCTGTTTTATCCTGAGTCTTATTCGGTAAAATAAGGGTCGCAGTTTTAGCAAGTAATGTACCGAAAGGAAGCAGGAGCAATGTTGTAACTATGTTAAAGGTTGTATGTATATTGGCAATCTGAGCAGCAGGATTGTCAGGAGACATGTTCTGCATAAAGGAAGTAAATGGTGTAATTAAGCAGATTGTAACAAAAATGCATGTTCCTATAATGTTGAACATCAGATGGATAAGTGTTGTACGTTTCGCATTACGGTTTGTACCGATAGATGCAAGTACCGCAGTAATACAAGTACCGATGTTTTGTCCAAAAAGTACATAAACCGCACCATCAAGTCCGATTAAACCGCTCATCATCAGTGCCTGTAAAATACCGACGGAAGCGGAGGAAGACTGAATAATTGCCGTAAAGACAGCACCCGCTAAAATTCCCAGGAACGGATTGCTGAAATTAGTCATAAAGTCAATAAACACCTGAGAGTCACGAAGGGGCATCATGGCATCACTCATCATTCCCATACCGATGAAGAGAATACCCAGACCGGCAATAATGCCACCTACATATTTGGCTTTTGTGTTTTTTACGAAAGTAATAAGTACTACGCCTAAGAAGGCAATAAACGGAGCGATAACGCCCATATCAAGAGCAATTAACTGTCCGGTAATTGTGGTTCCGATATTAGCACCCATAATAATCCAGACAGCCTGATTTAAAGACATAAGTCCGGAATTTACAAAACCGACAACCATAACGGTGGTAGCGGACGATGATTGAATGACTGCAGTAATGACAGCACCTGCAATAACACCTAAAATACGGTTGGCGGTCAGTTTTTCCAAAATGTCTTTCATGCGATTCCCGGCGGCTGCTTCCAGATTTGTACTCATCATCTGCATACCGTATAAAAACAGTGCAAGACCTCCAAGAAGCATTAAAAATAACTCGATACTCATGTGATTTTTATCCTTTCTTTTGTAGTGTAACCTGAAACATTGTTATATTTTAGTTTTATAGAAGAATCAGGCAACGTAATTTTATAGTAAATCGAGATGTTAAGAATACAGCATGATTATATAGGAAAGAAAAATGAAAAGCCCGCAAAAATAGTGTTAAGAATTATTGTTCTGATTTCTTATTAGGGAAAAAAGAGTAAAAATTTACAAAAAAGAGTAAAAAGCAACAGATATTAGCAAAAAAATTAACAAAAGATCGAGTAATGTGATATAATGGATATTATATTTTCATTTTTACGTTTATATTGTTTAAGGAGGAAGTTAGTGATGGCAGTAGTACAAAAGGGGTTAGTGTATACAAATGAAAATTGTATCGGCTGTAATAAATGTATTTCGGTATGTCCGGTGATTACAGCAAATAAAGCAATTGAAAAAGATGGTAAGGCAGTAATTGAAGTAAATGCGGATAAATGTATCGGATGTGGAGCGTGTTTTGATGCATGCGAACATAATGCAAGGAGTTTTTATGATGATACGGAACAGTTTTTTGAGGATTTGAAAAGAGGAGAAAAGATTTCTCTTTTGCTTGCTCCTGCATTTGCGGCAAATTATCCGAAGGAATATAAAAGCATTTTAGGCGGCTTGAAAAAACTGGGGGTAAATCGCATTATCAGCGTGAGCTTTGGTGCGGATATTACCACATGGGCTTATGTGAAATATATTACAGAGAATAACTTTACGGGTGGGATTTCTCAGCCTTGTCCGGCAGTAGTGAATTATATTGAAAATTATATACCGGATTTGATTCCAAGACTGATGCCTGTGCACAGTCCAATGATGTGTTCTGCAATTTATGCAAAAAAATATATGAATATTACGGACAAGCTGGCATTTATCAGTCCTTGTATTGCGAAAAAGTCAGAAATTGAAGATGAAAATAATAAAGGATATGTTTCTTACAATGTTACTTTTGAACATTTAATGGAATATGTGCGTAAAAATAACATCAAAGGAGAGCCGGTGTCAGATGAAATTGAATATGGTTTAGGTTCTGTTTATCCAATGCCGGGCGGTTTAAAAGAGAATGTGTACTGGTTCTGCGGTGAGGATGTATTTGTGCGCCAGATTGAAGGAGAAAAGCATGTATACCATTTCCTTGAAGAATATAAAAATAGAGTATTTGGTAACAAAGAATTACCATTTATGGTAGATGCGTTAAATTGTTCTATGGGATGTATTTATGGAACAGGTATCGAGTCTAAGAAGTCAAAATCAGAAGACACTCTCTACGAGATGCAGCGGATCAAACGTGCAAGTAAGAAAAATAAGCCGGGAAGTGCATGGCAGCCAAAGAGCAGTCCAAAACAGCGTCTGGCTGCATTAAACAGACAGTTTAAAGCGTTGAATCTGAATGATTTTCTGCGTAAATATACGGATAAATCGGCAGGAAAAGCACCAAAGATTCCAAATCAGCAGGAAGTGGAAGCAATTTTTAAGAGACTTCATAAAGATTCTGCCGTACAGAGAACCATTGATTGTGGTTCCTGTGGTTATGAAACTTGTATGGATATGGTAACAGCAATACATAATGGAAATAATATTCGCAGAAACTGTATTCATTATTCAAAAGGTGCCGTAGAACGTGAAAGAGAAGAAATTAGAGAAATTTCTGCAGAGATCGAAGCAAAGAATAAAGAGATTATTGAAAAACAGGATGTCATTCGAGAGATGATAGATGACTCAGGCAACGATTTCAGTACTTTAAATGCTTCCATTTCGGAAATGGTTCATGGTAATAATTCCAATGCGGAAGAGAGTAGCAATATCAGTAGTGCGATGGCAGATGTGGTAAACTTCTGTAACAATATGAAGGCATCTTTTGAAAACATAAATATGTTGCTTGGACAGCTCGAGAGCAATAATAACAGTATTACTCAGGTTGCAAACCAGACGAATTTACTTTCACTGAATGCTTCTATTGAAGCGGCGAGAGCCGGAGCAGCCGGAAAAGGCTTTGCAGTTGTAGCCGAAGAAATAAAGAATTTAAGTGAATCCAGTAAAAATACAGCATTAGACAGCAACAGAAATAAGGAAGAAATTGTAAATGCAATGGATGTACTGGCAACAGAAGCGGATCATTTGATGGAAATTGTAGATGAAGTAAATGAAAGAATCAACAATCTGGCTGCCAGCACCGAAGAAATTGCTGCATCAGCAACCATGGTTGGAGAAGTTGCGGATGAATTAAAACAAAAATTTGATGAAATAAGCAGATTATAATTCAAAAAAGATCTTTTGGCAGATTTGTATGAATACAAATTTGCAGGTTATGCGTGATGTATTTGTGTGGAGGCGATCATGGTCACATTCAGTCTATGTATGATAGTAAAAAATGAGGAACGTGTTTTGGAGCGCTGTTTAGGCAGTGTAGCAGATTTGATGGATGAAATTATCATTGTGGATACAGGTTCCGATGATAAAACCAAACAGATTGCTGCTGAATTTACTGATAAAATTTATGATTTTGTGTGGACAGGCAGTTTTTCCGATGCAAGAAATTTTGCATTTTCTAAGGCTGGATGTGATTATATTTACTCTGCTGATGCGGATGAGATTCTGGATGAAGAAAACCGTCAGAAATTGAAAATTTTGAAGAAGACCATTCTTCCTGAAATCGATATTGTACAGATGAAATATACGAATCAGTTGGAATTCGGAACAATTTACAATTTTGATGAAGAACTTCGACCGAAGCTGTTTAAGAGAGTACGCACCTTCCGATGGGAAGAGGCAATTCATGAGATGGTAGTTTTGGAACCTGTGATTTATGACAGTGACATTGCCATTATTCATAAGCCGGAACAAAGTCATACTTCCAGAGATATTTCCGCATTTGAGCGAATTATTAAAGAAGGGAACAGGTTATCCAAAAGACTTCATAATATGTATGCAAAAGAGTTGTTTGTATCAGGAAGTGATGAAGATTGTATACGGGCAGTTTCGTTTTTTGAAGCGTCTGTGTTGGATGGGGCTCGTAGTATTGATGAAATAAAAGAGGCATGCTGTGTGGCTGCAAGAGGAAACAGATTATCAGGAAACATTCCGGCCTTTTTTAAATATGCTTTAAAGAATGTGGCAGCGGACGGTTGTGCGGAAATCTGTTACGAGATTGGTTCATATTATATGGAAGCCGGAGATTACGAAGAAGCAATTTTGTGGTTATACAACGCCGCTTTCGAAACAGAATGTATTTTAAATATTCATTATGGTGGAAAGCTGCCGCTGCAGGCATTGGCAAAATGTTATGAGAAATGCGGGAATGAGGAACTTGCAGAGCAATATAGAAAGTTGGCGGAAGAGAAGGGCTGATACTTGTTTGGTGTTGGTTGGGCATTTGGTATATCAGGCTTTACAGAAAAAGTTTCCTGTGATAAACTGACACTACCCGATAAAATGAATCTCTGAAAATATAAGTCTGTCATGGATGGAAATGTCCATGGCAGTTTTATTATGGACTTTAGTCTGTTGAGCGCGTCGGAGTTTTTCTAAATTGAAAAATGGAGATGCGCGAAACAATAAACCACCTGCTATGCGGGTGGTGCAATAAGTGCTTAAAGCACAATCACCTTTCCTGTATAATAGAGGTG
>JAFSBX010000032.1 GCA_017437065.1 Lachnospiraceae bacterium
CTTTCGTGTCTGATTTTCTGAAATTTTATCCTGACCCATTTGCTCTTTCTAAAGACTCATGGGATTTTATTATTCAGTTCTGGTATCTTGACCTTTCCCTTACCGATACCATTATGCAGGAATGCTATTCCATCTTCGGTCCGAAACCGTGACTCCCTTCCTGCATGCTCCGTTCCTATCTGCTTGCTTTGAAATTGAAAGTAACTTCCATTACACAGTGGTGCCGTATGCTGCGGGAATCTCCTCTGTATGCCATTTTCAGTGGTTTTTCTTTCGGTAATACTCCGGGTGTTGGCACCTTTTATGACTTTTTTACACGTATCTGGAAAAGTGATTCCAATCATCTTTCTCCTAATGTTCGTTTTCCTAAACTAAAAGTTCCAAAGGGTAAAAAGAAAGGCGACAAAACACCTTGTGATTCTGATTCTGTTGCCTCAAAGCTTCTCCCTTTACTGGAACGATGGCATTTGAAACCGGAACATCCTTTTTCACTGATATTTAAACTTTATCACCGGCAGTTTCTCTCCAAATCCATTGCTGATGGACTGATTCACCCAGAACATTTGGCTCTTGCCAGTGATGGCACCCCCGTCCGTGCTGCCGCACAGTAACGAAAAAAGTGCATCTGTGACTGTCGTAAAAACGGTTGCACCGGCTGTAACTGCAAACGTCACTACTCACAGCCTGACTGTAACTGGGGCTGGGATTCCCACAGAAACTGCTATTTCTTCGGCTACCACCTTTACATGTATGTGGCTTCCGATTCACACAGTGACCTTCCTGTGTTCCCCCTTTTAGAACGTGCTTCCCGGCACGACATGCTTTCCTTCCTACATTCTTTCTTCACCATGAAAGCCTATTTACCCCATCACAGGATTGAAAAGCTCCTTCTGGATTCCGCACAGGATGCCTACCCTGTCTATGAGTATTGCAGGAAAGAAGGAATTACTCCCTTTATCGACCTGAACCCGGGACATACCGGGCATTTCAAATATAAAGACGACTTTACCATCGATGATGATGGTGTTCCTGTCTGTAAAATGGGCTTACGTATGCACAGGGATGGCCACGAAGCTGCAAAACATCGGGCGAAATACCGGTGTCCAAAAGCTAACCGCAAAAAAGGCTGCTTCTGTGAACATCCATGCTCTGATGCAAAATACGGCAGAACCGTACACATTTACCAGCGTGATAATCCAAGATTGTTTAACATTCCGCCAAGGGACAGCAAGGAATGGAAGATGGAATATAACGGAAGAACTTCCGTGGAACGCTCCACAAACGAGAGAAAGAAGACTATAAATTAGAAGACGGCAGACACCGCTCAACAAAGATGTAATACTGCCGCCTCTATGGCATCATGATGTTACAACATCTTGATGTCTGGAAAATGCCCTCTGTAGAGGCATTCCGTGATACATTATTAAGTTTACCCGCTTAATAATGATATCTTACTCTTAATCATAAGATTTTTCAAGACATAGTACCAACTATGTCCAATGTTCATGTCCTTTTCTCTCAACTTTGTTATCCTGCACGTTATTCAGTTGTCAAATTTCAGGTTAGCTTCTCATTTACAGAGATTCCTAGAAGTTATATATCTTATCTCTTGTTCTGCATAATTTTTCCTATATATTCTTCCCACTGACGGCATACTACCTGCGGGTGCACTTTTTCCAATATCTTTTTGGCCTCTTCTCCCATTCTCTCTGCCCTCTCTTTGTTATCCAGCATATAACAAAGAGCTTGTTCCATTGCTTCTCCGTCCCCTACAGGTACCAACATTCCTGACACCTTATGTTCCATCAGCATGGCAGAACCTCCACAAGGGCAGTCTGTTGAAATGGAAGGAATTCCCATTGCCATTGCTTCAATCAGGGCATTCGGCATCCCCTCATAATCAGAAGGCAGTACAAACAAAGCTGCATCTCTTATTTCCTCTTTTGTAGAATCACTGATTCCCATAAAAAGCACCTTTGCTTCCAAACCTTCTTTTTTGATGTATTTCTGTAATTCCTCATGCACTGCCTCATCTTGAATATCTCCATATATCTTTATCACATAATCCGGATATTTTTTCTGAACATTTGCAAATGCCTGCAGCAGCAAAATCTGATTCTTCTGTCTGCTTATCCGCCCCACAGTTACGATTTCCGGTTTTCTTACACATATCTTGTTTTCGTTGCTGTCTTCCAAATAATTTTCTGATAACGGATTGAAAATAATGCAGGATTTCTCCTGTAATTTTTTCGCAAAAAACCGTTGTGCCTCTGGGGTTTGAAAAACACAGCCTGCCGTTTTTTTCTCCATCAGCCACGTCGGTAACTTATATGGTGCATAATCCTTTTTCGGATCATTTCTTACCGAAACAAGCAAAGGAATCTTCATACCAATCAAACTAAACGCACTTCTGAAATTCGCTTTATTACAAAATGATATAACCAAATCCGGTCTTTCCTGCCTGATACAATCCCTAAGACGCCACAGTCTTATCCACGCTCTTTTTACTCTTCCGCACTTTTCATCCGCTTCTGTTAATCCAACCGAGATACGTCTTACTTTTTCACCAAGTTCATATTCATTTTCAGAATACCACTGTGTTGCCACAATGACTTCATCACCTTTTTCCGCAAAAGCCCGCGCAAGAATACTGACAACTCTTTCAGCGCCCCCACGTCCCATGCTGTTTAAGTGAAATAAAATTTTCATTTTCCGGTTGCCTCCAAATAAAACTGACTCAATCTCTTCGCTTGTTCTCCCGCATCAAAGCCTGCCTGTTTCACCTCTTCCACCCGTGTTTTTCTACAGTAAGGCTTTCTTTCTAAAATCGCATCTGCCCATTCCTTTGCTGGAAGTTCTATGCTCTTTTGCTTCATTAAATCCGTAATTATAGCTTCCTCTGTAATCCATTCGGACAGAATTCCCGGCAGACCACTGGTCTGTGCCTCGATAGCAGTTCCAGGTAATCCCTCATAAAAAGAAGGGAGCAGAAAAAAATCCATCGCCTGATAGAAATCCTCTACTTTTTTCTGATTACCGGCAAAAATAATATGATCCGACAACTGCATGTTCTCTGCCTTTTCTGCAATACTCTGCCTTAGACCTCCGTCACCGATCAAAAGCAATTTAGCGGATTTTTCTTTTTCCAGACAAGCTTCCAGTATTTGCAATAAATACTCGTGATTTTTTACCGGCACAAATCTTCCAACATGACCGATTACAAAATCATTTTCTCCTATATGCAAGCTCTCACGCATAGTTTTTCTGACTTGCTCATTATAAACAAATCTTTCAACCTCTATGGCATTCGGTATCGTTGTAACCTTGCCCTCACGCACTGCTTTTTTTCCAAACACCGCCTCCCCTGCCAGCTTAGAGCAGGTAAAGCATTGATCACATTTTTTACTTAAATTATGGCGTAAAAGCTTTGTAAGTAGTCCCTTGAGCCCCTTTTCTACTCCTGCACTTCTTGCATGGGCTATTGTATATACCTTTCCAACCATTTTAGCAATCGGCAGATATATTCCAGCTGTACTTGTCATGTGTCCGTGAACCACGCGAATTTCTGGATGGTTTTTAAAAAATTCCCTCCAGCTTTTCCGATAGCTAAAGTAATTGATTACCCGGAAACGCGGTACACTGTATACATGACCACCCAGCTTTTCAACTTCTTCCTGATAGGCTCCTTTGTCCGCCGTATGTTGTATAAAATCAAATTGAATTTTTTCCCTGTCTATATTACGGTATAAATCCATAATACGGCTCTCTGCTCCACCGATATCCATTCTTCCCACTACATGCAGGATACGAATTTTCTGCTCCATAGAATTCCTCTTTGCTCTCTTGTTTATTCCATTACCTTTGCCGGAACACCCGCCAGTACTGCACCTTTTTTATCGCACGATTTATTCACTACTGCATTGGCTCCAACCTGAATTTCATCTGCCAGTATAATATCTCCAAATACCTTTGCTCCTGGTCCAAGATATACGTGTTCTCCAATTGTTGGTGCTTTATCATGATTTGCTCCAACACAAACTCCAGGATGTACCCGGCAATACTTTCCTATATGTGCATTGCAGTTGATAATAACAGAACCCAGATGTACTATTTCAAAACCTTCCTCTACTACATTTAAAGGAATCGAAATACCGTACCTTGTCTGGATACGTAACAGTCTGGTAAGATACCAATACCTTGATAGTTTTCTGTTATTTGCCGCATACTCTGCTTTCCGTAAATATTTCATATGCTTGTACAGCACCTGTCGCTCGGTTAATAAAACAGGAAGCGAAAAATACCATTTTTTTCCATATATTTTTCCTTCTATTTGCAAAACTTCCTTTAACTGCTGTTTTGTCTGTATCAATGCTTCTTCACTCCCTATTTTTATTTCGCCAACTCTTCAAAAAGATTTTCATATTCTTTTGCCAGTGTTTTTATATCGTATCCTGCCTTTGCAATCGACTCATACTGACATTCTCTGTTTCTCTTTTCCGACATGGAAATTGCCCGCTTTGCCCAAACTGACGGATTTTGTTCAATGGATTCCATTTCCACTAAATTCTCTGTCACTATGACGTCCTTTGTAATCGTATCAGATATAAGACAAGGCAATCCTGCCGCCTGTGCTTCTATTAATGTGAGCGGAAGCCCTTCAAATTTCGAAGGAAAAACCAAAACATTAAAGCAGGACATAAAATCCGGAACATCTTTTCGTATTCCCGTTAAAATAACTTTATCCTGCATTTCCAGTCTCTTTATTTCCTCTTCAATTTCCGGTCTTAAATCTCCCTCACCCACACAAAAGAAAACTGCTGATTCATCAATTTTAGAAATTTCTTTGTATATGGATAGCAGAAACATATGATTTTTAGACTGTATAAAGTTTGCAATATGCCCGTAAACTTTTTTTTCTGAAAGCCCGAATTCCTTTCGGATTTTATTTCCGGCTTCTGCCCGATACAAAAATTTGTCAATACTGATGGCATTGTGAACAACTTTATACGTTTTCTTTCCAAACATCCATAGTCCTGCATTTTCCGAACATGCAAAGCGTTCATTTACCGACACATCCATAAATAATTTTCCCAGCTTATGAAGCAACACTTTTGGATCTGTTTCATTATGTGAATGACAAATCACTTTCGCACCTGCTTTTTTAGCTACAAAAAGCTGTGGAACAACTAATGCATTTGATGTGTGCCGTATCATAATTTTATATTGATTATCTTTCACGATACGGTAAAGCTGTTTTAAATTCGCAATTGGGTTGCCGGTGAGTCTTGGCAGCTCATAAACCCTGCCACCCATCTGCTTTATCTTGTCCACATAATCATTTTCTTTTCTCATATGAACTACTATATCAAATTGAATTTTATCTCTATCCATGTTCTCGTACAGATTCATAATAAAATTTTCAAATCCGCCCGGATACATAGCACCTACAATATGCAGGACTCTAATCGGCTCCTCCATCGTCTTATCCTTTCATGTTTACCAATAAAAATTTTATCTTTGCCATCCAATATTCTTTCCATCTTCCAATAATACTTTGTCGTACTGCCTTTACATTTAAATACTCCGCATAGGAAATCATATCTTTTCCGTGTTCTCTGAATATTTTGATATACCGCTCTTTATCTTTTTCTGTTATGGTATTTGCATGCAATACCATCGTTGTATACCCTTTCTTTTGCTTCAGACTGCGACTTAGTTGAAAGGAAATGGGATAAAAAGACAATCCTTTATAAGTATAAGGCTTTTTCCCAAATCCATCCGTGATTTTCGTAAATCCAAGTTCTTTCAATGCCCGAAGCGTATTTTTATCATAGGAATGCGCCGGAGCCATAAAAATATCCGTCACAATTCCGTTTTCTGCAAGTTTTCTTTTTCCTTCTTCCAGCATTTTTTTCTGCTCTATATAAGAGACTCCTGCAAACTCCGAAAAGTTGTTTAAAGGAAAAATTCCTCCTTTTTTTGTGGAATAAATATGATGGCAGCCATGCATGGAAAGAACCCAGCCTTGTTTCTGCAAATCTTTCATGACTTCATAAAAATCCTCATGTGCCTCTTCTTTATGCAGATTTTCATCTCTGTTATCCGGTACAATGCCTAACAGTGGCGTAATTCCCACTTCTTCAAACAGCTTCTGAAAAAATCGGAAATTTTCCCAGTTCATATCGGGGGTTATATCATCCATTCTGACTGCAATTTTCATCTTTTCTCCCATCTACCCACGTTAACAGGCTCTTATAAATTTTCCTTATACCACTCAATTGCCAACGCAATTCCTTTTTTGAAATCATATTCCGGGTCATAACCAAGCAAATTTTTCGCTTTGGAAATATCTGCGTTGGAGTGCTTAATATCTCCCGCACGATCCGGTCCGAAATTCGGCTCCACATCTTTTCCTAATGCCTTACATAAATCATAATAAATATCAATCAAGTATTCTCTACCGCCGTAAGCTATATTAAATGCATTTCCCGCTGCCTCTGAAGGTGCAAGACAAGCCTTTAAGTTCGCTTCAATAACATTATCAATATAAGTAAAGTCTCTGGACTGCTTTCCGTCACCGTTGATTGTCGGAACTTCTCCATTTAAAAGCTGTTTGATAAACTTTGGAATAACTGCCGCATATGCTCCATCCGGGTTCTGTCTTCTTCCAAATACATTAAAGTAACGCATTGCATAAGTATCAAGTCCGTACAATTTCTTATATAATTTACCGTACTCCTCGTCCACTCTCTTTGTCAGCGCATAAGGTGAAAGAAGATTTCCTTCCTGACCTTCTACCTTCGGTAATACCGGATGGTCGCCATACACAGAAGAACTGGATGCAAATACAAACTTCTTCACACCGTTCTGTCTTGCTGCTTCCATCATGTTCAACGTACCACGAATGTTGATTTCTTCATAAAGAAGCGGCATTTCAATACTTCTCGGCACACTTCCCCATGCTGCCTGATTCAACACATAATCTACACCCTTGCATGCTTCCATACAAGTATCTAAATCACGAATATCACCTTTAATAAAGGTGTAATTCGGCCTGTCCATTAACATATCTACATTTTCCTGTTTTCCCGTGGACAAATCATCCAGACAACGTACCTGATAGCCCATATCTGTTAATGCCTCACAAAGATTAGAACCAATGAAGCCAGCTCCACCGGTAACTAAAAACACACTGTTTTCTGCAAATTTTAAATCTTTGTATCCCATTCTATTTTCCTCTTTTCTCTTTCTTTACTGAATTTTATAATGCTTTATTAATATGTATTATATAACAATATTTGAATTTAGTATTCAAAAATCATCATTTTTTTACACTTCTGGTCACATTTTTTCGCTTTCCTATGCAGATGTTTCTATTTTGCATCTCCCTACTATTTTTCTTTTTTAGTCAGGGTGATTCCTGTTGCGCACCCCGACTATTTCTATTATTTCCTCTTTTAGTCGGACATTTTCCTGCTACAAAACCCTACTGGTTCTGATTTTTCTCTTTTTAGTCGGGCTGTTTCCTGCTGCACATCCCGACTGGTTCTGACTTTTCTCTCTATTAGTCGGGCTGTTTCCTGTTACACACCCCGACTATTTCTATCATTTTCTCTTTTAGTCGGATTTTTCCTGTTCTGCACTCAACTATTTGTTTCTTTTTACAAAAACCACAATATTAACATGCTGAAATAACTCGTTTTTATATTTTTGTTTGAAACATAAAACGGAATACAATAAATAAAAGCCCTTAAAGAAGCTATCAAACCATCAAAAAACCCATGCCATAACAAATGCGGCAGTCCCCAAAGTAAAAATAATGCAAAAGCTCCCCAAGGTATTATTGCTTTCTTTGCCAATAATTCCCCTTCCCTCTGTGAGTAAATCAGAAGTTCCAGCATCAATAGCACTTCTAAAGGATAATAAAACAGATTTCTAATCGTATACAGCGGATATCCCGTAAAAAGTTCCCTTACAAACAAGGGTTTTAATCCTGCATAAAAATAATTGCTTAGTGCAATTGTCAGACCTCCCATTATAACAAAAAAGAATATCAGCCAATCCCTATCTTTTAAACGTGTGTTCACATAATATAAATGCTCATCATTTTGCTTTCTCATTTTTCTAAAAATGTATACTGCACCAATGAACCAAATGATTACCGGCAACCCCAATGCTATTACTTGATTTGGAATCATCGTACTAATCCCATCAAATTCGATAACACCCCAAACGAATAGCATCATCAACAACTCTTGCAAACCTGTTCTTTTTTTATCATGAATTTTACACTTCATTTGTAATTTTTCCATTTCCCCCTAAAACTCTCCTCAACATCATTTTCACAGGCTACATCGGTGTTCCGACTTCAATTAAATTTCCATCTAAATCATAAAACCGTATTACCTTTTGTCCCCATGCATGCTGCATTAATCTGTTTACATATCTAATTGGCGGTTGAAAACTTTCAAGTTTTTCCGCGAAGGCTTCGATATTTCTTTCTTCAAAATATAATTCTGTGGCATTATTTTCAAAAACAATTTCTTTTCCTAAAAAATTCTCCCAAACTTTTTTATCTTGAAGAACCAATCCTTCCGTAAGAATTACATTTCCATCATTATCCAAAATCACTTCAAGACCAAATAAATCTTTATAGAATTTCTTTGACTTTTCTATATCCTCAACCACAATAAGTACATTCTTGAATTTCATTTTTATTTACCTCCGTAAATTCATGTGTGCTTTCAGATTCACCGGAAGCCTGAAAGTTGACTATTTCACAAAAGCCATTGTTTGGCATCTTCCAATCCTTCTAAAAAGTTTACGACAAAACCTTTACCTTTCAGTTCGTTTTTTAGTCTTCGTTTACTTTTTTTATCAAGCCCTACAAAAGCAATTTTCA
>JAFSBX010000001.1 GCA_017437065.1 Lachnospiraceae bacterium
CAGATGGAAAGGAGTATTCTTGTCAACAGGCAGAACAGATACGAATACGCAATAACAAGGCCGAAAATCCATTTGTCTATGTTCTTTGGGGAAATGAAGGAATTCATTTGTTAGAGAATCGGGATCTTGGTCGTTTCGCAGAAACAGAGATATATGTAATTGAAGGGAGTAGCAATCTGCTTTTTTCTTCTACTGTAATTTTAGATGGTACAATAGAAAGAAGTTGCCTGATTAGTCCTGATATTGCACAGGACCTTTTCGGAGTTTCAGATGCGACAGGAATGATGGTTACTTTGGAGAATCAAAAATACTGTATTCTTGGAATGTTACCTGAGGTTAAAGGAGGCGCGGTGTTTTGTTCAAAAGATAGGAAGACATCTGTTTTGGATAGAATAAATGTTCATTTAACAAGTGATGATACTTTATCCTATTTAGTACAAAGAATGAAATGGGAATTTGGATTTAAAGGACGTGTAGTGGAGTATAGGATATTAAACAATGGGGTAGAGATATTAAGTGTTATTATCTGGTTTTTATTATGGGTATTCTTGTTACGATTGTTGGTAATTAAATTGAAACAATATAACAAAAAAATATATAGAACAAATAGGGATGAGTGTAAAAATAGAGATAGGATAGATTTTGTTTTTTTAGGAGAGAGTTTAATATATATAGGATGTATTTGTGGAGTAGTCCTGCTTTTAGTGATATATATATATTTCCGGGTGAAAATTCCGGATGATATAATACCTTCAAAATGGTCAGATTTTGATTTTTGGAATCGTCTATTCGTGCAGAAGAAAGAATGCATTTTAACTTGGATTAAATGTGAGAAATTCGCTTCAGAACTGTTTTATATAAAGAAATCGCTCCAATCAGTATTCTGGTTTTTGGTGGCTAATGTAAGCTGTTTTTTTATTCGTATACGAATTAGTCACTGTTTATAAGGATATCTTTATCAAGTCAGAGTGGATGAACCTTTTTCTACAAAATAGTGGTTGCGTTGAAAAGTTTAGACATAGTTTCAGATATCATATGTTGGAAATATCAATTTTTATATACATAATTAAAAAGATTATTAGTAAGCGCTTAGTTTCGGGGTGGATTTTATCCACTCCGTTTCTGCTTTATAATTGTAGCTAGGAAACGCAAGCGTTGTAAAGTAAACGCCAAATAGCGAGTACCTTTCTTTAAATTTCTGCGTTTGAGATAATAGTCTAAAAAGTTCAGTCTAGAAGTCAAAAAAGTTTAGTACTTAACTTTTTTGACTCAGAGGGAGGTTAGACTATGAGTTCTCAAACAAGTTTAGTTGCAAAGAATTATCGTTTGCAACAGTGGGCAGCCCAGGTTCAGGACTGTCAGAATCGCCCGGAAGGAATGCTGGTTGAAGACTGGTGCCGTCAGAACAACATTACCAAGGCGAATTATTATTATCGTTTGAAATGTGTCCGGCAGGCATGTCTGGATGCTATGCCAGATTTACCTACCGGTTTCGTTGAATTGCCAGCACTACCTGATACTCTTCCAGTTCCTGAAAATACGTTAGATGCACCTTCTGTATCAGCAGTCATCCATACTCGAAAGGGTTTATCCATAGAGCTTTATGATTCGGCTTCTGCAGATTTCATACAGAAACTTTTAGGAGTGACTGCTTGTGCTGAATGATTCTTATGGCTTCAAAAAAGTGTACATCGCAACTGGTTATACCGACCTTCGCCGTGGTATGGAAGGTCTGGCTGGAATCATCCGTTTTCAGTTCGATCTGGATCCTTATGATAAGAACACACTTTTCCTATTCTGTGGTAGAAGATCCAATCGTATCAAAGGACTCCTTTGGGAAGGCGATGGGTTCCTGCTTCTATACAAACGTTTGGATAATGGTGCTTTCCGCTGGCCGCGTTCTGAATCTGCAGCTATGGAGATCACGCCTGAACAATACCATATGCTCATGAAAGGATTCGAGATCGTTGCCAAACGACCAATCAAAGAACTGGAACACCCTCCGAAAACCATGTGATTTTGTGCAATTCGCAGAAATTTATTTTTCTGTATTTATCAGTTACAGTCTGGAAAATGTGATTTTCCAGATGTTATCCACAAACAGCATTTTCACCGGAAACACTTTTGTTAGTAAAAACAAAAGCAAGCCGGCACTTGTGGATAACAGTGCTAAACACCCGGATTTTACTGGATTTTTAGCATTGTTATCCACCGTCATAATGACGAATAACAAAAACTGGTGAGTTCGACTTGTCTTCCTTTTTCTGCTATACTGTTCTCAGTTAAAAAAGGAGTTCAGACAATGGCATTTAAATTCACCGAAGAACAACTGAATACATTGGATAAGTCTTTTGTCGTAGAGTTATTTCTTCAGCTCCAGGAGCAGAACGATAAACTTTCTGATGAAATACAGGATCTTAATAAAAAGCTTGAGCTTCTTATTGAACAGGTAACCCTTTCCAACAAGAACAGATTTGGCAGATCTTCTGAAAAGATGGATGACCATAATCAGATCTGCTTTATGGAAGTAGATGGAAATATCATCTTCTTTAACGAAGCGGAGGCTGTGTCAGATCTGGATGCAGAAGAACCAGAATCTCTGGAAGTAAAACCTGCCCGAAAACCTAAAACTGTTGGCAAAAAGGAAGCTGACCTGTCAGGACTTCCTGTAAATATCATTACTCATTACATGAGTGAAGATGAACTGAATGCTGAGTTTGGTAAAAACGGCTGGAAACAGCTTCCAGATGCAATCGCTAAACGCTATCGTTTCATTCCTGCAAAAGTTGAAGTAGATGAACATCATGTCGGAGTGTATGCTGGTAAAGCCGATGGCCGTATTATAAAAGCACCACATCCACGAGCATTACTTCATGGAAGTCTGGTATCTCCAACGATTGCAGCTGCAATCATAAACGGAAAGTATGTGAATGCAGTTCCGCTTTACCGCCTGGAACAGGAGTTTTCCCGTTATGGACTAAACATCACACGTCAGAACATGGCGAACTGGATGATACGTTTAGGTGAAACCTATCTGTCAGTCCTATATGATTACCTTCATCAGAAACTATATGATTATCATGTAATTCAGGCTGATGAGACTCCTGTTTTGGTTAACAAAGACGGCCGAACCGCTGGTTCTAAAAGCTATATGTGGGTATACCGTTCCGGACATCTTTATGAAGATAAACAGATCGTTCTGTATGACTACCACAAAACCCGCAACAGCTCCCATCCAAAGGAATTCCTCAAAGATTTCTCCGGCATCTGTGTGACTGATGGATATCAGGTCTATCATAAACTGGAAAAAGAACAGGAAACCTTAAAGGTTGCAGGCTGCTGGGTTCATGCCAGAAGAAAGTTTGATGAAGCCATGAACGTTGTTCCAAAAGAACAGCGTAACAAATCGAATGCTTATCTGGTCATGAAACAGATCCAGGCTATCTACCGTGAGGAAGATAAACTAAAAGAATTTCCATCTGATGAAAGACTTATGCAGCGACAACTGGTTATAAAACCATTAGTTGATGCCTTATTTGTGTACCTGAAAAAGATGGAACCTACCGTTCCTTCCAGTGGACAGCTCCGAAAAGCCTATACTTACATCCTCAATCAGGAAAAATATCTCCGAGTATTTCTGGAAGATGGCGAAGTTCCGATTGACAACAACGCATCTGAACGTGCCATCCGAGGATTCTGTATCGGCAAAAAGAATTGGCAGATGATAGATACTATTCATGGTGCACATGCATCTGCAATCATTTACAGCATTGCTGAAACAGCAAAGGCGAACAACCTCAAGCCATATGATTATTTTTTATATCTCTTGGAAGAGATTCCGAAACATATGGATGATACAAACCGTTCCTTCCTGGAGGATCTGTTACCATGGTCTCCAAACTTACCGGAAGGAATCAGAAAGAATTGATAACCAGGGCTGCCGAGAAGGCAGCTCTTAATTTTTAATGGTACTCGCTATTTGGCGTTTACTGTGTAGCTGACCTTATAACCTTCTTCGCAGGCATGATAGGCTAATGCTATTCCAAGATGGGTCTTCCCTACGCCGGGAGGGCCTGAAAGTATGAGATTGTAAATACCGTCAATCCATGTGAGTTCCGCCAGTTGATTCAG
>JAFSBX010000033.1 GCA_017437065.1 Lachnospiraceae bacterium
AGGATGACAGCCTTTATATTCATCGTCCGGATCCGGATTTGAGTGCGGCAGAAAATATCCTGCGTATGCTTCGTCCGGACAAACAGTATACCGATTTGGAAGCGCATGTATTGGATATTGCGCTGGTATTGCATATGGAACATGGCGGAGGTAATAATTCCTCATTTACGACCCATGTTATTACATCAGCCGGTTCTGACACGTATTCTGTAGTTGCGGCAGCATTATCTTCTTTGAAAGGGCCAAAGCATGGCGGTGCCAATATCAAAGTAATTGAAATGATGGATGACCTGAAAGCGAATGTTTCTGATATTACAGATCGCGAACAGGTACGCGATTATCTGCAGCGCTTGGTCGACAAAAAAGCGTTTGACGGAAAAGGCTTGATTTATGGCATGGGGCATGCGATTTACAGCATTAGTGATCCACGTGCCAAAGTATTCAAAGGTTATGTAAAGCAGCTGGCAAAAGAAAAGAATCTGGAACAGGACTATGCACTGTATGAAATGGTAGAAGAAATGGCACCGGAGATTATCGCCGGCAAGCGCAAAACTTCAAAAGAAATTAGCGCCAATGTTGACTTTTTCAGCGGTTTTGTGTATCGTATGCTGGATATACCGGAAGAATTATATACGCCAATTTTTGCTATGGCTCGTATTGTAGGCTGGAGTGCGCATCGATTAGAAGAACTGGTAAATGCAAATAAAATTATTCGCCCTGCATATGACAGTATTGGTGATGAACGTAAATATTGTGCAATGGATGAACGGTAATCAAAAAAATAAAACTAAAAAACTCCAAAATGCATTTCTTCGTCCCTCGTTCCCTGGACATATTCTTGATTGTACAGCTTTGTTGCACTTTGTGCACCACGCTCCGTACAATCTGCGAATTTGTCCATGTCAATCTCGACGTGAAGAAATCATTTTGGAGTTTCGTTTTTATGATTCGTTATAAGAATCAGTTTATCTGTTATCTACTTTTTCCGGATACAAATCGTGATTCGCAAGACGATTCCAAGCAACATCTTCCCATTTGGTTCCCGGTCTGCCGTAGTTGCAGTATGGGTCAATGGAGATACCGCCGCGTGGAGTGAATTTGCCCCATACTTCGATATACTTTGGATCCATCAGCTGAATTAAATCTTTCATAATAATATTCACGCAATCTTCATGGAAATCTCCATGATTCCGGAAACTAAAGAGATATAATTTCAGAGATTTGCTTTCCACCATGCGTTCTCCCGGTACATAGGAAATATAAATCGTGGCGAAATCCGGCTGGCCTGTCATAGGACAAAGACTGGTGAATTCCGGGCAGTTGAATTTAACAAAATAATCGTTTTCCGGATGTTTATTTGGAAAGGTTTCCAGTACTTCCGGTGCATAATCGCTGGAATATACCGTTTTTTGATTGCCCAATTGGGTGACTCCTTGCAGTTCTTCGGCAGAACGGCCTGACATAAAGCAACACTCCTTTGTAATAGTCATATTACCTGTAACTATAACAAATTCATTTCTGTTTCGCAAGACTCTATGCAGGGAAAACAACAAAAAAGAGGAAGTAACATATTAGAATCTATATGAAAAGAAGGAGTGCATGTTATGGGCCTGTTTGGAAAAGACAATAAACTGTCAGTACCTGCTGCAATGATTTCTGCAGTGGGGATTGCAGGTACTGTTTTATGGCAGAAAAAAGATTGGGTAAAGTGTGTGGCTAGTTTGCACAAAAATCCGGCCGGCTGGGTTTTGATGAGCCGTGAACCGGAAGTATACATCACAAAAGCTACGGATGACGGGAAGGCAGGTTTATTTGAATATTTATCTACCAGTCAGTGGCATTTGGCGGATCAGATTGCAGACGGTTTTTTCTGGCTGAATGGAAATGAAGAGATTCTGCTGCTGCGGCAGAAAAAAGTGATGAAAGATTACTGGCAATGGACCGCTTCTCGGCCGTTTTTTGCAGAGACAGCAGCCAAACAAGATGATGAAACAAAAAATGACTTAGACATAGAACTAGAAGCAGAACTGTAAAAGTAAAGTACCGAAAATGTATTTCTGCGGCTCCATTTTTTGGAGGGTG
>JAFSBX010000034.1 GCA_017437065.1 Lachnospiraceae bacterium
AAACAAGCCTGTTAATGAACCGATTTATCAGTTCCTTGACAGAAAACGAGCCGAAGGAAAACCTTATCTCGTTTACATGACTGCGGGCGCCAATAAGTTCCTTAGAATCTATTATGGCAAAGTCAAGGAGTGTTTACGCAATCTGGAAAAGGAATCAAACGAAGAGTCCTGATAGTTATCAAACATACCTTCTCAAAAACTGGCTATTGAGGCAGTTTATTTCGTGTACCCATTTTTCCCAATAAAACTTTTTTCAATTTATACTTGACTTTTTATTAGTAGGCTTTATATGCACATAGTTGTTTCAAAATATCTCTTATACTCTCTTTGTATTGATTGTAAATAATTTTTCGTCTATACTTTGGAGTGAAGACGATGTGGTACTTACACATCCATTTTGTATATGCTAATGAATTACTTTTGTTAGCCATTTAATCACCTTTCCTTTCTTTAATAATGGCTTGGACACCTCTATTATACAAGAAAGGTGATTGTGCTTTAAGCACTTATTGCACCACCCGCATAGCAGGTGGTTTATTGTTTCGCGCATCTCCATTTTTCAATTTAGAAAAACTCCGACGCGCTCAACAGACTAAAGTCCATAAAAATAGCCGTCATTACTGCAATAATGACGGCTGTTACATTGTAACACGCTAATGTTATTCGGGTAAGCCACTTCTTTGCTTTCCCTTTTTCTATTATTACTATATCACTTTTCTATTTCTCTTGCAGGCTTTTTCTACCGCTTATATTTGTTATCTCCCTACGTTATCCGTTTATAACCATTATCTTTTTGTCTCCCACTTGTCGCCCACGATGTTCTGTGACCCCCTTTTAACTTCCTTTTTGTTAATATTCTGACAATAAAAAAATCCCACAAACACTCGGTTTGTGGGTAATTTTTTTAATTCTTATACAATACCTTGAGCTGTCATAGCTTCAGCAACCTTCAAGAAACCTGCAATATTAGCACCAGCTACATAGTTTCCTTCCATACCGTACTTCTTAGCAGCATCATCCAAATTATGGAAAATATTAACCATAATTGTCTGTAATTTGCTGTCAACTTCTTCAAATGTCCAGCTTAAACGTTCGCTGTTCTGGCTCATTTCCAAAGCACTTGTTGCAACACCACCGGCATTAGCAGCTTTACCAGGGCAGAACAGAACGCCATTTTTCTGGAAGTATTCTGTAGCTTCCATAGTAGTAGGCATGTTAGCACCTTCTGCAACTGCGAAGCATCCGTTTGCTACTAATGCTTTTGCATCTTCAATGTCTAATTCGTTCTGTGTTGCACAAGGAAGTGCAATATCAACTTTTACAGACCACTGATTTGTTCCTTCTGCTTTCTTGTCATGATACTGTGCACTTGGTCTTGCAGCTGCGTATTCTGTCAATCTTGCTCTCTTAACTTCTTTAACTTCTTTAAGAAGTGCAACATCAATTCCTTCCGGATCATAAATCCAGCCTGTAGAATCAGATACAGTTACAACTTTAGCGCCTAACTGCTGTGCTTTCTGGCAGGCGTATGTAGCAACGTTTCCTGAACCGGAAATAGCAATTGTCTTACCAGCGATATCTTTACCGTTGCATTTTAACATTTCTGCTGTTAAATATAATAAACCATATCCTGTAGCTTCTGTTCTTGCTAAAGAACCACCATAGGATAATCCTTTTCCTGTAAGAACACCTTCGTATACGTCACGGATTCTCTTGTACTGTCCGTACATATAACCGATTTCTCTGGCACCTGTTCCGATATCACCGGCCGGAACGTCTGTGTCAGCACCGATATATTTCTGTAATTCTGTCATAAAGCTCTGGCAGAATGCCATTACTTCGCGGTCTGATTTTCCCTTAGGATCGAAATCAGCACCACCTTTACCGCCACCGATTGGAAGTCCTGTTAAGGAGTTTTTGAAAATCTGCTCAAATCCTAAAAATTTGATAATACCTAAATTTACAGAAGGATGTAAACGTAATCCTCCCTTGTACGGTCCGATTGCACTGTTGAACTGTACACGGAATGCATTGTTCACCTGAACCTGTCCCTTGTCATCTACCCACGGTACACGGAAAAGTAACTGTCTTTCCGGTGTTACGATTCTTTCCAGTAAAGCATCTCTGCGATACGCTTCTTCATTTGCTTCAATTACAACACGAAGAGATTCTAAAACCTCTTTTACTGCCTGATGGAATTCTGGCTGTGCAGGATTTTTTTCTACCACCATGCTATAGACTTCATCAACATATGACATTTTCATGTCCTCCTTTAGAATTAAGTATAAGAACCGCAGCAACAAAAAGCTCTCTGCGTTTCAGACTTCCTGTCCATGTATTATTATAAATGCTGTCCTTTAAAATCACAAGTGCTTTATTACATTAAACTAGAAAAGTTTTTTTTGTTTTTTTAGGCATATTGTACAATAATACTTGTATACAATCTAAAGATAAGACTTAAGACTCTCGACATTTTTTTCCTCAAAATCCATTAATTCCTTTGCAAACTCAACGGCTTCCCTCCCTGCCATCTTATTCTGATTCACTGACTTCCACATATCCGTAAGCCCACGGTTACTCCCCTGAATCACCAGCTCCGCAATATGACTTGTACTGGTATTCAAAAATGTACTTGAATGAATCCCCGTAGCCAACAAAATATCCTGTATATAAGTCCCTCTGTACGGATCCGCTTTTTCCTCCAACAATTTATCCACCGCACGGTTACGCAATTCCGAATATTTCAAGCCCTGCTTTGTCAGCTGCCTTGCCAATTCTACATCATGTACCTTATCCGAAATAATATTAATTGCCTTCATCCCCATTTCGGCATTTTTCTGAATATTTCTATAAATAGCTAAATCCTGCTTCTGCATCCTATCCAACTCCTTTTCCTATTCTATATCAGTAGAATTTCCATTATTTTCTTCTTTATACAAAACCTCAATCAAAACACTTTTATAAAAACTCTCAATCTGCCACTGACAAAAAAAGAAACTTTTGCCGGAATCTCAATAATTCCTTACAAAAGTTTCTTTTATTATTACTTTTAAATTCTACTGTTCTTTTACCTGTACATTCATTTTAACCCTTACCGGTTTACCGCTTTCGCTTCCTGTAACCTTCTGTGCACCTTTAAAATACACATCAGCCTGAATGGTATACTGTCCCGGTTTTATCGTATCATCGTTCAGTACAACATACGCGTGACCTTTATCATACTCCACTCCAAATCCTGCCGGAAGCACTCTTGTGACTACTTCCTTGATTTGAATTCCGTCAGGCAGTGTTTCATTCAAATCAAAATTCATTACCTTATCTGCTTCTGCTTTATACACTGTCTGCTTTGGAATAGCTTTTAACTTCGGTACACTCTGGGTAAGCTTAAAGCTGATATCTTTTTCCAGTACCGTTCCATTTTTGAGTGTTACTTCCACTTTACCTTTATATGCCGTTCCTGCCTTCAACTCAGCCGCATTTCTCGCATAAATAGTAATCTTATTCTTTTCCCTTACACTATAGAAATTGTTGGTAAACTCAACATCTGTGCCATTTATAAGATGAATATCTGCAATTTCAGCATTTACTCCGCTTACACTTACAGTTGCTGTCAATGTGGATGCCTTTCTGTTTAATAAATCCATTTTACCACTGACCTTTACACCGACTGTTGGTTTCTTTCTGTTAATTTTCAGTGTAATTTTGGCTGTTTTAACATTTGTATAATCAGCGGTTTCATCAAACACATTTACAAACTGCAAACTATAGCTTGATTTCTTAACCAATCCTGCTTCTACCGCCTCCGGTTTCAGTCCGATTGTCAGATTCCCATCCTGATATTCTGCCGTGAACATATCTTCGTATTCTGAATTAACAAAATCCCATTTTCCGGTTTTTAATGTTACATTGCTCTTATTGGTTTTTGCCGTTAAAGTTGTTACTTCCTCTTTTGCAATCGTATTTAAAGTAACCGTCGTCTTTCCAAAACTTACGACCGGATTCACTTTTTCAGGTGAAGCTTTCACTGTAACATCTAATTCAACCGGTGTTCTCCAACCATCCTTATTCACCACTACTTTCTGCTTATAGGTGGCTGCTTTTTTGATGCTGCTTACACTTTCTACAAGCTTTATTTCCATCTTATCGCTTGCTTTTTCATTAAGAATATTCCACTTCACGTTTTTATCCGACTTCAAAGAAACCTGATAATCCGTTAAGTTTTCCTTCTTTGTGTTATTATAAAGAGTAATTTGTGCAGTATCCCCCTGACTTATCAGTACATCAGGAACTGTCAGCTGTTTCAACGAAGGTTTTGTCACCTTTGCAGTTACTGTTACACTAACCAGTATCGGTTTTTCATAACCTTTCAAGTCTACTCTGAGTCTTCCCTTAATCTTTTTAGAAGCACAGTCTGCAAACTTTTCTTCTTTAATGGCTATATACCAGCCATCCTGTCTTTCCATAATTTCATAGTAGTCTTCCAGTGCTTCACTTTCCACTATCGTCACATTTTCAATCTCTGCTTTT
The DNA here is from genome assembly GCA_017437065.1 of Lachnospiraceae bacterium. Taxonomy (GTDB): domain Bacteria; phylum Bacillota; class Clostridia; order Lachnospirales; family Lachnospiraceae; genus RGIG3002. Next base: position 4,528 of record JAFSBX010000034.1, read on the forward strand.
GTATCTATCTTGAGTTTTGTCCATGTGCCACGTTCAAAGCTGTTCACTGTCACATTGGAAATCTTCACACCGGGCTTACTATCCGCAATTTTAAAGGAAGTTGTAATCTTTTCCCATGCTCCGTCATCACTGAAACTGCTCTCAATCTCCATGTCTGTACGTTTTACGGATAAAACAATTTCATATGTACCGGCTTTCGTTGTACTCTGTGCCAGTATAGGACTTTCCATTGCCAATTGATACTGCGAATCCTCCAATTTTAATATTCTTAAATTCTTTCGTGTAAATCCTAAATCCGCACTGCTGCCGTTACCATCTGCACCCTTCATTCTTACGGAATCAATTGTCACATCCGTAATCTCTGAACCATTGACACCTGTCAAAGTAAATATTGTATCACTTAAAACACCTTTTTTGTTTTCTTCTCCATCTACTTCTACAATTTCGCCTGCTTTATTGACAGTTCCAAGTGAAGCTGTTTCTAAGATCGGCGTTCCCGAATACATTCCGAAAGCAACCTGTCTGCTTACATGCATCTTATCATTTGCCATACAGGTAATTTTAAATTTACCTGCTTTTTTTACTTTTACAGTTATAATATTGCTCGCTTCATTAGTATCAATAATCTCTGCCATGGAAGTATCGGAAATGCTGAATGACAATTTTTTTCCTGCCATAACAACATTATCTGCATTATTTGCCAACGCTTTTAATTTAAAAGTACTGCCTTCTTTGAATTCTTCCTCAACCAGATTTGTAATGTCTACCCATTTTGTCTTTCCGTTTTCTGCTGAATACTGGAACTCAATATTTTTTACCTGCTGCTCCGTCCAGACAGTTACCTTGGTTGTTGCCTTTCTTTTTAACGGATCATCTTTTAATGCAGCCGTAATTGTTACTGCTGTATCCTTTGTAACTTTAGTCTTCGGATTCGCATATGCAATTCCTTTTTCATCCACATACACAAGCTCCGGATTAGAACTTGTAAATGTAAATAATTCCGCATCTAATTTTGACTTTGTACTTTTATTTATAAAATAAAGCTGTACAAAGGCATTCCCATCATTTTTTGCCTGCTGGATTCCATAATTACCGGAAGCTGCCGCTACCGCCTGTCCTTTTTTTACCGGATAAGCGGCTACCGTACAGGAAACTTCTTTTGCATTATCTGCACATAGTGTTACTTTGGCAGTACCATAACCGATTACCGTTACCAATCCATTCTCGTCTACCGTTACAATTTCTTCATCACTGCTTGTCCATGTATACTCTGTAGTTTCATCAGCTCCCTTTGTGGTAAATTCAATCTGTGCCTGTGTTCCAAGTCCGATAAGCTCCAGACTGGTTTTTTTCAATTTCAGACTGGTCACTTTTGTCTTTCCAACCCGTACCGTTACTTCCTGAGACACCGGTGTTTCTTCTTTCGCAAACGCCTTGCTTGTACAACGCACCGTAGCTGTTAATCCTTCCGGTGCATTTTTTGCCACCGTTACCTTACCTTTTGCATCAATTTTTACCAGATTTTTCTTTTCGCCATCCGTAAACTCATACCCTTCCGGTATCACAATTTCATCCACCGGTATTGTCCAGGTTACTGCTTTATTTTTTGTATTCGCCGGAAGCAGGGTGGGTTTCAGTGTCACTGTCCCTTTTGGTGCTACTACAAATTCATCCCTTGTAAATACAATTTCTTCCGGACGCTGTTCTACAGAAACAGTACAACTGCCGGACACATTGCTGCCATCTACTACACTTACGGTAATCTTTGCTTTTCCGCCTTTCAGCGCTGTAACATGTCCTTTTTCATCCACGACAGCCACTTCTTCATCAGAACTTTTATACACAACCGCAACATCATTTAATGACTTTTCGTTTCCGTCCTTATCATAAATTTTTGTTACCAATGCTATCTGATTTCCACTCTTTGCTGCTACAGATGTTTTTCCATTATAGGATAAAGATGCTTTTGCCGTGGCACTGACGCTGCTAATTGCAACCGCCATTTCAGTCTGCACTTTACCTCTTCCATCGTCATAAGCTGTAGCAACTATCTTTGCCGTTCCTTCGTTTTCTGCTATAAATACTTTCTGTTCTCCATCGTAAATCAGGCATCCTTTTGGTGAAGCATCTTTTACTTCCCAACGAATGATTTCATCCGTTACCTCTTCCGGTGCAATTTCTGCCGAAAGTTTCATTTTTGTCCCTACTGCAACTGTGGTTGCCGGCACAGGCAACTTTAATTCTTCTATCAGACGTTTTACGGTAACCGTAATGGCATCGCTCTTACCACTTTCCTGATGCACCGCTATAATCTGTGCCGTTCCGGGAGCTACCGCGGTTACATGTCCTTTTTCATCTACCGTTGCTACACTTTCATCACTGGAACGATAGGTACATGTCAGACTGGAATCCGTCATAATAATATCACATGTATTATCTAATTTTTCACTGAATATCCCCTTATCACCATTGCAATACAGCGTTATATCATCACCGTTAATTTTAACTTCATCTATATCATTCGAAACAATTATCGTTACTTTATCGTATACACCATTTTCTGCTTTTGCAGTAATCTGTGCCATACCTTTTCCGGTAGCCGTAATTAATCCTGACTCGGATACGACTGCTACTTTTTCATCCGAAGATGTCCATGTAATTGTTTGGTTGGTAGCATTTGCCGGTAAGATTTCTGCTGTCAGCTGATACGTTTCTCCGGGTTTTATTTCATCTTTATGCCCAATGGTTCTGTCTTCATCCGATAAGTTAAAACTTATTTTTCTTACGGGTACTACTACAGACTCATCATCCTTTATGTTTTCCTCTTCTACAACATTTACCGCCAATTTCGTACTTAATTCATCTACCGTAATTTTAACGTTTGTCTTTCCTAACTTCTCTTTTGATGTCAGGATTATCTTTCCATCTTCCACACTGCAATTTACAAGTTCTTTATCTTCCGGTTCTGCCGTAATCATACGGTTTGTCGCTTCCAAAGGAAGAATTGTCACTACTACTTCCTTACTGTTTCCGCCTTTTTCAATTTCCAGACTGTCTTTTTCCAGTTCAATCTTATTCACAGGTACCGTAACCGTTACATTACATTCCGCACTGACTCCTCCTGCGGTTGCAGTAATTACCACTGCACCTGCTTTATGTGCCCTGATAATTCCGTTATCCACGGATGCGATTTCCGGATCGCTACTTGTCCACACTACCTTTTCATCTGCATCAGATGGTTCCACAAAAGCATCCAAAATTCCTGCAGTACCTATACGCAAAGACATTTCATACTTATTCAATATCACCTGCTCTGCCGTAACCGTTACTGACACTGTTGCAGTTACTGTTTTTGTACCTGCCTTTGCCGTAATCGTTGTAGAACCTTTTCCTACCGCCGTAACCATACCGTTTTCATCCACTTTGGCAATAGATGTATTACCCGTTGTCCACTCTATATCAGGTCTTGTGGCATTTACAGGCTCATATGTAAGGGATAGCTGCTTTGTTTCACCTCTGTTCAGTGCAAATGCCGCAAAATCCTCTTCTCCCCAGCCAATTCCCTGCAACTCAATCTCATTGTTTACAATCTCAGAAAATTCGCCTTCTACAGTCTGCGCTTCCACAGTCTGATAAGCACACACTTTATAGTAATATACTTTTCCAATCTCCGCCAAATCATCTGTAAAAGAGGCTTTCGTCTCATCTACACTCACTCCGCTTTCCATAAGCTGCCACGCTTCACCCTGATTTTCAGATTTGTATACACGATAACCTTCTGCATTCGTAATCAATGCCCATTCAAACGATACTTTTCCTTCATCCGAAACTGTCAGATTTTCAATGACCGGAGCTTCCAGACTTTCTTCCTCATTTACAGAATCATCTGTTTTTATCCCTACCTCCGCTTCTGTCTCTAATTGTATCTCTGTATATACTTCTGTTTCAGTTTCAAGCTGTATTTCTGTTTCCTGTTCTGTTTCGTTACTTACACCATCCGGTATTTCTTCTGTACCTTCCGTTTCAGCTTCACTTTCTTTTTCTGCCTCTGAAGTACTTTCTGTCTCAAATTCACTTTCTGTCTCTGAAATACTTTCCGTTTCTGTTTCTTCTATCACTTCTGAAGACGTTTCCACTTCCGACTCTGCAACTGTTTCGGAAATTGTCTCCGCCACTTCCTCATTCTCTGATTCTACTTCTGTTTCCCCATTTTCAACAACTACCGCTTCCTGTGTTGTTGCATTCTGTGCTGCCGCTGCTGTCATACTACTTTCTGCCGCCAATATTGCCGCCAAAGCAAAACTGGTCACTCTGCATAAAAACCGACGCTTCATTTAACTACACACTCCCTCTATTCTTTCTATCTTTTCACTACATAAAAGCAATTTCTAAATAAGCACCTTTTGACACTCGAATCCTAATACTCAAATTATGGCGAAAAATACCACATCCAGTATATTTTACGTCATAAAATATGATTAGTAAATTAAATTCAAGAAAAATTAATAATTTTGTTATGCATCCATTTTTCAACCGGAACCAACAGAAAATGTACTAACAGCAACAGTATTAACACATACCCCATTCCGATTATCGGATTCGTAAAATCTATGCCAATTCCTAAAAAAGACAACCCACCAATTGCTAACGTTTTTATCAGGAACTCACTTCCACACAAATAAAGTGTCTCCTCACCAATTTTTTGTAAAAATCTCCATTTTTGCAAAAGCAAGGCTACTACCAGATTTACCCATATGAGCAGTATAGCTGTTACAAACGGATGCATAATTCTTACAACAGGGATTTTCTCCAGTACACTAAGCAGATCCATTCCCACAAACAAAAACCCCGCATAAATTCCGCCTGCAACCCCCGTTCCCGCCACAACAATACTTTTCTTCTTTCCCTCTTTTTGCAGAAATTCCTGCAATTTCGGAAACACACAATACCCAGTACAATAATATACAAGATAGTACAATGCACAATCTGCATTATAGGGAATCATCGGCACCATATTGGGTTTATACGGCATAAATCTCGCTGCAAAAACATACAAAATAATTCCTGCAATAAAAATCAGACTTCTTTTTTTCAGACATTTTATCAACTGAAACAAAATACTCATTACAAAAAGACATGTCAAAAACCAGAGTGAATAAGCAAAAATCTGATTTCTAAGTCCTCCGTAAACAATTTGCTTTAACATAAGCTTTATCAATTCTATATTACACTTTTCATAAATAATTACCAAAAACATGGAAATCACTGCAAAGAAAAAAAAGGGTACAAGCACCATCTTCACTTTCTTTTTTGCATAGTCCACAAAAGATGTCTGCTTTTGTAAAGCTTCTGTACAGCCTGATATAAAAAAGAAAAGAGGTACATGATACCGAAGAATAAATTCATAACTTCTTCCTAACCCTTCTCCCAAATGCCAAAAATAAATGGACACTATCCCCAAAAACTTTAACACATCAATCCATGCAATCCGTTTCACATTCTTCTCCTCCATACCAATTTGAACCGCTCATGTCTTTCTGACAAAAGCGGTTCAAATGATAATTTATTTTTTATATTATAAAATACGTTTTATACTTAACTATTTATGTTCCATCAGATCCACAAATGTGTTATCGCACTGAATCATCGGTCTGGAAAGCTTTTCTTTATTTAAAAAGACAATTTTTCCTTCCATTCCGTTAGAAAGACGTACTTTGTTCTGTAAGTATGTATTCCCTATATGCTCTAAGAACGGCAACAGGAATTCTACTTCGTACTTCTGTAATCCTTCCTCCTCAAACTGCTCAATTACCGTAAACGGACAAAACGGACTACGGTATACTCTCGTTGATGTCATTGCCTCATACACATCCGCGATGGCAACCATCTTGGCATACGGATCAATCTGCTTTCTCTTTAAACCTTGCGGATATCCTGAACCATCACATCGTTCATGATGCTGCATTGCCGTATTAACAATATGGAGATTCACATTTTTCATTTTTAATAATCTTGCGCCATCCATAGGATGAGATTTTAAACGCACAAATTCCAGCTCGCTCAACTTCTCCGGTTTTCTTAAAATTTCTTCCGGCACCATAGTTTTACCTATGTCATGCAGTAATCCACAAAGAATCGCTATTCTTGTTTCCTTTTCGGAAAGTTTAAGCCATGAAGAAAATAATGCACATAACATCGCAACATTTATAGAATGCACATAGGTTTCATCATCATATTCCTTCAAATTCTGCAGGGTATCAATCAAACCAATGCCTGATTTTTTATCACCCATAATATTATAGGTAAAATTCAAAAGCTTTTCTTCATCAATCTTTTTTCCCTTATCAACAATCTGCCCTAATTCTTCCGTAAAAGCAACTGTTTCTTCATCATACCGCTTTTTAAATGCCTGAAACTCTTCACTTGACCTTAATTTCTCATAATAGGATGGTTCTTTCGCTTTCAGACGAATGGGACCCTTCTCATCCACAATCATAATGCTTCCGATATCATGAACCATTAATTTGGATATTGCTCTCTCATCCAAATCAGTTCCTTCCTGTACTACCAACAGGTTGTGTGCATTATAAACATCCTTCGCTACTATCATTCCAGGTGCTAATTCGGTAATTAATACTCTCTTCATAGTCTGCCCCCCTCCTAGTCAATCTCATTTTATCACATATGCTAAATATTTCCAAGCAAATTGACTATTTTTTGTAACTTTTTCATCATTTTAAGTTTTCTTCCTTACATTAATCGACAGACTTCAATGACTCTGCCATATTAATCTTCTCAAGTTTTACAGACATAACCCCATTTACAATAATTGCAAATAAAAAGGTAAACAGGATACTATAAGCATAACTGACCGGTTTAATTATCTCCGCAAAGGAAACCATATCAATCTTTACCTGACTCATAACAAACCGATGCAAAAGAAATCCCAGTCCTAAGCCGACCACACCACCAATTGCGGTAAGCACCATATTTTCACGGAATACATATACCGAAGTTTCCTTTCGATAAAAACCCAGTACCTTAATCGTTGCGATTTCCCGTATTCTCTCTGTAATATTAATATTCGTCAGATTATACAGCACAATAAACGCAAGCACAGCCGCACAACAAATAATTAAAAGTACCACATAATCCAGACTTCCTATCATACTGTCAAAGCGCTCCTTCTCATCCTGACTGACTGTTACTGCTGTTACATCCTCCTGTTTCATAAATGCCGCCGCTGCCATATGCTCATCGCTTTCCTCTAAAAGGTTCAAATAAGCACTCTTGTATTCCGGCTTTTCTCCCAGCCATTCTGCATATGTCTCACTACTCAAATAAACATAACTATATACAAAGTTTTGAGCAATACCGCTTATTTCCAGCTTCATTTCTTTTAAATTATCATCTCGCAGAATAATTTCATCACCAACAAACAAACCATATTCTTCTGACAGACTGTTGGTAATAATTACTTCATTTTTTCCCGGATAGGACAGGGGTTCTCCCTTCTCTGTATGCAGGTCTACATACGCTCCCATGTTCTCTTTCTTTTCGGGAATGACCATATTTACCGCTTTTACATTTCCGTCTATAACTAAATCCATTGCTTTTTCGCAGACGAATACATAAGAAGCTCCCAATTCCTCTGCCTTATTTTTAAAAGCACTTTCTGTCGCCTCTGTCTGTGGCTCATCAAAGCTGATACTCATATCAAAAATCTGAATGTTCTCATACTGCATCTTGGCTACATCCGCCACCGAATCCTTTATGCCAAATCCCGTAACAAGAAGTGCCGTACATCCACTGATACCAATAACCATCATAAAGAATCGCTTCTTATACCGGACAACATTACGAATGGAAACCTTCTGCAAAAACTTTAATCTCTTCCAGATAAATGGCAGATATTCCATAAATACCCTTTTTCCTGCTTTTGGTGCCTTTGGACGCATTAATTCTGCTGCTACCAAAGCCAGTTCATGATGACAGGTGTACCACGTCACCCCCATGGAACAAAGCATCGCTGCCGCAAGAGAAACCATTGCCAGCTTCCAGTCAAATACAAAAATCATATCCTGCATACTGTACATAATTCCATAGGCAACCCAGATTACCTTCGGGAACAGCCAGGTGCCACCGAAATAGCCGCCAATACAGCCTAACGCTGCCGCACTTCCCGAATAAAACATGTATTTTCCCATAATGGCACCTTCTCCGTATCCCAATGCCTTTAAAATACCTATCTGCGTACGCTGCTCCTCCACCATACGATTCATGGTAGTCATGCAGACCAATGCTGCCACCAAAAAGAAAAACACCGGAAATACATTTGCAATTCCCTCTATAATTGCCGAATCATTTTCAAAACAGGCATAACCTACATTGGTTTCCCTTCCCAATACATAGGTATCCGGTTCTTCTATTTTTTCCACTTCCTCTCTCGCATCTGCAATTTCTTTTTCTGCATCTGCAATCTGTTCTTCAAAATCTGCTTTGGCTTCCTCATACTCTTCCCAACCGTCAGCCAGTTCCTCTTTTGCATCCGCTAACGTTGTCTCTTCCTCTGCCAGTGTGTCTTTCCCTTCTTTTATTTGGGTTCTTCCACTTGCTATCTGTGTTCTCGTCTGCTCTAGCTGTGCCCTTGCCGCTTCCAGCTGTTGTCTTGCCCCAGCTGCCTGTTCTGCCATCTGTGGTGACTGTTCCATCAGTACAATCTGACTCTCTTGTAATGCAAGTTCATCTGCTGCTGCACCTAACTGTGTCTCTGCCGCATCCAGCTCTTTTTCCTTATCTTCCAGTTCCTTTTTGGCATCCTTCAACTGCGCTTCACCATCCGCAATTTCTGCTTCTGCATCCGTCAGATCCTGCTTCGCCTCTGCAAGCTCTGCTTCTGCCTCTGCCTTCTTATCGTCAAGCTCTTTCTCTGCATCGGTAAGTTCTTCCTCTGCATCCGTCTTTATTTCCATATAACGGTCTGATGCAAGTGCTTCACAAACCGACTCCCAGTCCGCTTCCCTTGCCTCCATATAGTTCTCATATGCTTCACTATAAATCGGATAATCTTCATTAAATTTAACAAAAATTTCCGTATAATAATCTACATCAAACCCACCCATCGGAATATACATAAATCCACTTATTTTTCCGTTTCCAATGGAAGTGTTTCCACGTTCAAAATTTATATAGTAGGATGAATGAGCCACACCTACAATTGTATATTCCCTGTAAGCAAACTGCTCTAAATCGTCTTCTTCATTATTCTCCGAAAGCACAATCTTTGTTCCAATCGCTGACTCATCATAAAGATTAGAATCCACCACACATTCATTTGCATTTTCCGGCATTCTTCCGGCAACCATGGAAAGTCCGTTGATTCCCTCAGTAATGGAATGTACTTTTATAACATTTTCATTTCCTGCTTCATTTATGTAAGCAATATCGGCACTGACTGCCCCTTCCGCACTTCTCACATCTGCCTGCTCTCTAACCGCTTCTACATCCTCTTCGCGAAAACCCAACGTAGACAACAGTCTGTAATCAAATAACTGCAATCTTTCAAAGTAGTCATTTGCCGTAGCATGCATATTGGGCATTGCCATTTTCAGACCTGCAAATAATCCGACTCCTAAAGCTACAATGGCAAATATCGCAAAATATCTTCCAAAGCTGTTTTTAATTTCCCGTACGGTTGTTTTTCGTATCATTGATTTCATAAAACATTACCACTCAATCTGTTCCACATCCTGAACATTGTCATTTTTAATCATTTTCTGTACTGTACCGTTTTTGACGGTAATAATCCTGTCTGCCATGGCAGTAATTGCCTGATTATGGGTAATCACCACTACTGTCATTCCTGTATTTCTGCAAGTATCCTGTAAAAGCTTAAGTACTGCCTTTCCGGTATTATAATCCAATGCTCCCGTAGGCTCGTCACACAAAAGCAGTTTCGGATTTTTCGCCAATGCTCTTGCAATGGCTACTCTCTGCTGCTCTCCACCGGACAACTGTGCAGGGAAATTTGCCATTCGGTCTTTCAATCCTACCTTTTCCAGTACTTCCGCCGCATCCAGGGGATTTTTACATATCTGTGCTGCCAGCTCCACATTCTCCAAAGCGGTCAGATTCTGTACCAGATTATAGAACTGGAACACAAATCCTACATCGTATCGTCTATATGTAGTCAACTGCTTTTTATTAAATCCTGAAATATCCTGCCCATCCAATGTAACCTTACCTTCACTTAAAGTATCCATTCCGCCTAAAATATTTAAAATAGTTGTTTTACCGGCACCGGAAGCCCCTACTACTACACAAAATTCTCCCTGTTCAATTTGAAAATTCACATCATGAAGTGCTTCAATCTTAACTTCTCCGGTATGATAAATCTTTTTTACATTTTGAAACTCTACAAAAGCGCTCATTTTAGCTGCCTCCTTTTCCATTATTAGATTATCACTATTTAAAAAAGTTGTAAAAGAAAATATTTCTAAACAATCTGAACACTCTAAAAAAACAATTCAACAAACTTCCGATATATTACCCACACAAAAAATAGAGCAGTTATGCTGCTCTATTTTTTGTGGATTAACAATATTCCTTCTGCTGTACCTGATATATAAACGGCTCTGCAAATCTATTATATCCGCTTGTATAACATGTAATGTTTTGAGGTTTTCTTTCCTGCTTTACCTGTTTCTCACACTCTTTCTCGAAAACCTGCTGGAATGATGTTCCCCCATTTTTCTGTTCCGACAGATACCTTTTTTCAGCTGTGGCATCTTTCAGCCTCGATAAAACTGCTATCGACTGGACCGTTAAACTACCTTCATATCCGTATGCTTTAACTCACTCCTTCATGCATATTTCAACAGTTTTCTTTCTATTATTTATATCGGTCAAAAGTACTATTTTGTTTATATCTTTTTGTTAATTTATTTTATTTTCTGATTTTTTTATTCTTTTTATCTTTTTTTACAATCCATTCTATTAATTCAAACACCATATACATCAAATATCCTATTATGACTCCCACAGAATTTAACAGCACATCATCCACGTCAAAGGCACCGAATGCACTGAACAGCTGAAATATCTCAATGCTCAGTGAAAATAGAAAACCTGCCAGAAAAGTATCTGCAAAATTGCGAAATCTGTTCCAGATAGATGGCAAAAACATCCCATAAGGAATAAAAACCACAACATTTCCTGCCAGATTTTCAAAGCTGTTGAGCATATACGAATAATCGATATACATATGAATGGTCTTAAATAATGTAAAATTTGCAGTATCCAATCCTTCCAGCACAACCTCTTTACTCCAGGTATCCATAATCGCACGAAGCTGCTCAAAAGGATATTTAAAAATAATTACTTTAATCACAAATAGGAAATATACTGCAAATAATATCTGACGCTTCTGTCTGTCAGTCAACTTCATATTTTTAAGAAACCCTTTCTCAATAAAAAACTTCCATCAATGCAAGTCCTTTTGCGGGTGCAAGAAAACCTGCTTCCTCTCGTTCTTTTGCTTCAAGTATTCTCGTTATGTCTGTGCAGGAGCGTTTTCCCTCGCCTACTTCTATTAAAGTTCCGGTTAGTATCCGTACCATATGATACAAAAAACCGTCACCTTTATAAGTAAAACAGATTTCATCTCCATTCTTCACAATTTCAATAGCTTCTATTGTACGCACTGTTGATTTTTTTCCTCGTTTTGTTGAAGTAAATGATTTAAAATCATGAGTTCCTATAAGCAGTGCCGCAGCCTCTTTCATTGCTGCAACATCCAAACTTTCCGGATGCTCATATACAAATTTCCTATCAAATATGTGCGGAACATTTCCTGTCATGACACGATATCGATAAACTTTTCCTTTGGCATTCAAACGACTATGAAAACGTTCATGTACCTGTTCTACCTGAATCACTCCAATATCCTCCGGCAAATATCGGTTCATGTATTCCATAATCTCCTCTGTGGAATATTCCGTATTTCCATGAAAATTTGCCACCTGACCATATGCATGCACGCCTGCATCCGTTCTGCCGCTTCCTTGAATTTCCACCGGTTCGCCACACATTTTGGTAAGCAATGCTTCCAATTTTCCCTGAATGGTATTATTCGTACTGTCCTGCCTCTGCCATCCCTGATATTTTGTTCCTTCATATTGCAGTATAATTCTGTAGTTTCCCAATTATGCGTAACCTCCGCTAAAAGCTATTCATTATTTTCACTATTTTTTGTGTCTTGTTCTCTTTTTTCTGTTTCTACCGTAATACAGGCCAAATCATTTTTATCCAGCTTTCGGAACTGATTAATCTGTGCCACCAGAATTCGCAGACTGTTTTTTGTTGTATCAAACAGCCCTTCTTCATTCATATTTTGCAAAATAAGTCCTACCGGAACTGCTATAATCATTCCAATAACTCCTCCTGCTTTATATCCGATATACAGAAGAAATAAGGTAGGAATCGGTGCCACGCCTATAGAATCTCCTACGATTTTCGGCTGAATGACCTGACGGAAAAGCTGTCCCGCTCCCCAGATAATGAGTAAGCCGATTGTCATTTTGTAATCCGAACTTAAAAATTTGATAATTGCCCACGGTATCATAACTGTTCCGGTTCCAAAAAAGGGCAGAACATCCAAAATGGCAATACCAAGTGCAATTAAAATCGCATAATCTATACCCAGAACAGACAGTCCGATTAACAGCAGTATATATACAAATACTTCAATTTTGAACTGTGCTTTAAAATAGCCTCCAACAGCCCTTTTTAAAGATCGTATTAACAAAGTCCAACGTTTCTGAAAAGAATATGGCGTGTACTTTCTACAGAAATTATTCAAATAATCTTTTTCTGCCACAAAAAAGTATGCTGAAAGCAGACACATAATAATCCCAATTAAAGCATTTGGAAGCTGCTTTGCGAAACTTCCTACCGCCGTAATGGTTGGTGTACTGATTTTCTCTACAATATTTGCCAGAAAACTGTCCATTTTTGAAGTAATTCCATTAAAACTCTGCCGAAAATCCTCAGGCAGACGGCTGATAAAAACATCAAATTTCTGCCCTATCTGGGCAAAATCTGACTCTGCACTTTTCCACATATCCGGCAAAGACTCTGTCAGTCCTATTAACTGCTCTACCAGCTTTGCACCTACCAGATAGATTGCCATAATCACCAGTGCAATTACCGCTACAATAACAAACGCACTTCCCGCTTTTCTTCTGATTTTCAATTTTTCTTCAAAAAACCGTACAATCGGACTTGCTATCATGGCTATAAGATAACCAATAAGAAACGGCATAAAATAGACCAATGCCTTCGGCAATAAAAAAACAGTCAACAACAATGTTACTAAAGCAATTCCTAAATTCATCAGTACTTTCAAATATCTTTTTCTTGACTGACTCATAAAATCCCCCTCTTGTCTACTCACTTAAAAATCCGTCAATCAGCTCGTAAATTTCTTCTCTTCCCTGTTTTGTCTGTGCGGAAAAAGGAATCACAATCGTATCCTTTTCCACATTTAACCCATTCTTTAACATCTTGATATGCTTCTGCACCTGACTACGATTTATTTTGTCCAGCTTTGTTGCAATAATAATCGGTTTATACCCCTGGTACAAAATCCACTCATACATATTTCTATCATTTGCAGAAGGCTCATGTCTAATGTCAATCAACAAAAAAACAGCTTTCAACATTTGGGATTTATGGAGATAATTTTCTATCATTTTTCCCCACTTTTCTTTTTCTGCTTCACTGACTTTTGCGTAACCATATCCCGGCAAATCCACAAAATACAACTCATCATTAATATTATAAAAATTGATGGTCTGCGTCTTTCCAGGCTGGGCACTGGTACGTGCAAGTGATTTTCGGTTCATTAATGCATTTATCAGAGATGATTTTCCTACATTACTCTTCCCTGCAAATGCAATTTCAATATGGGTATTCTCCGGAATAGTACTGGTAATTCCACATACGGTTTCCAGACTCACATTTTTAATTACCATCTTAATTCTTTCCTTTTCCCTTTTTTACTAGTGCGTGTTCCAATACTTCCTTCATTGTTTCCACCGGAATAATTTCCATTCCGGCTTTAATCTCTTTCGAAATCTCGTCTACATCTTTTTCATTTTCTTTCGGTACAAGTACTGTTTTTATTCCGGCTGTTTTTGCAGCCAGCATTTTTTCTTTCAATCCGCCGATAGGAAGCACTCTGCCTCGAAGTGTAATTTCTCCTGTCATGGCTACATCTGCCCTAACAGGAATTCCTGTTACTACCGATAAAAGCGCCGTCGCCATTGTAATACCTGCACTCGGTCCATCCTTCGGCACAGCACCCTCCGGAATATGAATATGAAAATCATGCTTTTTAAATATCTCTGTTTCCAGTTTATATTCTTCACTGACGGAACGCACATAACTCATTCCCGCCATAGCCGATTCCTTCATCACATCACCAAGCTGTCCGGTCAACTCTACATCCCCTTTTCCGGGCATCATGTTAACTTCAATCTGCAAAGTATCTCCGCCTACGCTTGTCCATGCCAAACCTCGTACAATTCCTACTTCATCTGCTTCATTCGCTTTTTTCAGAGAATATTTTTCTTTCCCTAAATATTTGGTAAGATTGGTTCCTGTCACCCTGATGGTCATATCTTTCTTTCCTGTTTTTACAATTTCCCATGCGGCTTTTCTGCATATTTCACCAATTTTACGTTCCAGACCACGCACACCGGCTTCTCTCACATAGTATTCTATAATTTTTTTCAATGCACCATCGCTGACAGAAAGCTGTTCTTTTGTAAGTCCGTTTTTCTCAAGCTGCTTCTTTACCAGATATCTGCTTGCAATATGAAATTTTTCATTTGCAGTATAGCTGTTAACTTCTATTACTTCCATACGATCCAAAAGCGGTTTTGGAATGGTAGATGTACTATTTGCCGTAGCAATAAATAATACTTCTGACAAATCTACCGGTAACTCCACATAATGATCACGGAACTTATTATTCTGTTCACTGTCAAGTACTTCTAAAAGCGCTGAAGAAGTATCTCCTTTATGATCACTGCTTACTTTATCAATTTCATCTAAAAGCATTAAAGGATTTTTTACTCCTGCCTGACGTAAACCTGTCACAATTCTTCCCGGCATTGCACCTACATAAGTTTTTCTATGACCGCGAATTTCCGCTTCATCACGCACACCCCCAAGACATATCCTTACATACTTTTTGTTAAGTGCCTCGGCAACACTTCTGGCAATAGAAGTCTTCCCTGTACCCGGAGGTCCTACCAGACAAATAATCGGGCTTGCCCCATTCTTATTCAAAGTTCTGACCGCCAAAAATTCAAGCACACGCTGTTTTACCTGCTCTAAACCATAGTGCTGTTCTTCCAGAATCTTTTCTGCATAAGTAATATCCAGATTGTCTTTCGAAGCCTTCTCCCATGGTAAATCCAAAAGAGTCTCAATATAACCGCGCTCTACAGCACTTTCCGAACTGCTTACAGACAAATTCTTAAAGCGCGCAATTTCCTTTGCAATTTTTTCTTTTACTTCTTTTCCTGCTTTTAATTTTTTTAATGCCTCTTCAAATTGCTCTGCCTCAGAAATCTCGTCCTTTTCTCCCAACTCCTGCCGGATATATCCCAACTGTTCACGCAACAAATACTCTTTCTGATGCTTTTCCACTCTTCCTTTTATTTTCTCGGAAACTTCACTTTTTACTTTTGCAATCTCTATCTCATTACCAAGTATTAATGCCAGCGTTTCAAACCGCTGTCTTAAATCATTTTCTGCTAAAACCTTTTGTTTATTTTCGTAAAGTAAAGGAAGATTTGCCGTCAACTGGTTCACGCACTCTTCCAGTCCCGACATTTCTGCAAAATGTCTTTCCAATGTTTTTCCGATTTTAGGATGATATGTTCCATATGCTTTAAAAAGCTCTTTTAATTCACGAAGCATGGCTTCTTCTTCATTATCATTCAGGTCATTTTCCGTAAACAATCTGTTTACTTCGGCTAATAAAAACTCTTCTTCCTGCTCTGCAAATGCAACAAGTTCTGCACGAAAACTTCCCTCTACAAGCACCCGTACAATCCCGTTCGGAAGCTTGGTTATCTGTTTTACTACAGAAACTGTTCCCACCGTATAAACGGAAGAAATATCCGGTTCCTTTTCATTCGGATCTTTCTGTGTTACCAGAAAAAGTCTCTGGTCTCCCATCATTGCCTTTTCTACCGCAAAAATAGATTTCTGACGGCTTAAATCAAAATGTATAATCATATCCGGCAGAATGGTAAGACCTCTTAAGGCTACCGCCGGAATCATTGTATTCTCATTTAAAGTTTCGTTTTGTTTTTCCATGTTCATCTGTTCTTCCATACTAAATCCTACACCTTATGAAAACGCCGCCTGATATATAAGGCGGCGTTTATGTTTCATCTGTTATCTGGCTTTGCGTATTACCTCACGATATGACAATAAAGGGTCGCTTAATCCATCTACTGTTTCTTTGGTAATTACACATTTTTCAATTGTATCATCTGATGGAATACAATACATAACATCCATCAGCACATTTTCCATAATAGAACGCAATCCTCTTGCACCGGTCTTTCTTTCAAAAGCTTTCTCGGCAATCGCTTCAATTGCATCATCCTCAAATACAAGCTCCACATCATCAAAACCAAAAAGCTTCTGGTACTGTTTTACCAACGCATTTTTCGGCTCTTTTAAAATACGAACCAGTGCTTTTTTATCTAAGCCTTCCAGTGTTACCGTAATTGGCACACGACCGACAAATTCCGGTATCAGTCCAAACTTCACCAAATCCTGTGGTGTTACTTCGCTTAACAATTCACTGATTTCTTTTGTTGACTTATCTGCCACCTCGGCATTAAAACCGATAGATTTACGATCTAATCTGGTTTCTACAATTTTTTCCAATCCATCAAAAGCTCCGCCACATATAAATAAAATATTGGACGTATCAATCTGTATCAGCTCCTGATGAGGGTGCTTTCTTCCACCCTGTGGCGGAACACTTGCAACAGTTCCTTCTACGATTTTCAGAAGTGCCTGCTGTACACCTTCACCGGAAACATCTCTTGTGATGGAAACATTCTCGCTTTTTTTCGTAATCTTATCAATTTCATCAATATATACAATACCGTACTGTGCGCGTTCTACATCATAATCTGCCGCCTGAATCAGCTTTAACAGAATATTTTCCACGTCTTCACCTACATATCCTGCTTCTGTCAAGGTAGTAGCATCTGCGATTGCAAACGGTACATTGATGATTTTAGCAAGTGTCTGAGCGAGGAAGGTCTTTCCGGAACCGGTAGGACCTACCATAATAATATTACTTTTTTGAAGTTCCACATCATCTACGGATTTTTCCGCCATAACTCTTTTATAATGATTATATACAGAAACGGCGAGAACTTTTTTGGCAGCATCCTGACCAATTACATAATCGTCAAGAAATTCCTTAATCTCTATCGGTTTCAAGAGATTAATTTCCATCGCCTCACTTACCGGCTCATCCTCATATTCTTCTTCAATAATATCTGCACAAATATCCACACACTCATCACAGATAAAAATTCCTGCCGGTCCGGCAATTAATTTACGAACCTGTTCCTGAGTCTTATTGCAAAAAGAACATCTAATTTTATCCTCGGAATTCTTTCCTGCCATCTTTTTTCCTCTCTACTATGCCTTCTACTTTATTTTAACTTATCAATTTCCCCATGAGTTGTAAAAATATGGTCAATTAATCCATATTCTTTCGCCTCTTCTGCGGTTTTCCAGTTATCTCTTTCTGTATCAGCAGCAATTACATCAATATCTTTTCCACAGTTTTCTGCCAACATACGATTTAACTTTTCTTTTGTTCTCAAAATATGCTTTGCAGCAATTTCGATTTCCGTCGCCTGTCCCTGTGCTCCGCCAAGTGGCTGGTGAATCATGATTTCTGCATTCGGAAGCGCAAAACGTTTCCCTTTTGCACCACCTGCCAAAAGGAATGCTCCCATACTTGCTGCCATACCGATACAAATAGTAGACACATCACATTTTACAAATTTCATTGTATCATAAATAGCCATTCCGGCTGTCACGGAACCACCCGGACTGTTAATGTATAAATGAATATCCTTTTCCGGATCTTCTGCTTCAAGGAAAAGAAGCTGTGCTACAACAAGACTTGCTGTAACATCATTTACTTCCTCACCTAAAAAAATAATTCTTTCTTTTAAAAGTCTTGAATAAATATCGTAGGAGCGTTCTCCCCTACTTGTTTGTTCAATGACATAAGGTACTAAACTCATATATTCTCCCTTTCCGCGCATACTGCAAGTTTACTTGTAATACTGCACTAACATATCGGTTGAAAAAATTTTCTCCCTAATCTTTTTTTAACCGCAGCTTTTACACTGCGGTTTTATGTTATCCCATATTGAACTCTTTTGCAATAAATTGGAAAGTTAATTAAGAATTTTTTTATTAATTACAGTAAAAAATCCTATTCTTCTACTGCGTCTTCTTTATCAGCTTTCTTTTTTGGGCCTCTTTTTGCAGGAGCTTTTGCGTTTTCTACTACAAAGTCAACTGCTTTCTGGATTTCAAGGTCTTTCTTAATCTGATCTTTCTGGTAATCGTCTAAAAGTTCTTTTACTTTTTCTACGTCCATCTGATACATTTCGCCCATTCTTGCAAATTCGTCATTTAACTCTTCTTCTGTTACTTCGAATTTCTCAGCTTCTGCAACAGCTTCTAATACTAATCTGGATTTGATTCTCTTTTCAGCCTGAGGTTTTACCTGTTCTAACATCATCTGAACATCCAAACCTGTAAACTGGAAGTACTGTTCAAGAGAAAGTCCCTGCATCTGAAGTCTCTGTGCGAACTCTTCCACCATCTGTCTCTGCTGTGTTTCAAGCATAGCTTCCGGAATGTCCATTTCAGAATCGTTAATGATTGCATCAATAACTGCTTCTTCTTTTTTATTCTTTGCTTCAGCTTCTTTTCTTTCAGCAAGTTTTTTCTTTAAGTCTTCTTTGTACTCGTCTAAAGTATCAAATTCAGAAACTTCGCTTGCAAATTCATCATCTAATTCAGGAAGCTCTTTTTCTTTGATTTCTTTTACAGTACATTTGAATACTGCTGCTTTTCCCTTTAAATCTTCTGCATGATAATCTTCCGGGAAAGTAACATTTACTTCTGTTTCTTTATTTAATTCAGCACCAACGAGCTGCTCTTCAAATCCTGGAATGAATGCACCTGAACCGATAGTAAGAGGATAGTTTTCTCCTTTACCGCCTTCAAATGCAACACCGTCAACAAATCCTTCGAAATCAATAACAGTCATATCTCCGTCTTTCACTGCTCTGTCTTCTACGGAAATTGTTCTTGCATTGTTTTCTCTTTCTTTTTCAAGAGCTGCTGTTACTTCTTCTTCTGTTACTTCTGTTTCGATTTTTTCTATTTTAACACCTTTGTATTTTCCAAGCTTCACTTCCGGTTTTAAAGCAACTTCTGCTGTGAATACGAAAGGTTCACCGGCTTCGATTTTTGTTACTTCAATCTTCGGAGAAGAAACGATTTCTTCCTCGCATTCCTTTACGGCATTTTCATATGCATCCGGAATTAATTCATTAGCAGCATCTTCATAGAATACTTCTTTTCCATACATCTGCTCAATCATTTTGCGCGGAACTTTACCTTTTCTGAATCCCGGAACGCTGATTTTGCTTTTATTTTTCTGATAAGCCTTCTCAATTGCTTTTTCCAGTTCTTCTGCAGGCACTTCAATCGTTAATTTTGCCATATTGTTCTCTAATTTTTCCAGTTGTAAACTCATGTTACACTTCCTCCTTCAATTACCTCTGTGAAACTGATTTATTTCAATCGGATTCTTCCTTTTCTTAAGGTTTCCATAGTCACAGTCATTCTACGATTATAGCACAACAAAAAAAAATTGTCTATGGGGCATAAATAACTTTAGAAGATATTCCTTCAATCATTCCAATTTTTCCTGACAGGGCACTAATTTTATCCTGTGGTGCATCGACAGCGATACTGATAATGGAAATCCTCTTTTCTCTATAGGGGACACCCATCCTTCCTATAATATACTCCCCATACTCGTGAAGAATCTCATTTAAGCGTTCCGTATTTTCCCGCTTTTCTACGATAATTCCAATTAAAGCTACTCTTGTCTCCATTTTCCTTTATGTCCTCTCTCCCTCTGTCATGCTACACAAATAAAACAATGCTCCTCTGATACCTTCTTCAATTTAACGTAATATTATCTGTTTTGCACCCAATGCTTCTGCATCACTCTCTTGATGAGTTGCAAGCAATAACGTCCTTCCTTTTCTATATTTCAAAATAAAACGTATCATTCTTTCTTTTGTTTTTTCATCCAATCCGGTAAAAGGTTCATCCATAATCAGCCAGCCCGCATCCGATAAAAAAGCCCTGACAATCGCCACTCTTCGTTTCATTCCTCCGCTAAATTCGCCAACCTTTTTTTCCAATTCTTCTTTTGGAAGCACTTCTGCAAGTATATTTTGTATCGTTTCATCCGGAATTTCCTTGTTGCAAACCATACTCACATTTGTAAGTGCATCTTCCTCCAGACACAATCTGTCTTCCTGAAATACTGCTGCCCCATGCCTTTTTGGCACCTGTATTCTTCCTTTTTGACATTCTTCCAGACCTAAAAGCATACGAAACAACGTAGTTTTTCCACCGCCGGAGCGTGCCATAAGACAATAAATTCCACCTTCCAAAAATTGTATGGTAAAATCCGAATACACCTGTTGCTCTCCATAATTTTTATATATTTTTTCAATGCAAATATCCTGCGTTTCTTTTCCTTGTAAGCCTTTCTCTATATTTTCGTCTTTCCTCCACTTTCTGTCCTCATCACAATTTCTTCTTTTTAAACGCACAGGTCTTTTTCCTGCCACAGCTGCTTTCTTTAATAAAAAAAGAAATGCTTTTTCAAACAGAATGCTCAGCACAATCACAACAAATGTCCATGAAAATAACCCTGCTGTATTTAAATAAATTTTAGACATATAAATTCTTTCCCCGATAGAAAAATCAGGAGTCCCTATTACCTCTGCCGCAACACCTGCTTTCCAGCTCATACCAAGTGCCGCCTTACAACCACTAAGCAGAAAGGGCATTAGCGATGGAATATAAATATACCGGATTTTGTTGGCAAACGGCATACCAAATACCTTTGCCATTTCCAAAAGCTCTTTATCTGTATTTTTAATCCCACCTAAAACATTTTGAAACATTATCGGAAGTACCATAAGAAAAGTCACGAATACAGACAGTTTCTCCGAACCTGCCCATATAAGAAGAAGCACCACAAAGGATGCTACCGGAACTGCCTTTATAAACTGCATAAGCGGAGCAAAAAATTCTTCCAAAAACGAATATTTTGCAGCCACAATTCCCAAAAATGACGCTACAACAAATGCGGCAAAAAATCCTGACAGAATATGTAAAAAAGAGTTACACACTGTTTTCCAAAAATGAATTGTAACAATATTATTTTGCAAATCTGCAAAAACCTCTAACGGACCTGCCAGCAAAATGGAACTATTTAAATATAGGGCAAGGAACTGCCAGCACACCAGCCAGAAAATAACAATCAATACCATTCTTATTTTCTTATTCCCTGCCCATTTTTTCATTTTAATTTACCATCCTTTTTGTTAAATTACTCTGAATACTTCACATCACCTTTTGTAGAATGTTTAATCATATAAAGCACGGCATCTGCTTTTTGTATTGCTTCTGCAATTTTTTCTTCCGTAGTAATATCGGTTACTGCTGCAATACCAATTGAACAGGATAATTCTTTTTCTTTCGGAATTTCTACCATTTTTTCCGTCATATATCCTATAATATCACTAAAGCCTTTTTGTGCTTTTATTGTGTTCAGAACTGTCCGTCCCAGTGCCATTGCTCTCTCCTTATCCTCAAATGGCAACGTAATAAGGAATTCATCTCCTCCGAATCTGGTCGGGAAACCACAGTTTGCTGTCTGTTTTCTTAAGATTTCCGCAACTTCCTTCAACATACGGTCACCTACTGCATGACCAAAAGTATCATTATAATATTTAAAGTTATCCAAGTCGATATACAAAAACGTAACATCCTTTGTTACCTTTTCTGCAATCCACTGCCTGACTTTCTGGTAAAAGCCATCTCTGTTATAAAGATTCGTAAGATAATCCGTAATAGCCGATTTCTCCAACTGAGTGTTAATCTTCTTAATCTGTTCTTCCCGTTCTAATTTTTCTATGGAGTTCTGTAATTGCAAAAGAACAAGATTGAAGAATTCCATATCACTTTCATCCAGCATAAATTTTGTTCTTGGAGCATTCCAGTTATCCTTCATCAAAATATACATAATGAAAATGCTGTCCAATTTCTCATCTATATAATATGGCAGACAAACCATGGAACACACCTGTGTTATTCCAAATACAGAAACTATCCTGTTATATTCTTTATAGTTCTTACGTAATTTAGAAGTAACAAAGCCGGATCGGTGATTGGAAAAATATTCCGTAATTACCTCTACCTCATGCTTGGTTAACGGTTCTTCTTTTGTATCAAAACAAATCTGTGGTTTTCCATCTTTATAACGAATATAGCTCATAACGTCAATATTAAAATTGAGCATAAACGTATTCAACGCATTTTGCACAAGATCACTAAAATTTCTGTCCGAAATATCAATAATTTTTTGCCACACTGAAATAAATTCCATCTTCTTTTTCAGGGCTTCATAATTTTTAACAGTTCCTGCCTGCCTTGTAGCTGTCTGAATCTCCAAAAGAGTAACTCCTGACAGTTTCGCTGCTTCTTCATGCTTCTGCACATATGTTTTTCCTTCACCGGCTGCCTGAAGCATTCCCAGTTTCTCCGAAACCTTACACTTCTCGGCATACTTTAATCCGCTTTCCAATTCCTTCCGGGCATCTTCTTCTCTTCCCATTTTCTTTAAGAGCTCTGCCATGGAAATCTCATATTGCACCTTACTGAAAAACTGATTTCCTATGGAACGCTCCACATAAACTCTTGCAGTTTCCATATTTTCTAACGCTTTTTGCAGTTTTCCGTTTTCCATATCCACAAGCGCTTTTACATAATAATATAAGAAAATATCGTCATCACATGCTGTATAAGACAAATCCAGTTTTCGTTTCTGTATTTCATCCTGCACCGTACGATTTAAAATATGCCCCAAAAACTGAAGTGCATTATCCAGATAAATTCTTGTATTATACCCCATTCCAAGCCGATGGCTGCAAAGTGCCAGTAATCCGAAAATTTTGGAAATATTACAAACCCGCAGGTCATTTAAATGCATAATATTAATAATACGTATACACGTCAGCAAATAATTATAAGCAGCTTCATTCTCACCTGCAAGTATACAGTTAATTGCCATATTGTAAAGTGTTTCACCAACATAATTTATCATTCCGAGCTGATAATAAATAACAATCGCTTTATTATAATAACTGTTTGCCTCCTCATACCTTTCCGTAGCACAGCTGCTATAACCAAGTCCATTGTAAATATCCGCCAGTTTCATCGGATCTCTGTCACCTACAATTTCCATTGACTTGTTATAATAATAATTTGTTACCTCAAACAATCCATGGGACGAAGAAAGCATAATGTTCTTACGGTATGCGGTAAGAAGCAGATGTTCGTTACCCAGTTTTTCTGCAAGTGCAATTCCTTTTCGGAAATAAGTCAGGTTTTCTCCGATTTCTTTTCCTTCTGCCAAAAGCTTAACTTCATTATCGTACGCAAATATGTATGTATAGGCAAGATGATTTTCATAACCATACTCTGTTGCTTTTTTTATAAATTCCGGTGCAATGTCTGTATTTGTCTTACAAAAGAAAATATTGTGCCATCCGGACATTCTTACCATAACTTCCAAAAGACTTGCCTTAAATTTATATTTCTCATTCAACTTTTCTTCTGCAAGCTCTACGCAGATATCCGCACACTCTTTCGCGGTATTCAGATTACCATTATACATCTGCGCCTGCCCCAAAATATAATAATAGCTGAATTTCTTTTCTACCGATTTATCTTTTCGCTGTAAAAGTTGCAATTTATCGCACAAAAGCAATGCATTCGGCACATCCGAATACACCGAAATCATGGCGTAAAGCATAAAGAAATCAAACACTGTATTTTCATGTATGGACAATTTCTCTACTTCTATTTTACGATAAATAATTGCCAAATAATATTGTGCCTGTTCAAAATCCAACAGGTAATACATATTATTCAGCTTTACCAGATACTCATAAGTCTCTTCACTTTCAAAATGAAAATAGCTTCCCTCTTCCTCTACTGCAATTTCATCTGCTGCACCACCATCCACAATACAGTTGTAATCTTCCAGCTGTTCTACGAATTTTTCCCAAACAGACACCATATGTACAGGCTGGGAGTACAGTTCATTAAATGCCCCATAAACAAATATTCCTTCGTCATTTGCTTTCGACAACTCTAACAGTAGCATTATCGTTGACTGAGGTGCCATATTTAAATTATTCAATATGAAAAGGAAAGGATGCTTTTTGGCCAGCGTAGTCAGAATTGCCACCATAGATTTTCGCATCTGTTCCTTTTCATACTCTAATTCATCCAATAAAATTTCTTCTTTTCTCTTATACAGAGTCTCAGTAAGCATTGCTTCAAACACGGAACGCTGAGGAATATACACGGAAAACTGACTGACAAATTCCCGCGGTGTCTTGTCTGCCTCAAACGTTTTATAAATATCCTTTATTACGGAAATAAACGGTTCAAATGCCTCAATCATCTTCGAACCATTAAAATGTCTGTAACAGACATATAAATCCGGATTCTCTTCTTTTAATTTTTTCGCATCCTGTTCTGTAATCTCAAACGTATTATAATGTTTTACAATTGTAAACTTATTTTCTTGTTTTCCTTTTACAAGATTTTCTACAGCCGGAGCTATGAAACTTTCGTAATATCCCATCATAATAAATCATACCTTTCCTCAAAGACAATGTAACTCCCCAGTTTTTGTCTCTTATTCTATCATATCACGAAATTTTCCGAAATTCCAGCTATACTTACGAAACTTTGTAATGTTTGTAATGAAACATTTTCATATATCTTTAAACATATTTTACTGTCCATTATAATAAAAATCATCTGTCGGCAGACTTCCACCAACACTTTCCGGATTCTGCTCCATTAACACTTCTAAATACCCGGACAATGCCGTTTTCATCTCCTCACCATCAATATAAGTAATATTGCAGTTCGGAATTGCTTTCTGTGCAACAGGTGCTTTTTCAATAATTCCCTGTGCTGCCACAAGCTCGGCTGTCTCCTCCACATTCGTATTGGCAAATTCCGCACTTGCTTTGTGTTCCTCTAAAAATTTCTTTACTGCTGCCGGATTTTCCTGCAAAAATTCATTGCGTACAACCGTTACCCCTGTCACCAGACGGCTTCCGCTTTCGCCCTGAACTGCATCCCATTCTTTTGTAGTATCAAAAATCACTTTCAGGTTTTCATTCTTTGCACATGCTGCTGTTACGAAGGGCTGTGGTAAAAGTCCGATACTTTCCGGCTCATTAGCAAGTACTGCTGCCACTTCCGTAGCTTCGGATTTATATTCCAACGTTACATCACCTTCATTCAGACCATTCTGCTCTAAAAGATAATGCAATACATAATCCGGTGTTGTTCCTTTTCCGGTAAGGTATATTGTTTTTCCTTTTAAATCAGCAATTGTGGTAAAGGAATCATCTGCAGACACCATGTAAAGTACGCCCAGCGTATTAATGTCAATCACGGAAACTCCTCCTTCCGTTTTATTGTAAAGCACACTTGCCACATTCGCCGGAACAAGGATGATATCCAGTTCTCCCTGAATCATTTTGGGAAGCAGGGCATCTGCTGCTGTTTCCATTGTAAATGTATAGTTGTTTGCTGCTGTTCCTTCTTCAGCATTTTTCATTAGCTTCATAAGTCCCATGGACGTAGGACCTTTTAAAGAACCCACACGGATATCTGCTGCCGTATATGCTTCTGTCTCTGTTGTCTGCTCTTGTACAGACTGTACTTCCTCATTCTGCACCTCTGTACTACTTTCCTGCGTTTCCGCGGTCTGTACAGTTTCACCCTGACCATTGTTTCCTGCACCTGATGCTCCACAGCCTGCTAAGCCCAATACTGCCATTGTCGCTGCCATCAATACTGCCATTGCTTTTCTTTTCATTTCTCTTCCTCTTTTCTTTTTTCTTAGAACGTATCTTTGAAATCAGTCTGTTCTGTATTTTGATTTTCCGTCAGGAGCTCTCACCCTTTCGGATTATCGTGAGTATTATAACACAATTCTCTTAAAAAAAAGTAGACATTTGAAAACAAATATTATATAATCCGTTTTGTCAAAAGATTAGTTTTCAGCTAATCCATACATTTAAGGTGTCAGGAAACATTTTGTGTTTGTCCTGATGAAAAGGGAAACAGGTGCAAATCCTGTACGAACTCGTCACTGTAATTAGGAAGTTTTGGTAATATGCCACTGAATTTTTTGGGAAGGCTGCCAACGCGTCAGACCTATAAGCCAGGAGACCTGCCTTAAATGAGTCATTTCAGCCACGAGTAATTGGTTATGAAACAGCAATTTGGCACTCTGTCTTTACAGACAGTTTTGTTTTATTGTTCTTTTTTCCATGCTCTTGTGG
The DNA here is from genome assembly GCA_017437065.1 of Lachnospiraceae bacterium. Classification (GTDB taxonomy): domain Bacteria; phylum Bacillota; class Clostridia; order Lachnospirales; family Lachnospiraceae; genus RGIG3002. The sequence continues at coordinate 31,353 of JAFSBX010000034.1, forward strand.
CATGGATTTTTTTATTTACATACTTTATTACGTTTTCAAGAAAGGACATTAACACAATGGAACAAAAACAAAAGAACACGAAAAAAATATTGATATCTGCACTACTTCTTGCAGCATGCCTTATATGCTTTGGCGTTTTCTTTGTGCTGTTTAAACCTGCTGCCACTGCCGGTGAAAAATCTTTTGAAGTTACAGTTATTGATAACAATGGTGCTGAAAAAAATTACAAAGGTCAGACAGATGAAGAATATCTTCGCGGTGCTTTAGAAGAACTGGAAGATTTCTCTATAGACGGTCAGGAAAGCGAATATGGACTTATGGTAGAATCCATCAACGGACTCCGTGCCGTATATGAACTGGATGGTGCTTACTGGAGTTTTAATGTGAATGGTACATACTGTAATTACGGTGTTGACACACAACCTGTAAATGATGGGGACAAGTTTGAAATTATCTATACCCCGGCGGAATAGAAGCGTGTCGCCAAACGGCCAACCTATAATAGAATGCATACCGGAGATATAATAAAACTATGAAAAATACTTTGAAATTAACAGTTTCTGATATTGCCGTAATCGGTATTATGGTCGCCACATTAGTTGGCGGCAAAATGGCATTATCTTTTTTACCAAATGTAGAAGTTGTGACTTTATTAATTATTTTATATACATTATGCTTTGGCAAAAAAGTCATCTATGCCATTTTTGCATTTATTTGCATAGAAACATTTCTTTACGGATTTCATTTGTGGGTAATTATGTATCTCTATACATGGCCGCTATTGGCACTTATTACTTATGTATGCAGAAAAAAGACAGGAACTCTTTTCTGGAGTTTCCTGTCTGCATTTTTCGGACTTTTTTATGGTGCTTTCTGCTCAATTCCCTATATTTTTATCAGCGGACTTCCCGGTGCTTTTGCATGGTGGATTGCTGGAATCCCGTTTGACATCACACATTGTATATCTAATTTTGCCCTTGCTTTTGTCCTGTTTAAACCATTACACTCTACACTCACCCGACTGTACGGAAAAGTTTCCTCGGGGCAGATGTCCAATTACTAAAAACTTATTTTTCCCTTGTCTTTCGCAGAAGGTTCTGCGATTACCCATAAACTTTTTTATTACATGGCACTATATTTTACAATCAGCAGTTCCACGCTCATTTTATCGTTCATTCGTCCGGTTTTTACCGCCTCGTCTGCCTCCACACATTCCGTAAGCGCCTGTTTCAAATCCTTAGACTTAAACTTTGACGCCTGTGCTGCATATTTTCCTACTGTAAAAGGTGGAATTCCGGCTTTGGAAGCAATGGTTTTATTGTCATATCCCTTCTTCTTCATTTCCTTTACCATCAGCAGAATATTAAACTGTCTGCCAATTAGAAATAGGATACGCATTGGTGCTTCCCGCAATGCCAGCAAATCATAGTATAACGAAAGTGCCTTTTTCTGCTGTCTGTCTGCAATAGCATTTACCATATCAAAAATCTGGTTCGTGACCTTCTGAGTGCAGATTTCTTCAATATCAGCTTCTGTAATTACATCCTTTTCCAAGCAGTAACAGAACAGCTTTTCCAGCTCTTTATGGATATTTTCCATGTCCGTACCGGTTTTATTCAGTAATAAGTTCATTGCATTTTCTGAAATGTTTTTACTTTCTCGCTTAATCATACCAAGAATCCAGCGTTTCAGCGTATGCTCATCCTGACTGGAACATTCCACCGATACCCCTTTATTGTGCACGGCTTTATAGAGCTTGCTTCTTTTATCAAGTTCAGCTTCTACAAATACAAAATTTACCGTTGGTGCAGGATTTGAAAGATATTCTGCCAGTGCTTCTCCTCCCGATTTAAACAGTCCTGTATTTTCCAGTACAATGACTCTGCGCTCTGCCAGAAAGGGCATGGTTTCTGCCAGATCAATAATTTCTCCAACGGAAATATCCTTCCCTTCGTAATAATGGCAGTTCATTGCGTCACCGCCTGCACTGAGGGCATTTTTCAGCTTGTCTTTATACTGCTTCCGCAAATAGGCTTCTTCACCGAAAAGAAGATATACCTGACTGAATGTGTTGTTTTTTATGTCTTCGTTTATTCGCTGCATTTTAATAACCTATACCTTTGACTTATTTCTCACCTTTGTAATCAATCGGCAAGTTGTCCCAACGTTCTTTAAAGTGGAATGCTGCATCTTTCGGTTGACGCTGGCGTGTAAAAATTCCCTTCTTGTTACCATTTGCACGCATGATACCTTCTGTTGTCTGGAAATCTGCAAAATTCCATACTAACTCACCCTGTATCCAGTCATAACTGTCAAATACCCTGTGATTCATATCAAGGTATTCTTTTTGATATTCCTGACTCCACATTACACTTGGAAGTTTGTGTTCGGACGGCAAGGTATCCGCTCCGTACTCCGTAAAGATAAAAGGACGTTCTCCTCGAATTGCTCCCCAGCCATCCATTTCCTTACGGAATGCTGCCTCTGCATCAACCATACCATATCCGCCCATGACATACCAGCCGTAGTAACGGTTCAGACTTACAAAGTCACATACCTGCCAGCATTTACATGTATGCGGTAAACTCATCATAATTACTGCAAATGTACGTGGACGTTTCTGCATATCCAGTTCATGTGCATAATCAAAAAGATTTTCAAAATAAGGTGTGGCACTTTCATGATTGGTCTCCGGCTCATTGAGGATACTCCATGCGATAACAGAAGCATGATTCTTATCTCGCTTAATCATGTCTTTTAATACTTCTCTATGATGTTCAAGTAAAATCGGCGTCGTTTCTTTTTCAAAGAAAGTAACCTTTTTTCCTGTCCCCTGGTTAGCTGCAAGGAAATTCATCGTACTTTCCATCAGACCGACGGCCGGAGTTTCATCAATCACTAAGAAGCCTTCTTCATCAGCCATATAATACACTTCTTCTGCATACGGATAGTGGCTTGTACGGAAACAGTTAGAGCCAATCCATTTCATCAATTCAAAATCACGTTTCACAGTAACCATATCCAGACCACGGCCTCTGATATCCGCATCTTCGTGTTTTCCGAAACCTTTCAGGTAAACCGGCTTGCCGTTTAATAAGAAATGACCGCCTTTTACTTCAAAAGTACGGATACCGATTGTATCATAGTACTCATCAATTACAGTATCTCCGTCTACAATTTTTACTACGAATTTGTAGAGATATGCGGCATGCACATTCCACAGTTTCACATCTTTTACAACAATCGTACCTGTTTTTCCGTTTGCTTCTGCAACCTTATTTCCTTTTTTGTCATAAACCTCAACCAACACATTGTTTTGGCCGGTAGTTTCAACCACATAATCTACTTCTGCATCACTGCCTGTAATACGATGATTTACCGTGAAATCCGTAATACTTTCTTTTGGTAACATTAACAGTTTCACAGGACGCTGAATACCTGCGTAATTATAGAAATCAAAGTATGGCTGGCTGATTTTTTTACCATTAGATAAAGTCGCTGTAGCTCCACATGGAATCATTGTTTCACTCAGTTCATTGTTTGCCTGCACACAAAGCTTGTTGTACTGATTGTATTTCACTACATCATTGACACAAACATTGAATGGCAAGAAACCGCCCACATGGCTTCCTACTTCTGTTCCGTTTACAAATACGCGGGCTCTGTGTGTTACCGAACCAAAGCGGATAACGATTTCATTGTCTTTCCATTCCCCCGGAACAAAAAAATCCGTTTCGTACCAGAAATCACCCGTATACTCTCTGCTGTCTTTGTCTGTAAAAATATCACAGAAGCTTGCCGGAACCGGCATGGAACAGGAATCCGGCAACCCCTTTGTCCAGTTCTCTTCTACACCTTTACTTGCCGGATCAAACTGAAACTTCCACATACCGTCCAGCGAAATAACACGGCGGGTTTCCGTAACTCTTGGATACAATAGTGATTGAATCATGATAAATACCTCCTTCGATTGATTTTATTGAAATTATTGTAATCTTTTATAGATTATTTATTCTTTTTCCCCCTATTTTGTATGTATAAATCTCTTTGTTTTTCACGTTTTTACCTATATGATATATATTACGCTCAGGGTTCATAGCAGTCAAGAACTTGTGCTTTTCCAAACCTCATTTTCCAAACCTCCAAAACATTTTGAAAACGTCACTTTTCACTCTATACCCGTAACTTAAAAACATTTAGGGATTGCCTCTTCCAATCCTTACTTTGTACAAAAAGCATAATTAATTCTTTTTCTATTCAACGCAAAATAACCTTCTTATTAATCCATCCAATGTTCTTGTATTTAGTGGTTTTTTACTTGTCTCATAAGTAATGAACAAATTAACACCAAGATAAATTCCACTTCTTTCATATGAACTTAATTTGAACATCACATTGTCCACATAATTAATATCATCCATCATTCCCAAATGCTCCAAATACACTTCTTCTCTTGTCGGCATCCGAAGAATTGTAAAGTCCGGATATATTTTAATATTCTCTTCCAACGTAAGTGGATATTCATATCGATATGGTATTCCTAACGCATACAATTTGTCAGCAATAATTTTTTCTGATTTAGATCTGACTTTCTCTCCTCTTTCAGTAATTATTTCCTGTGAATCATCTTTAAATACTTTTCCCTCATATTCCACCGCTTGCCACTTTTCTATATATTCATCATCCGGTATTATAGGCGCACAGATTAATTCTCTTCGATATTGATTTGTTTTCTGATATATTTCCTCTAAGCTTGTTTTTTCATAGTTTTTCAGAAATGTATTGATTGCTTTCACCCTCTCCTCCGCATTTTTAACCACGCAAGCATCATAATCTCTCTGTGCAATCTCCATGGCAAGTCTGGCTTCACTCTTTTTTATATATTTGCCATTACTATTACTACTGTCATTATTTTTGTAATAATATTCTACACCACCACGCTTTTTCGTAATACGTAAATTTCCTTTCGGTGCATTTTCAAGCCTTTTCGTGGCTTCATCCACAATTTTTCTGAGTTGATATATTTCTTTTTGAAGTGTATTTTCAATTGTTTTCATTGTAAGTTCTCCTTTCTCTCTCCCGGCAACGATTATTCGTTATTATCTTTCTGCCGGATATACTGTTTCTTCCCGACTTAATACTTCTTTTTCCTATTTAGTCGGGTTTCACAACTACTCCCCTCCGACTAATTACATTTTTTCTTCGTTTAGTCGGTCTACAAGTCCTCCTCCTACCCGACTAATTGCATTTTTGGCTCGTTTAGTCGGTCTGCAAATCCTCCTCCTACCCGACTAATTGCAATTTTTGCTCGTTTAGTCGGTCTACACATCTTCCTCCTGACCGATTAATTACAATTTTTGCTCGTTTAGTCGGTCTACACGTCTACCTCACGACCGACTAATTGCATTTTTTCTTCGTTTAGTCGGTCTACACGTCTACCTCCTACCCGACTGATTGCATTTTGAGCTCGTTTAGTCGGTCTACACAATTACCACTTACCCGACCAGTCTCTTTTTTACAATTTAGTCACGCTCTAAATGTCTTCCTCCGACAAAACATTAACTTTCACCTTTTAGTCATGTTTCAGCCAGCCTCGTATCTCCATCTTCTGTCTATATTTCACACTTATTGCCCCATGCTCCGGTGTTGTCAATATTCTGCTCCCTACAGACTCAAGTCTCTCTAATGTCTCCTCATGAGGATGTCCATAGGAATTATCCTCTCCACAAGATATCACCGCCACTTGTGGTCTTACTCTCTCCAAAAATTCCTCATCTGTAGAATACATGGAACCATGATGTGCTACCTTTAATACCGTCAATGATTTTCCACGCATCTTCTGCCTCACTTTTTCACTTAATATCTGCTCCGGCTCTCCTGTTACATCTCCTGTAAATAGTGCCGAAAATTCTCCATACGTCAAATAAAGCACAATTGATTGTTCATTCTTATCTTCCGGTTTCAGTACGGCTGCATCCGCTTGTCCTACACTTTTCTCCATATCAGAAACAGGATTTAAACATTCCATCTGCATCTTACCATCAGTTATCAAGTCCCCAGACTTTATATAAACAACTTCAATTCCTTGTTGCCGTGCAAGAATCTCCAGCCTGTCACATCCTTCTTTTATTTCTTCCTTTATTTCTTCTTTTATTTCTTCTTTTA
>JAFSBX010000004.1 GCA_017437065.1 Lachnospiraceae bacterium
AGCAATGAATCCAATGAAATATTTAGAAGAAATATTATCATTTTAAAAAGAGTATTTATGGAGTTGGATGAAGGAAAAGATTCATGCGTTTGTCGTGATAAAAATATAAAAAGTTATTGCATTTTTCTTGAGATTATGTTAAAATTTTAAATTGTTAGAGCTTTTAAAATATTTTAAAAGCTCTATATGGATGGATTCCCGAGTGGCCAAAGGGGACAGACTGTAAATCTGCTGCAAATTGCTTCGGTGGTTCGAATCCACCTCCATCCATTTGATTTGCAAAGCAAATCAATCCGCCGGCGTGGCGGAACTGGCAGACGCGCAGGACTTAAAATCCTGTTGTAGCAATACAGTACCGGTTCGATTCCGGTCGCCGGCAGTATATGAAAAAGAAGAGGAAATGTTGAGATAATCAATGTTTCCTCTTCTTTTTCGTTAATAGTTATGGTTTTTGTCTAAGAGCTTCAAGCTGAGCTTTTAGTGCTTTTATTTCTTTATCCATCTTCGCAATTTCTGAATCTTTCTCAGTAATAATATTCTGTAATTCTTCTTCATGTCTTTTTTCAATGATATCAATATCCAGCATCAAAGATTCGTCAGTCATATCGTTCAATTCCTCCATTTCTTTGTAGTGGGAGTAAATGTGTTCATATAACTTGTGGGTAAGACGTCTTAATTTCTGAGCGTCATTTATAGTTATATTACCCAATTCCAAGTTCCTATTTATGCTTCCGATTATATCATTCTGTATTAGGTTTTTCAATAAGTCGAGGTTAGCTTCAGAACGTTCCTTTTCCAGTAATTTGCGGAGTTTTAATAGTTGAAAGGGAATCAGAATAATCATTTTCTTTTGATTTAGTTCCTCTAAAGAAGTTTCCAGAAATTTAAAAGTAGATACTTTATATAGAAATGAGCCTTGTGAACCAAAGTTAAGTTTTAAAGTGTATTTGTCAGGTGCGCTTTTGGAGGAATACAGATAAATAATTTTGGGCTCCGGAAAGGTCAATTCGCAATCGTATTCCGTTGTATTTGGTGCATACGTTCGGTTTCGGTCTGCGTGGTTGTAACCATATTCAAACACACGAAAAATAATATCCTCGTCATCGGTCATTTGTGCTTCCATGTGATAGCTGTATGTATCATTGATAGTCAGAATGGTATCAGCAAGGATTCGTCGCAATTCATTGTTTTCAAACTCTGTCCAGTTATATTTTATAGTGCTGTCAGCAGGATAGTTTGTTTGAAAAAGACCGTTAATCAGGTTAACTACAGCTGTAGATGACAGAGTCAGTATTTTTTTAAATATTTTGTCGTAAATCTGGTAAATTGTGGTTGTCATATATTGATGCTCCTTTTTAAAAATATAATATAAATGAAAATAGTATAATTACTTTCATAGGCATCACCTCGCAATTGTAATTAAAAAGTTGAAAAATGGTTGAAACAACCGTTGAAAAAAGATATGTCTGAATCAGACATGTGATATGGAAGTTGTATTAATTGGAATAAAAACTCCACATGGTTTGAATGAATAATGTCATATAGTTCAGACATTTCATTTTAATGTTATTCTAGAACATTAATACTAAGATGTAAATAGGATTCAAATGATTTATAGAGTATTTTTAGAATGTTTGTTAGAGTAATTTGTTTGGGATGAAAAAAGTTCTTTATAAAGAAGGGTAAATACAATATTATATAAAATAACTGTATTTGTTTTAAAAGTATAAATTTGCAGTGTTAAAAGCAAAAAGAGAAACGAGGTTAAAAATAAGTGAATGAAAGTAAAATGTTAACAACCTTATGCTATATAGAAAAGGACGAACAATACTTAATGATGCACAGGGTTTCAAAGCAAAATGACTTAAATCAGGGAAAATGGATTGGAGTAGGTGGGCATTTTATAGAGGGAGAAAGCCCGGAAGAGTGTTTGCTTAGAGAAGTAAAAGAAGAAACAGGACTTACTTTAACCGCTTATAAGCTCAGAGGAATTATTACGTTCGTTTCTGACGAGTGGGGATGTGAATATATGCATTTATATACAGCCGATGCGTTTGAAGGTACTTTAGGGGCAAAAGAAATGGAAGCATGTTCGGAAGGTATATTGGAATGGATACCCAAAGAAGAGATTTTCGACCTGAATTTATGGGAAGGCGACAAAATATTTTTAAAGCTTCTGTTGGACAACAAAGGGATGTTTTCACTAAAATTGGAATATGAGGGAGATACACTGGTAAATTCAGTAGTTAAGATTTATGAGTAAGATATAGAAAAAACAAAAAAAGCAATATGAAGGATAATGAAAGAAGGGCGGGAACATATATGGCAGTATCATCAGTGAAATCTACAAGTGAAGAAGCAAGAGAATTAATAGCACAGAGAAAAAAAGAAATCTACGAAAAAGTAATAACCGGTAAGACAGAAAATTCCATAGCATTAGGAGGCAGCTCTTTTACGGAAAAGCAATGGGATAGGCTGATTGATTATATGGATAAGTCTCTGGAGAATACGAAAGAAGAGCAGAAGGAAAGATTTGCAAAGAAGAAAGAAGAATGGGAAGAGCAAAAAGAGGAAAATAAAATAGAGGAAAGAATGCGGTTGAAGGAAGATTTGTATGAAAAGGAATTAGCGGAATCTAAAAGAAAAGCAGCTAAAATATTGGAAGAAAGTACCGAAATACAACAAAAAGAAACCAAATAATTACATAAATATTAAAAATTGTTTAATTTCGTAAAAAAATCCTTTGTTTTCCTGTAAATATCTATTATAATGGAATTTGCAGTGATTTTCCGGCAGGAAATAGTATCACACTTAATAATGAATGATAAAAGAGGATAGAGGGTTTATGAAGTACAGAAAATTATTATGTTTAGCAGCAACAGTTGGTTTAGTTGTAACAGCAGTAACCGGCTGTGGAAGTAAAGCAACAGAAACATCAGAAAAAGCAACCGTAGTAGCTGAAACAATTTCTCCAATCGAAGAAGCAGTTTCAGAAGAACAGGAAGTAGAGACAGAAGTAGCAGAAGAGTCTCCATATCTTTATCCGGTAATTGGAGAAAGAGAAGTAGTTGACGGAAAGATACAGAGTTATCTTACCGGAGAATGGACGGATGAAAGCAAAGCAAACAGACGTCCTATCGCTGTTTCCATCCCGAACCAGAAGAGCTGTCTTCCACAGTACGGAATTGGAAATGCCAGCGTAATTTATCAGGTTCCTCTTAGAGACAATCTGACAAGATTATTCTGTTTATTTGAAGATTTTGATGATTTAGACCGTATCGGACCGACAAGAAGTATTCGTGATTATATGGTATATATCGGACTTGAACATGATGCTATTATTTGTCACTGGGGTTCAGCAGTATATGCAAATGAATTGTTAAACAGTGACATGGTAGATAATATCAGTCAGGCAACCGCAGGTATTGATAATCCTACTCCGGGAGCATTTGACAGATATAATCGTTCCGGAAGCTACAATTCTACAGACTCTGCTTATATGTTTGTAGACGGAATGATGTCCGGTGTAGATAAACAGGGTTATAGCTGGGATTACAGTGATACATTTGAGCCGAAGTTCTTATTTGCGGCAGATGGTACTGAAGCAACTTATGATGATGCAGAAAGTGCTACAAAAATCTGGCCTGGAAAAGAAGGTAACTATAATACAGTTGGTGCATATTTTGAATACGATGAAGCAACCGGAAAATATGCTTATTATGAGTATGACAAGCCATTAATCGATGAACGTACAGGTGAGCAGATTATGGTAGATAATGTGGTATTTCAGGTTTGTTATTCAGAAGAAAGAGATGATCATGGTTATTTGATTATGGAAATGCACGGACCTCAGACAGGTGACGGTACAATGTACTTCTTTACAAACGGAAAAGTTGTAAAGGGTTCATGGCAAAGAATGAATGGTGATGAGAAGCCTGCAAAATACTACGATGAAAATGGAAATGAAATCGTATTTAATCAGGGAAAAACTTTTGTTTGTGAAATCTGGGACAAATGGGCAAGTTCTATCACATATGAATAAAAATAAGATATAAAGTGGAAGAGGACATGTTGAAAAATATGTTCTCTTTTCTAATTTTATCAATTTTTAATAATATTTCTTCAATTACAGCATTGACTTGATAATGTGACAAAACTATAATGTAATCGACATTTCCGACCGGCTGGTCGGTCAGAGAAATAGAGTAACAGATATTCGAGCTTTCGAATATGCAAAAATATTAGGAGAAAAGTCATGTTATCAAAATTCAGTGTAAAGAAACCTTATACCGTATTGGTAGGGGTAGTTATGATTATCGTGCTGGGAATTGTGTCATTTACAAAAATGACTACGGATTTACTGCCGAATATCAATCTGCCCTATGTAATTGTAATGACAACATATGTGGGAGCCAGTCCTGAAACGGTGGAAATGGTAGTCACAAAGCCGATAGAGTCTTCAATGGCAACGGTTAGTAATGTTACCGGAATCAGCTCGGTTTCCAGTGAAAATTATTCCATGGTTATCTTGGAATTTGAGCAGGATGCGGACATGAATTCCGTATCGTTAGAAATCAGGGAAAATTTGGATCAGATTAAGAGTTATTGGGACGATTCCGTAGGAAATCCCGTGATAATGAAATTAAATCCGGACATGCTTCCTGTTATGGTTGCAGCAATCGGAAAAGAGGGTGCTGATAATGCAGAAATCAGTCAATATGTATCGGAGTCCATTCTTCCCGATTTAGAAAGTCTGGAAGGTGTAGCATCTGCCAGTGCAACCGGACTTTTGGAAGAAAATGTAAATGTTGTTATTCGTCAGGAAAAGATTGATGAAATCAATAAACAGGTGTTTGGTTATATTGATGATGAAATGGCGGAAAAAGAACAGGAAATTGCGGATGGAAAGGCAGAAATCGCCGAGGGACGTGCGGAGCTTGCCGATGCCCAGAAGGAGCTGAACGATTCCAGACAGGAAATTATTGACGGAAAGGCAGAAATTGCCGATGGAAAGCAGAAGCTGGCAGAGGGGCAGGCAGAGCTTGATAAACAGAAGAACGACGCAACAGCTACCCTTGCTTCAACGGAAACACAGTTGCTTACTGCAAAAGCCGATTTAGAAGCAGCCAAAATTACTATGACGACGCAGATTACAACTGTGGAGGAGCTGCAGAAACAGTTGGAAGAGTTGGAAAAGAAATTAGAAGAAGTTAAAAAAGGACTTTCTCAATTAACTGCAGCTGCTGATGGTTTAAAACAGATTAATGATGGTATTGCACAAATAAATACTACAATACAAACAATTGAATCAATTTTACCTGCAATAGATGGAATTTTGGAAATTGATTCTACGGCTACAATGGCATTTCTTACTGATGATACAGTAAAAGGTGCAATTATGCAGCTTGTAGGTGCGATATCTCCTGAAACACCTATAGATGATACAACCTCTCTTGCTATGATAAAAGCAGTAATGGAAGGTGCAAAGGAAACGTTAAATACACAGCTTGCTGATTTACAGGCAAAAAAACAACAGGTTCTTTCCGCGGTAGGGGGAAATGAAGAAGAATTAACAAAATTGGTGCAGCAGGCAGAATCCGGGAAAAAGCAGTTAGAAGATGGTATTGCTAAAATCAAAAACAGTTTAGATCATGCCACAATGGGTATGGGTGCGGATATGTTCTTAAGCACTATGAGAAGTTCCCTTGAGGAAATTAATGATAATATAGAAAAAGTTGATGCCGGTCTGACAGAGCTTTATAAAGGAAATATTACAGCGGCGACAGAGTTTGCCAATGCTCAGACACAGATTGATTTAGGTGAAATGCAGATGAATTCCGCGGAGGCACAGTTGGAAGCCGGTGAAGCACAGCTGGAATCCGGTCAGGAGCAGATTAACAGCGGTTATGAGCAGTTAAATGATGCGATGGAACAGCTGGAGGACGGAGAACAGCAGCTTGCCGACGCAAAAGAAGATGCCTATAAAAATGCAGATATGACGGATATTCTCACTGTGGATACCGTAAAGTCACTGCTGACAGCACAGAACTTTTCCATGCCGGCAGGTTATGTAACGGAGGATGGAATTGAATATCTTGTGCGTGTGGGTGATAAGCCGGAAACAATAGAAGAATTGGCAGCCATGCCGATTTTAAATCCGAATATGGAAGGTGTAGATGTTATTACACTTGGCGATGTAGCAGATATTTTTATGACGGATAATTCTGCGGATATTTACACAAATATTAACGGAAATCCGGGAATTATGATTTCCATTCAAAAGCAGACAGGATATTCTACCGGAGAAGTTTCCGACAAATTAAATGCAAAATTCGATGAAATGACAGCAGAAGATCCGGATTTGTCTATCGTACCATTATCTGATCAGGGAATTTATATTGATATGGTTGTGGATTCCATTTTCAGCAGTTTAATATGGGGTGCGGTGCTTGCTGTATTGATACTAGTTGTATTTTTGAAAGATTTAAGACCGACGTTTGTCATTGCCTGCTCCATTCCTATCAGTTTGGTTGCGGCAATTGTATGTATGTATTTTAGTGGAGTGACATTGAATATCATATCCCTTTCCGGTCTGGCACTTGGCGTTGGTATGTTGGTGGATAACTCTATCGTTGTTATTGAAAACATTTACCGTATGCGTGGAGAGGGCTTAAGCCGCAGGGAAGCGGCAATGGAAGGTGCAAAAGAGGTAGCAGGAGCAATTCTGGCGTCCACACTTACAACGGTGTGCGTTTTCGTTCCAATTGTCTTTATGGAAGGTATTACAAGACAGATTTTTGTTGATATGGGTCTGACCATTGCATATTCGCTTATTTCAAGTTTGGTAATTGCACTTACAGTTGTTCCTGCAATGTCATCAAACATACTCAGAAAAGAAAAGGAACAGAAGGAAGGCAGACTATTTGGTGCAATGCTGAATGGATATAAAAAAGTATTGCAACTGTCACTTCGTTTTAAACCGATTGTACTGATTTTAGTCGTAGTACTTCTTGTTGTCAGTGCAGTGTTATCTATGTCCAGAGGTACTGCATTTATGCCGGAAATGGAAAGTACACAGATCACTGTCAGTGTAACAATGCCAAACGGTACGCCATTGGCAGAAACAGCTAAGGTAACAGATAAGGTAGTTGAAAAGGTTGCTACCATAGAAGATGTAGTAGATATCGGTGCCATGGCAAGCTCCTCAAGTATGGGAATGTTGACAGGAGGAGGAAATACAGCAACAAATGCTACACAATTATATATTACTCTGAAAGAAGACATGGAATTAAGTCTGAGTGAGATTGCAGATAAAATTACAGAGCTGACTGCAGATATTGAGGAAGCAGAAATTGTAGTAAATACTTCTTCCATGGATATGAGTGCTCTTGGAGGAAGCGGTATTTCCATTCAGATACGCGGACAGAATATGGATACACTTCAGGAGATTGCACAGGAAATTGCAGCAATTGTAGAAAGTACAGAAGGAACTAAGGAAGTTTCCGATGGTTTGGAAGATACCAGTGAAGAACTGAGAATTTTAATAAGCCGTGATAAGGCGATGGAACACGGGCTTACCGTGGCGCAGGTTTTTCAGCAGCTTGCCGCAAAGCTTGCAGAAGCTACAAGCAGCAGTGCTTTGGAAACAAATGCGGAAGAATACGACATTTTTGTAACAAATGCAAAGGATACTGCGCTTACGAGAGAGACTGTAAAAGAGTTGGTTATTGATGTAACAAATCAGGATGGTACAAAGGAAGAAGTTCCTTTAAGGGATATTGCAACCTTTGAAACAAATTTATCACCGAACTCCATTAATCGTAGCGAACAGAACAGATATATTTCTGTAACAGCATCCATTGCAGATGGTTATAATATCGGTCTTGTGTCTGCTGATTTACAGGAAAAACTGGATAAGTATGAAATGCCGGATGGCTATACACTTGTATTAAGTGGTGAAAATGAAACAATTAACGAGGCAATGGAACAGGTTATGCTCATGCTTTTACTGGCAGTTATTATGATGTATTTGATTATGGTTGCACAGTTCCAGTCTTTATTGTCACCGTTTATTATTATGTTTACCATTCCTCTGGCATTTACGGGAGGTTTCCTTGGATTGTATTTCAGCGGCAGTGAAGTGAGCGTTATTGCAATGATTGGTTTTGTTATGCTTGCCGGTATTATCGTAAATAACGGTATCGTGCTTGTAGATTATACAAATCAGCTTCGCGAGGGCGGTATGAGCAAAAAGGATGCATTAATTGAAGCGGGTGTAACCAGAATGCGTCCGGTACTTATGACAGCTCTGACGACCATACTTGCATTGTCTACCATGGTATTCAGTACCGACATGGGAGCGGAAATGTCAAAACCTATGGCAATTGTAACAATTGGCGGTCTGGTATACGGTACGCTCTTGACGTTGATAGTTGTACCATGTATTTATGATATTTTTCAACGTGAGAAAAAGGGAAAAACGGAAGAATTGCAGGAGAATTAGTAATGAGCACAAGGGAGAAAATGCCGCAGAAGGTGGAGGCACTGTACAGAGCAGTGCAGGAGCTGATTGAAGAAGGTGCGGACATTAACCGGATAAAGGTCGCTGATATTACGGAACGTGCCGGAATCGGGAAAGGAACCGCTTATGAGTATTTTCCAAATAAGGAAGAACTCATAAGCAGTGCCATGCTGTACCATATGAACATAATATATCGTGAGATAGGTAAAGAGATACGAAAAAGAAAAAATCTGGAGGAAAGTATTTATTTTATGCTTGGTGCCATGGATGAAAGAATCGGACAAAGGGACTGCTTTCTGAAATGTGTACACATTCTGACAGACAGTGGAGAAATCAGTAAAAAGTTACGCCGGAAAATAGAAGAACAGAAGGAGCATGCTGATTGGCAGGAGGATTTTATCAGACAGATGATAGAACTGGGTAGACAGACAGGCGAAATCAGTTTAAAACTTCCGGAAGATTACATGTATTTGGCGATTGCATCTAAGTTGGTAGGGTACGCGATTTATATTACTGACAATGGGAAGAATTGTAATAATACGGAAATGCAGAAGTTGATTTGTGAAAGTCTGTTAAGAGAGTTTACCGGCGGAATATAATGAAAAAACGGAAGTGAAGGTGAAATATCCTTTTACTTCCGTTTTTACTATAAAGATATATGTTTAGAAGATATCTTCAATAATACACCAACGACCGTCAATTTTACCTACAGGGATGTAATCGGTTTCTTCTTCTCCATTAACTATAAAGCGAATATACAACATATATCCGTCTTTTACTTTCATTTCTTTCATGTAGGAAGAACTTAAGTCTTCTGAATATTCTTCCAATTCCTCCGCTGAAAGAGGTTCTTTGGAAATAATATCATATCTTACAGACATGCCTGCCTCGGAAAGCAGTCCGAGTTCATCTAATAAGTCTTCATCATCCATACCGAACAATCCAAAAGCAGCAGATACATATTCTTCAAAAGCAGGCGGAAGTGCCTTATACAATTTAGAAATGGAGGCATCTGACATTGCTTCACAAAAATATTTAATAGGTGTTTCATAATTTCCACCACCAATAATGCCGCCTTTTAACAGGAAGAAAAGGATAACGATAACAGCAACGCCTGCAATAACAAAGGGAAGTTTATTTTTTTTCTGTTGGGCAGGAACAGCCTGATAAGGCATGTTTGAAATAAATTGTTGATTTGGGTAAGCATTAGTCTGATAGTTATTTGGTTGCATGTTCTGAGTATTCGGTTGCGGTGTTACAGGTTCCCCCTTCTTTTTACCGCAGTTTGGACAAAATGCACCGTCTTCGGGCAGCTGTGTCCCACAAAATTTACAAAAAGCCATAAAAGTACCCTCCTGATAAGAAATATAATTGGAATAATTATAATATGACGTATGGAATAAGTCAAAATAAATAAAATAATGGAAATATTTATAAAAAAGTGAAAAAAAGAAATATTTTATGTCGTTAAAAGTTGTATTTATCACAAAAAGAAGGTAGAATGATACAGTGTGTCGGGATTAGTATTATTTATTTGTGTGAAGAAAGTGGGAAATGAAACAGATACGTTTTCCTAATTTGAAAGGAAATTGTATATAAAAATATGAGGGAGGCGGTAATATGTTCTGTGAGAAATGCGGAACGACAATAGCAGAGGGGCAGAGTGTATGTCCAAATTGTGGGACAAGTACTTTGGGGACACCAAAGGCTAAAAAAATTAATCCCATAATTCATGTCATTCTTGGTGTTATGATTGTTGCTGTAGTTGCCTGTATCGTGGTCATGCTGGTTTCAACGAGAGTGACTTATAAGGAACAGGAATTGGAGAGTCAGACAGAGAATGAAATAGCAACGGAGGAGAAGGAAGTAAAATCACCGAATGTTCAGCAGGTAAATTTAAGTATTCTTTCTACAAAAGTTGGTGAGCCGGAAGAAGAACCTGAGAATTTAGAAACAGAAAGTGAATACATTTTTGAAGACAGTAATGTACGCTTTTTGGAGGAAGATGAGATTTATGCTCTGACAAAGGAAGAAATGAGAATTGCAAGAAATGAAATCTATGCAAGACTCGGCAGAAAATTCACAGATGAAGCATTACAGGAGTATTTTGAGGGCAAATCATGGTATGAACCAATCTATGAGGCAGAGGAATTTGACAGTATGGGTGATGACGTATTCAATGAATATGAGTTTGCCAATAAAAATCTCATAAGTGAAATCGAAGCTGAATTAGGATATAAATAGGAGGTAAAAACATGTTTTGTGAAAAATGTGGAGCGCAGATAGAAGATGGAGCTCTATTTTGTGAAGCGTGTGGAGCAAAGGTACAGGAAGACCAGCCGGTTATGGAAGTATCAAAACAGCCACAGGTTGCACCTACTGTAATGCCGCAGGCTGTTCCGCCGGTGATGCCACAGGCAGCAGTACCGGTAGTACCAAAGCAACCGATGAGCAAGAGTTTAAAAATTCTATTAATAGAAGTAGCAATTTTAGTAATTGCAGTATTTGCATTTTATAAAATCGGAGAAAAAACATTTGCGCCGGAAACTATAGCAAATCAGTATTTTATGGCAGAATCCAAAGGCGATTGGAATATGGTGTTTGACATGATGGATTTACCATCTTCCACAATGCTGACAAAAGAAATGTTTCTCCAATCCGTAGAGGAGAATGAGTTAAAAGACATAACCAATTATAAAGTAACAGAGACTGCTTCCAGCATGAGAGCAGAAGATTCCATGTTAAAGACTTTTGAATGCGAATATATGCCGACCGGCGGCAGTTATATGAATACAGAAACAATCCAGCTGGTAAAACAGAAAAATAAAAAATGGCTATTTTTTGATTGTTGGAAAGTATCACCTTCCAGTCAGCTCGTAGAAAATTATATGATTAGCATTCCGGCAGATGCAGAAGCTACATTGGAAGAAATATCTTTAGATGAGATAGCAGGAAAACCGGATACAAGTGAGCAGGGAGTAAAAAAATATACTTTACCTAAAGCATTTCCCGGAAAATATGAATTAGTAGTTAAAGCACCATATAGAATGGATTATGTGGAAAATATTAATGTAGGTTCTTACAATTCTGTTTATGTTAACAACATGCAGATGGAAGAAAATATATTAGATACTGTGGTTCCACAGTGTAATGAATTAGTTCAGAAAATTTATGAAAATGCGATAAATGGTGTAGATTACACAACATTTTGCGGAACACTCGGAGACAGTGTAACAGAAAATTTCGATGCTACATATTATTATGAAAATAAAATGGAACGGTTAAGTCAACGTGATAACGAAGAATATTACGAGGTTACCATTCCGGAAATCGAATACAGTTATTATAGTTCATACAATAATTATGACAATGGAAATCTGCAAATAGAAATATCGGCCAGATTTACAACAAACTACAGAGGAAGTACCATTTGGACGGACTGGTGGACAAATGAAACCAAAAAAGAGCCTATGGAAAACCGGTATAATGAAGAATATGTTAATATTCGTTTAGAACTTGTAAATGGACAGTGGAAACTGGCACAAATAAATTAATAAGGATGAAAAATGGAGGAAAAGAACATGGGAAATTTTTGTAAATATTGTGGAAAACCATTAGTAAACGGAGCATGTGATTGTGCAGCTGCACAGGCTCAGAATGCAGGAAATGCGCAGGAAGCAGCACAGACATATACAGGAAATACACAGGATACAGCACAGGCATATACAGGAAATACACAGGATACAGCACAGGCGTATACAGGAAACGCACAGAATACAGCACAGGCGTATACAGGAAATACACAGAATATGGCACAGCAGACACAGGCTCAGCCGCAGCAGGGATATACAAATCCACAGCAGAATTTCCAGTATCAGCAGCCACAAGGTGGACAGGCACCATATGTACAGCATCAGCCATCCATGCAGAGTCAAATGGCAAAACAGGAAGCAATGGCTGCTAAAAATCTTTTTATTAGTGCATTAAAGAATCCGGTAGCAATTTTAGAGCATATATCTGCTACAAAGAAAAATACTTCTGCATTAATTTTAGGAGCATTACACTTATTAATTTTATTCTTATGTACAACTATCAATATTCCAATGCTTGGGGAATTTATGGAATTGGGAGATAAGGCTAAGATAGGGTTAATACTTTTAGTGATTGCGGCTGTACCGGTAGCAATTACTGCATTGGTTGCTATGTTTACAGGTAAAAAATATAATCCGGCTCTTACATATGTGGATGCTTTAGCTGTTTTCTCAGCAGCAACTGTTCCGGGAACTGTTATTTTTGTAGGTTCTTTCATTGCAGGATTAATTTCTCCATTGTTTGCAATGATGTTACTTATTGCATGTTATTTAGCATGGGTAGTATTAAGTATGGAAGCAATGAATGTGGTATGTAAAGGCGGAAAAGATAAGAATTTCTGGGTTGTTTTGGCAGTTCACGCTGTAATTATTTTTGTAGTTACATTAGTTGGAAAAGGAATATTAGAAGACGCTCTTAAGAGCTTGTCCTATGGAAGTTTATTCAATTTTTAATTTAGGTATATAGAGTAGGAAAGAGTAAATGTTTAAATCAAAAAAGTGGTTTATGATTGGCCTGTGTACATTAGTATTGATGTGCACAGGCTGTGCTCATAATAAAGAGACAGTAGAGACAGAGAAAATACAGGAATCGGAGAATGTTAGCAATCAGGCATCTATCGCAGAAAGCATAGAGGCGGAGGAAGACAGAACTGTGGTTGAAAGTACTGTTGAAGTTGAAACAGAAACAGTGTTTGAACAGGAAACAGTATCTGAGTCGGAAACGGTGTCTGAGTCAGATACAATGCCTGAACCGGAGGTTACAGAGATTGAGCCTGTAATGGTTTATACGACAGATAAGGTAAATGTACGATGTGCACCGTCCATGGAAGGAGAAATACATGGATTAGTTAATCGGGGAACTGTTTTTGAAAAGAATGGTGAAGCAGATGGCTGGAGTCGTGTAACGGTTGATGGTGAAGAATATTATATCAAATCTGATTATTTGAAAGAGAAAACGGCACCGGGAATTACCGGTGGTCATATTATTGCAATTGATGCAGGACATCAGGCAAAAGGAAATAATGAAAAAGAGCCGGTTGGACCAGGTGCAACAGAAACTAAAGCGAAGGTAACAGGCGGAACCAGAGGAACAACAACAGGACTTTATGAATATGAACTGAATTTAATGGTTTCAGAAAAGCTAAGAGATGAGCTGACAGCAAGAGGATATGAAGTTTATATGGTTCGGGAAAGCCATGATGTAGATATCAGTAATTCGGAAAGAGCACAGATGGCATATGATTCCGGTGCTGAAGTTTTTGTAAGGATACATGCAAACGGAGCAGAAAGCAGTGCTGCAAATGGAGCGATGACAATTTGTCCGACAGCAAATAATCCGTATATTTCACATTTGTATAGTGATAGTAAAAGACTTTCCGAACAGATTTTAGATGCTATGGTGGCAAGTACAGGCTGTAAAAAAGAACGTGTCTGGGAAACGGACACAATGAGTGGTATTAATTGGAGTATGATCCCTGTTACCATTGTAGAGATGGGTTATATGACAAATCCGGAGGAAGATACTCTTTTAGCAACGGATGAATATCAGGAGCTTATTGCGATTGGTATTGCGGATGGTATTGACAGCTATTTTGCAGAATAATAGTAAGTAAACAGAGTTTTAGAATTAATGAAAGATATAGTGGTTTAAATTTGCTATTGAATTAAACCATTATATCTTTTTTATGTAGTAGGATTCGGGTGTCAAAAGGTACTGATTTAGGTTGTGTATGGCATGTTGCACAAAATTATTTTGTCCTTTGTTCCGAGTTACGGATATAAGATTTTCTAAAAGTTCTGAGCAAGGTATACATTATCGGACGCAACCGGCTGAAATTCGGCATCCATGCCTCAGTTCAGCCTTCTGACAACATCGTGTTGTCAGATTGCTGACTACTACAGAACATTAAGAAAATCTAATATCCTGCACCAGTCACAAATGCCAAAATAATTTTGTGCAACATGACGGATTCAGTTTTAAAAGTACCTTTTGACATCCAATTCGTAATAGGAAATTGCTTGAATGTAGTGAGGAAAACATAAAAAATTATAACAAGAGAAAATATGGAGTTATAAAGAAATATTTGATAAAATTGAGACAGTATTTAAGAAAGATATGATTCAAATTATTTTTGTGCTTTATATATATTAAGTAATAAAGTATAACTTGTTCAAATAACAGTTCATATAATTGGTGGAGGCATATGTATACGCGAAAAAAACTAATGGAAGAGAGTGGTTCCATTGTTTACAGACAGGGGACAGACTTATTTTCCATGAATCTGGTATCACAAGTAAATATTGTAGAAAACGAAGAAGCAGAGCTGGTAGAGGTTAGTGGAATCGTAGGCAAGCGGGCGGACGAGGAAACGAAGCGGAATCGCAGTTCTATGGAACAGGAATTAGCAGGAATAGCGAAAAAGGAACGGACGGGAAGCTTTTGTCAGACGGAAATCATGATTGATGAGGAATACGGTGAGATTTCAGAATACCGTTGTAGCTGTGAGGAATATGCACGGAGTGAAAAGCTGTGCAGACATTGTGTTGCAGTGGCACTTTCTTATATTAAGAAGACAGAGGAGAAACAGGACAAAATACCGGAATCCATGATTGAACCGAGAACAATGGTAAGTGCCGCATCGGAAACGGCTTTTTCCAAGTTACTGCGTTTTTATGACAAAAAAGAACGATTATCTGTTATGCAGCAGTCATGGAAAAAGCGTATAGAAATTATTCCGCAGATGACATTAGGAATCGGAGCACCTGAGGTGGAATTCAGAATTGGGTGTGAACGAAAATATATCGTGAAAAGTATTAGTGCTTTTGTCAGAGCAGTAGAAAATATGGAAAAGGTGTCTTACGGACAAAAACTGACCTTTTTCCATACAATGGATTGTTTTGCGGAAAATTCCGTGGATATGGTGCGGTTTCTTATTGCAGAAATGAATAAGAAAAGCCTGAGGGCAAGCAGTTATTATTCTGCAAGGGAAGAAGGAAGATGCTTACATTTAAACAGCTCAAATATGGACGGCTTCATGGAAGCCGCTATAAAAAGTGGTGTAGAAATTTCTACTTATGGTGGAAAAGCATATTTGTGGCAGGTTTTGAAGGAAAATCCCAAGTGGAGTCTGACGCTTACCGGAACAAGGGGAGGCGCTTTACTGGAGGGCAGTTTGCCGGCAGTGATGCAGGGAACGGAATATGTTTACTTTCTAGGCAACCGAATCATTTATCAGGTGTCTGCAAAAGAAATGGAAGAAATACTTCCTTTTGTGAAATTTTTTGCAGGGTCAGAGAAAGAAAAAGTAGAAATATCAAAAGCGGAGCTTCCTGTGTTTTGCAGAGAGCTGTTGCCGATTTTAGAAAAGCATTGCAATGTGGAAAAAATAGATTTTGAAGAGGAAGAGTATTTGCCGCCTCAGGCAGAATATCAGATTTATTTGGATGCACCGGAAAAGGATACTGTTACGGCAAAGGTTTATGCGGTGTATGGAGAAGCTAAATACAATATTTATGCGTCGGTAAGCGGAAGAATCAACAGGGACGAGCTTGGGGAAATGCGGACAGCCCAGGCAGTGCTTGAGTTTTTTGATGCTTTGGATCAGGAACAGCATATGCTGGTACTTCATGCAAATGAGGACAGGCTGTATCGTTTTTTAACAGAGGAAATAGGGCAGTTACAGAATTTGGGAGAGGTATATATATCAGAATCTTTAAGAGGAATAGATGTGAAACCGGCACCGAAGGTAACGGTAGGAGTTTCGTTGTCAGGAGATTTGCTGGAATTCAGTCTGGATAGTGAAGAAATGCCGTTGAAGCAACTGGCGGAGATTTTGGCACGTTACGACAGGAAAAAGAAGTATTTCCGTTTAAAGGACGGTACTTTTATTGACATGAGTCAGGGGGATATGGATACCATCTCAAATATTCAAAAGAGTCTCCAATTAACGGAAAAGGAACTGGCAGAAGGGCGGATACTTGTACCGAAATTCAGAGCCTTATATTTAGATAATGAATTAAAGGAAAATACCGGTCTTGCTGCGGTAAAGGACAAAAATTTCAAATCCCTTATCCGAAATATGAAAACGGTGGAAGACAATGATTTTGAAGTACCACAGAGTCTGAAAAATGTACTGCGGGAATATCAGAAAAACGGATTTTTGTGGTTGAAAACATTGAAAAATAATGGGTTTGGCGGCATTTTAGCGGATGACATGGGACTTGGAAAGACCTTACAGGTAATTGCATTTTTATTATCGGAAAAGCAGGAGGAATCAGGGAAAACTGCATTGATTGTCTGCCCTGCTTCACTTTTGTACAATTGGAAAAGTGAGATAGAGCGTTTCGCACCGGAATTATTGGTTACGATGATTTCAGGAAACAATCAGGAAAGAAAAGAACAGATTGAAGCAATTGGAAATGAGGATGTTGTCATTACTTCTTATGATTTGTTGCGGAGAGATATAGAATGGTACGAAAAGATTCGTTTCGGTTATCAGATTCTTGACGAGGCACAGTACATTAAAAACCATACTACACAGGCGGCAAAGTCGGCGAAGGAAATTAAGGCGGGATTTAAACTGGCACTGACCGGAACGCCGATTGAGAACAGATTAAGTGAATTGTGGAGTATTTTTGATTATCTGATGCCGGGATTTTTGTACAGTTATAATCGTTTCCGCACGGATTTTGAAATTCCCATTGTACAGGCGAAGTCGGAAAACGAAACAGAGCGGTTAAAGAAGATGATTCGCCCTTTTATTTTGCGCAGACTGAAGAAAGATGTATTGAAGGATTTGCCGGAGAAATTAGAGGAAAATATGATTGTCAAATTTTCCAAAGAGCAGGAAGAGCTGTATAAAGCTCATGTAGGAAGGTTGAAAGCACTTTTGGATAACCAGACCGGAGAAGAATTTGCAAAAGGAAAGGTGCAGATTTTATCAGAGCTTACCAGACTGCGTCAAATCTGCTGCGAGCCGTCTCTTGTGTATGAAAATTATGTGGGAGAATCGGCGAAATTGCAGGCTTGTGTGGAAATGTTAAAAAATGCAGTAGAGGGCGGGCATAAGGTGCTGGTATTTTCACAGTTTACGACCATGTTGACTCATTTGCAGAAGCAGATGCGAAAAGAAGATATTCCGTATTTTTCATTAATTGGATCTACAGTAAAAGAAAATAGGGCAAAGATGGTGGAGAAGTTTAATTCCGGAGAAGTGCCTGTCTTTTTTATTTCGTTGAAGGCAGGAGGAACAGGGTTAAATCTGACGGCAGCAGATATTGTGATTCATTATGATCCGTGGTGGAATGTGGCGGTGCAGAATCAGGCAACTGATCGTGCGCATCGTATCGGGCAGAAAAATGTGGTGACGGTGTATAAGCTGATTGCAAAGGATACGATAGAGGAGAAAATCGTGAAGCTGCAGGAGAGGAAGAAGGAACTGGCGGAGCAGTTGCTGGATGGAGAAGGAGCAGGGCTTGCGGGGATGACGAAGGAAGAGTTGATGGAGTTGTTGGAGTAAGGGGGCTTAAGATGTAAAATGGAATGGGGTAGGTTGTGAGGGCATGTTGTACAAAATTATTTTGTCCTTTGTTCCGGGTTTCGGGTATAAGATTTTCTAAATGTTCTCAGAAAGTTTTAGGGAAACGGACGCAACCGGCTGAAATTCGGCATCCATGCCTCAGTTCAGCCTTCCGACAGCATCGTGCTGTCGGATTGCTGGGTACGAATAGAACATTAAGAAAATCTAATACCCTGCACAAGTCACAAATGCCAAAATAATTTTGTGCAACATGCCGGCGGCAGTTTTGACACCCCTTTTTGACATCTTAATTGATTTTTTGATGTGTTAGGAAGAGTTGTGGGAGTTTGAGGAGAAAAAGTGGGGAGAATGGAAGGAGAAGATGGTGGATGAGAACGCTTTTTGTTACAGATTTGGATGGGACATTGTTGAATAGGGGGAGTCGGATTAGTGATTTTAGTCGGAAGACTATTAATGGGCTTGTGGAGAAGGGATTGCTTTTTACTTATGCGACGGCGCGGTCGTTGGCTTCGGCTTCGGTGGTGGCGGAGGGGCTTTCTACGGAGATTCCGATTATTGCTTATAATGGGGCATTTATTGTAGAGCCTTCGGATGGGAAGATTTTGTTATCTAATTTTATTACGGAGGAGCAGAAGGGATTTTTGAAGGATGTGTTTCGGAAGAATCATGTTTCGCCGCTGGTGTATGCGTATGTGAATGGAGTGGAGAAGGTGACATGGCGTACTGCTTTGGAAAATGACGGGATACAGAGGTATTTGAGTTTAAGAAAAGGGGACAAAAGGTTTCAACCTTTGTCGGAAGAAGAGGCGGATAAGCTTTATGTGGGAGATAGTTTTTATTACACCTGTATTGGGGAGAAGGAAGAGTTGCAGCCGGTTTATGAGGCATTAAAGGATAGCGAGGATTTTAATGTGTTGTTCCATCAGGAGCTTTACCGTCCGGAATATTGGTGTGAAATTTTACCGAAAAAGGCGACAAAAGCGAATGCTATTGCGGAGTTAAAAAAGCTTTGGGGGTGTGAGAAGGTAGTTTCTTTTGGGGATGCGGTGAATGATATACCGATGTTTGAAATTTCGGACGAGTGCTATGCGGTGGAAAATGCGGTAGAGGAATTAAAAAAGTTGGCTACGGGTGTTATTGGAAGCAATGAAGATGATGGGGTTGCGAAGTGGCTTTTGGATAATTGGAAAAAATGGCAATAAAAGGAATAAAATTAAATACAGACAGCATACTAACTATTAGCGGGTCGGATATTCAATATATAATTTGGGATATTCGTTGCACCGCATAAGGAGGTTGTCTGTATGAAGGATTCTCAAACAAAACGGAAAAAAGTGCAGAAGATTTTGATATGGGTATTTAGCGGAATCTTCTGTATTTTTTTATGCTTATATATATGGAAAATACATGCAGATAAACATATTTATGAAGTACCGGACTATCAAAAGAAAGATTTGAGTGAAGTTTTAAATAAAAACAAGTTATCGAAAGAAGAGTATCAATTTCTTTTCATGCAGACAGGATTGTCGGAAATCGCAGTGGACAAGTTGTTGGCAGAAGGGGAACAAGAAATAATCTATCGTATACAAGACCGCTTTTTTGCAAAGCCGGTTCCCGTTTGTCAACAGAACAGCATCATTTCATGGGAGGAATGGAATCAAAATGAGGAAGACCGAATTATTTTTGGAGATTTACAGGATGGGGATATTCTGATTACTCCTTGTTCGCATACGTTTGGTTGGCGTAACGGACATGCCGCAATTGTAGTTGATGCAAAAGAAGGGAAAACGCTTGAGTCGGTAGTTTTGGGAAGTAAGTCATCAGTGCAGACAGTGAAGAAGTGGGAAATGTATCCTTGTGTTATGGTGTTTCGGTTAAAAGGGGTATCGGAAGAAGAGAGAAAGGAAATTGCACAAAAAGCTGAAGAAAATTTGTATGGAATTGACTATGGATTCGATATGGGGTTTTTGACACCAAAATATGAAGCAGATATATTGGAAAGGACACATTGTGCTCATTTGGTATGGCATGCCTATCGGGCTATGGGGTATGATTTGGACAGTGATGGAGGTACAATTGTGACGCCAAAGGATTTGGCCGGGAGTTTGCTTTTAGAGCCGGTACAGGTGGTGGGAGTGAATCCGGTGGAATTGTGGGAATAAAAAAATTACTTTATTTAAGGATTTTTTAATAATTGTGGATGTAAACTCTCTTTAAGCTCAAATCATTTCCAAAAAATTAAGGAATATTGGATAAAATGTATGAGGGACAGTTATTAAAAATGTAGTAAAAGCTACAATCGAAAGAGGAGGAGTTATGTTTTTTCATATTTTAAAGAGAGATTTAAAGCGAAAGAAAACAATGAATTTTATTTTGTTGCTATTTATTATTTTGGCAACAATGTTTTTGGCAAGCAGTGCAAATAATTTAATATCGGTAACGGGTGCTGTAAATCATTTTATGGAAATATCTAAAGTGCCGGATTTTTTTGCGGTTGCATTGATAGATGGAAAAGGAGACATTATACAGGATTTTATTGAGGAAAATGAACAAGTTTCTGAGTATGGGATTGAGACAGGATTTCATCTGACAAATGATCAGGTAACGATTGAAGAATGTCAGAACGAACCGGACAAAGCAAAATACGAGAAAACCAATATACTGCTTATACAAAAGATTCCGGGGAACTTTATGAAAATATTTCCGATGGAGGGTGAAAATGTTTCCTTGAAATCAGGTGAAATTGCCTTTCCTAAACTGGAAGCAGATAACAACAATTTACAGGTTGGGGATGCTGTACGCATCAAGGTCGGAGAGGTAGAACAGGAATTTAAAATTGCTGTCATTGTAAAAGATGCGGTGTTCGGCACTTCTTATATGGGAATGAAAAGGCTGTTTATTACGGACGAGGATTTTGCAAAGTATGAAGCGCAGGAAAATTTGCTCCATGCAAATATATATAGCGTAAACTATAAGGATAAAGAAGCATTCCGTCAGGAGTGGCAGGAGTGTAATTTTAAGGTAATCAGCAGTATTGAAGGCAAAGATACAATAGCGATGTGTTATGTGATGGACATGTTGGTAGCAGCTATTTTGATTGTAGTAAGTGTATGTCTTATTTTAATTGCCTTTCTGGTGCTTCGATTTACGATTGTATTTACGTTACAGGAGGACTATAAGGAAATCGGCATTATGAAAGCAATCGGAATAAAGGACAGGGGAATTAAAGGGCTTTATTTGGTAAAATATCTGGTAATTTCTGTACTTGGGGCTGTAATTGGATTGATTTGTAGTTTTCCGTTTGGGGATATGCTGTTAAAAATGGCAATTATAAATATTAAGGTAGATAAGGCAGAGCAAAATTTTTTGATTAATGTATTTTGTGCAGTATTAATTGTTGGTATTGTTTTATTATTCTGTTATTCCTGTACAAATAGTTTGAAGAAGTTTTCTGCTATGGATGCTATAAGAAGTGGTTCTAATGGAGAACGTTTCAACGCAAAGAATCATTTAAAATTATGGAAAAGAAAGCAGATGAAGCCGTATTTGTATCTGGCTGTGAATGATATTTTAAGCAGCATGAAGCGATTTGGGATATTGGCAGCTACATTTTCTTTAGGAACCATGTTGATATTATTGCCGCTTAGTGCAGTAAATACTTTAAAGGATGATAATATTGTAAATATATTTAGTCTGAGCCGGTCGGATGTTTATATTGATAACGAAAAGCTGGAGGAATATGTTGCAAATTACGATGAGAACGCACTTATAGAAGATTTGCGGAGTATGGAGAAAGAATTAGCAGAAAATGGAATTTCTGCTAAAACCGGTGCAGAGGTTGGATATATGATTTCCTGTTATGCAGAGAATCCGGAAGATAGCTATAGCTATTATATATTGCAGGCAGTAGGAAACTGGGAGCGGCATTATACCTTGCTTGAAGGAAAGGAACCGGAGCTTGCTAATGAGATTATTATTGCGGATATTACCGCAAAAGATATGGGAGTAGACATTGGTGACAGTGTTTACCTTACTATGGGAGAAGAGGCGGAAGAGTTTATTATTACCGGTACATATCAGTCTATGATGAATATGGGACAAGGCTTCAGAGTAAGCAGAAAAGCGGAGTTAAATAAGGAATATATGGCAGGTATTTTCTGTTTGCAGGCAGAAGCAGAAGATTTAGACCAGGAAGAAGCGTATGAGAAAATAAAGGAAGTATTTCCAGAGTACAAGGTGCTTAATACAAAAGAGTTTTTGGCGAAAATGATTGGTAGCGTGATTGAACAGATGGACGTGATGATTGTGTGTATCGTGGGAGTGGTGCTTGCTATTAACAGTCTGATTACAATTCTTATGATGAAAACAATTATGACAAAGGAACGGGGAGATATTGCGTTGCTAAAGAGTGTAGGTTTTGCAAATCGTTCTGTGAAAGCATGGCAGACTGCCAGAATAGTACTGGTTTTGGTTGCGGCGATTGTAGTAGGAACTATATTGTCGAATTTGACTGCACCATATATTATGCAACCGATTTTTGGCATGATGGGTGCAAATAAGATTGAGTTGGTTATGAACCCGCTGGAGGCTTATTTGATTTATCCGTTGTTGCTGTTGGGTGTGACAGGTGTGTCTGCGTTTATATGTGCAGGAGCGGTTAAGAAGGTAGATTTGCGGGAAGTGAATTCGATGGAATAGAGGAGGGGTGAACGGCAAGCACTGTGAAGTTGATTAAAAAAATGGTATAGATATAGAAAGTTGAGAGGATAATGGTATGAATTGTTTGAAGGTAAAAGATTTGTGTAAGACGTATATTGTGAATAAGAGACAGAATAATGTGCTTCGGAATGTGAATTTGGAGGTACAGGAAGGCGAGATGGCGGCGATTATGGGACCTAGTGGTTCCGGTAAGTCGACACTTCTTTATGCGGTTAGTGGTATGGATAGTATTACTTCGGGGAAGGTGGATTTTTTTGGGAAAGATATCAGTAGTTTAAAGGCCGGGGAAATGAGTGAGTTGCGTTTAAATGAAATGGGATTTATTTTCCAGCAGATGTATATGCTGAAAAATTTAAGTATTTTTGATAATATTGTGTTACCTGCGTATCAGTCCGGGAAGGGAGCATCAAAAGATGGAAAGGAAAGCCGTCAGGAGATTAATGAACGTGCAAAGGAACTGATGCACAAGCTTGGAATTAGTGAGATTGCGGAAAATGATGTAAATGAAGTATCCGGCGGCCAGTTACAGAGAGCCTGTATTTGCCGAAGTTTGATTAATAAACCGAAAATGATTTTTGCGGACGAGCCGACGGGTGCGCTGAACCAACAGAATTCTAAAGAAGTTATGAAAGAGTTGAATCGCATTAATGCAGAGGGAACGACGGTTATGTTGGTAACTCATGATATGAAGGTAGCAGCGAAGTGTGACAGGGTACTTTATATTGAGGACGGTAATATTAAAGGGGAGTATAAGCTGGGAAAATATAATGCGACAGAGGATGTCAGGGATAGAGAAAGAAAGTTGTCGAACTGGCTGGGGGAGATGGAATGGTAATAATGAGAAAAGTGCTTCTAAATCAGCAAAAAAACTTAATAGAAGAATTGGGAATTATAGAGTTGTTTGGGTCTGTTTGGTAAATTTGTCGCGCACAAGGTAATAGAATCCCCACTAATTTAGAAAAGAAGGCTTTTAATCGGGGATAAAGAGGGGAACTTACCCGACCAAAAAGAGAAAATGTGGAAATGGTCGGGTTGAGTACCATGGAAAATCCCGACTGGAAAAGAGAAAAAGCAGAAACAGTCGGTGTGGGTACCATGAAAAGCCCCGACTGGAAAAGAGAAAAAGCAAAAGCAGTCGGTTTGATTGCCATGGAAAGTCCCGACTGGGAAAGAAAAAAGCAGAAACAGTTGGGTTGGGTAGCATGAAAAACCCCGACTGGAAAAGAAAAAAGCAAAAGCAGTCGGTTTGATTGCCATGGAAAATCCCGACTGGAAAAGAAAAAAGCAGAAACAGTTGGGTTGGGTAGCATGAAAAACCCCGACTGGAAAAGAAAAAAGCAAAATCAGTCGGTTTGATTGCCATGGAAAATCCCGACTGGAAAAGAAAAAAGCAGAAACAGTCGGGTTGAGTAGCATGAAAAACCCCGACTGGAAAAGAAAAAAGCAAAATCAGTCGGTTTGATTGCCATGGAAAGTCCCGACTGGGAAAGAAAAAAGCAGAAACAGTCGGTGTGGGTACCATGAAAAACCCCGACTGGAAAAGAGAAAAAGCAGAAATAGTTGGTTAAGTAACAAGAAAATCCTTAACTAAGCGAGATAAATCAAGATTAATAAAACATGAATGTAATAAAATTGTTCGATAAATTTCCTAAATGAGTGTTATGTTTGATTAATAAGAAATAAAAGCTGATTAAAAGTGGGCGAGCATTCTTTTTTATCTCTTAATTAAGTGACATTGGATTATTAATTAGTATTTTGGGGTTAAGTCCAATTGTAAGTTATGGAAGGATGAAAACATGGTAGATATATTGCTTGTAGAAGATTATGAGGAATTGAATGAGCTGATAAGACTGTTTCTGGAGAGGGACGGGTACTCTGTGAAGAGTGTTTTTTCAGGGGAAGAGGCATTGGCTTTCTTGGAGGCGGATAAGGCAAAGCTTGTGATTTTGGATGTTTCTTTGCCGCAGATGGATGGCTTTGCGGTATGTGCAGCACTTCGTGAAAAGAGTAATGTTCCTGTTATTTTCTTAAGTGCGAGGGTGGATAAAGAGGATAAAATCAATGGTTTTCAACAGGGAGCGGACGATTATGTGGATAAACCGGTAGATATGGACATTCTATGTGCAAAAGTTACGGCGTTAATGCGCCGAAATTATGATTTGAAACAGGAAAATGCAATCATACATTCCGGAGCAGTTACAATTGACAAGGAAGCAAAGCAGGTTTTTCTTGATAAAAAGGAAATAGCAGTTACGGTAAAAGAGTATGAATTGTTATTATTGCTTGTGGAAAATCCGGGGAAAACTTTGAATAAGGATTATATGTTTCATCAGATTTGGGGAGTGGACAGTTTTAGTGAAAATCAGACTCTGACAGTACATATTAAGATGCTTCGGGATAAAATAGAGGAAAATCCAAAGGAACCTAAGCGGATAAAAACGGTATGGGGTGTTGGGTATAAATATGAGGAACATTAATATCTTTGAAGCCTGCACAAGTTACAAATGGCAAAACAATTTTGTACAATGTGTCAGTAGCAGTTTTCGACATTACCTTGTTACCCGAATCGTATAATCAAAAGTGCTGTAAAAACGAATATGAAAAATAAGAGGAAATACGACATGAAAAAATATAATAGAATAATAGTTGGATTTTTGTGTATTTATATTGGTTTGGCAGCAGTGTTTTATTTTAGCTTTCAAAAAGAGGAAACAAAAGAAAATCTGGAATACAAAGTGGAAATCAATGAAATCATGAAGGGCTTGGAAGAAATCGAAGGTTTTACCAAGCCTGATTTGCATGAAAAAATATATATCAAAGATGTTACTTTTTTATCAGTGCAAGAGGAGACAATACTGGATGAAATCAGGGAATTTTACCGAAATCGGAATGGAGTAAATAGTCTGGTAAAGCCATTGTTTGTTGGCGGCGAATTGGAAGGTTATGTGCGGTTTGATTATGAACTTTCGAAAAAGGAAAGCGGTATTTTGTGGCTGGCAGAGGGAGTTTTGATTTTCTCCTGTCTTGTGGTTTTAGGGGTACTGCTGTATGTAAGAAATAAAATTATAAAACCGTTTATTGTTTTAAGTGAAATGCCCTATGAATTGTCCAAAGGGCATTTGAAAGGGGAGATAGGGGAAGAAAAAAGCCGTTTTTTCGGAAAATTTGTATGGGGAATCTCTATGCTCAGAGATACATTAAATACTGCAAAAGCAAAAGAATTGCGGTTAGAGAAAGAGAAAAAAATGCTGCTTTTGTCCCTGTCACATGACATTAAAATTCCGCTTAGTACGATTAAGCTGTACGCGAAGGCACTGAAAGAAGGTATGTACGAAACAGAAGAAAAGCAAAGAAAAGCGGCAATTCAGATAGAAGCTCATGCATTGGAAATAGAAGCATTTGTAAAAGAAATAGCAACTGCTTCCAGTGAAGATATTCTTGTAATTGAAGTGGAAAATTCAGAATTTTATTTAAAGGATTACATAGAAAAGGTGAAAACTAATTATGTGCCAAAGTGTAACCTTTCCATGATAGATTTTTCTGTAGGAGCCTATGACAACAAGCTTCTGAAGGGAGATATGGACAGAGCTTTTGAGGTAATGGAGAATTTGATTGAAAATGCTTTTAAATATGGTGACGGAAAACGCATAAGCATAGATTTTTACGAGGAAGATTATTGTCAGATTATTCGGGTATACAATTCGGGAAAACCATTGGCAGCAGAAGAAATGCCTCATATTTTTGACAGTTTTTATCGGGGAAGTAACGTGGAGAATAAGAGTGGAAATGGTCTTGGACTTTATATAAGCAGGCAGATTATGCAGAAAATGGAAGGGGATATTTTTGCGAAAAGAGAAGAGGACGGAATGAGCTTTGGACTGGTGTTCAGGATGTGACAAAGAGGGTAATGTTAAGAGCAAGTTAAGAGCAAGTTAAGACTAAAAAGTGCTTGTAAAGCGAAAAGCTTTGTGATACAGTGAGTGTCATAAAGCTTTTTCTTAACACAGAAATTATATGCTTTAAAAATCTGTGTTTCTAATAAGCGTATCTAAGTTAATCAGGCAGTTCTGCCGTAGATTCAAAGAAATGAAAATCAAAGAACAGGAGTGACGTTATGGGCGAAAAGAATAATGCCATGTGCAGTTATCTTGCAGTACCCGAAAATTTTGCAGATTTTATCAATGGAACCTTATTTGACGGCAGAAGCCGGATTGAGGAGAAAGACGTGATGAGTTACGATGGGGTATATCATGAAAAAGTAGCTGACGGAAACGGAGCAAAGTTAAAGCTGGAGCGGACAAGGGATGTAGTGAAAGGAATCGCCAAAGGAAACAAGTATGCGGTTGTAGGCATAGAAAATCAAAATAAAATGCATCATGCCATGCCGTTCCGGTGTATGGAGTATGAAGTGGCGGAGTATATGAAACAGCTGAAACATATCCGAAAACGCTATCAAAAGAAGGACGGAACAGCAGAAGAATTTCTGTCGCGGATGAGTAGGGATGAGAAGCTAAATCCGGTAGTCGTCCTTATGTTTTACCATGGAAATGGGGAATATGAGGGTTGTACGGATTTGTATGGGATGTTAGACTTAGAGGGAGAAAACGAAGTTTACCGGGAGTTTATTACGAATTATCGG
>JAFSBX010000035.1 GCA_017437065.1 Lachnospiraceae bacterium
TGGTTTTACAGTGTTGGCACACATACAACCCATCTTGTTTTACTAAATCTGTACTGCCGCACATTTCACAAGTCAAAGTTTTCATCTTATTCCCCCGAGTATCTATTTTATCGATATTGGTTAATATGATTGTACTCTTTTATTGATTTATATGTCAAGTGAAAGAGAGATGTTTTTACTATTTCCAAAAATAAAATTTTAAATTCCACTCCTATTTAGATGTGTGGAATTTACTCTTACTCAAATAGAATTTAATCTTTCATATATATCTGATATTCTTTTAGTGTTGTCTTTGACAGCGGTAGAAGGAGGATTATCATGTCTAACTTAATTCCAGGCAACCAGAAACATATGACTTTAGATGACCGCACATACATCGAAGATTCCTTAAATGCCGGATTATCTTTCAAAGATATTGCCCGTTATCTTTGCAAGGATCCCACTACGATTTCCAAGGAAGTCAGGCTGCATCGGCTGGATGATATTCAACCAAAGCGTACTTTTCATAATCCACACAACTTCTGCACAAAACGCTTCCAGTGTAAACGTACCAATGTCTGTGAAAAGATCATTATCTGTGACACCAACTGTGCTTCTTGTATCAAGTGTAATCAGGTCTGCAAGCACTTTGTCAAAGAACAGTGTAACAGGCTTGATAAAGCACCTTATGTCTGCAATGGATGTTCCAAAGCCAAAAGCAGATGCACAGTTCCGCATAAATATATCTATGATGCGAAATTCGCTCAGCGCAAGTATGAGGAGCTCAGAACAAAATCAAGAGAAGGTGTAAATCTTTCCAAACATGATGCCTTGAAGATGGATGCCATTGTAACACCTCTGATCATACAGGGGCAGTCGCCCTATGCCATTGTTACAAATCATCCCGAATTAAATATTAGTGTAAAGACCCTTTACAATTACATAGATCAGGGGATTCTTTTGTCACGTAACATTGATTTGAAAAGAAAACCTCACTTCAAACCCAGAAAGCATACAAAAAAGGGGATCAAAAACAGAGATGCTTTTATCGGCAGAACTTATGCTGATTTCAAATCTTTGAATCCAAGCTACTTTTTTGAAATGGACACGGTTCTATCTGCCAAAGGCTCCAATAAATGTATTCTAACCTTTTATATTCCTGAGACAGAGCTGTTTATTGCCCGTTTGTTAAACCGATGTACGGAAGGCGCAGTGAAGGCTTCCATTGACCAGATGGAACGTGCCCTTGGTGTAAATGATTTTCTGACTGTTTTTAAGGTCTGTCTCACCGACAGAGGCAGTGAATTTGGTAGTCCTGAACAACTGGAAAACGGCATCAATGGTATGAAACGTATGGGTGTCTATTACTGCGATCCTATGCGCAGTGGACAGAAAGGCGGCATAGAGGAAGCTCACACACTACTCCGAATGATCCTTCCAAAAGGAACTATATTTACCCACCTTACACAATGGGATATACGAAAGTGTGTAGATAATATTAATTCATACCCTAGAGAAAAACTTCAGGGACATACTCCTTATGAGCTGTCCCTAAAAAAGTTCGGCCCGGATATTCTCCGGGCCCTGCAGCTTAAATATGTTGCTCCTGATGATGTAACATTAACACCAAAGCTGCTTAGATAATTATATTTTTCAAATCCGTTGTCTGAGACCATGATTTATAAATCGAATGACATAACCTGTGGAATTCAGTCTTACACACCCAATCTCCAGAGGTTTGTTTGCCATACTCCCAAATATGGTTTCGGACGAAAAATACAATATTATTCTACCCCAATAACGAAACATTGGCGTAAAAAACTTATTAAAAATCCACATTTTTTAAGCACTGGTGGAATTTACTCTTTCATACGGAATTTACTTTTTCAATTCAGCCATTGATTTTCATGATTGATTTTCAAGCTTCGATTCTTTATAATGTGTTTGAGATTTGCAGAAGCAACAGGAGGAAAAAATATGCTGGGTATCATTGGCGCAATGGAAGTGGAAGTAAAAGAACTTCGTGAAATGATGGAA
>JAFSBX010000036.1 GCA_017437065.1 Lachnospiraceae bacterium
ACTGTCATTGAACCCATGGTTAAAAAGGAATTTATGCATAAACCGGACCGGAAATTGCCGAATATTTTTATGCTGTTTTTCGTAAAACCCGATGGTATAATATGATGTCAGGGCCCGAATAATTATAGTTTTGGCCCGATACTGAAAGGAGCCATTATGCATTATGTAATAGGCGATGTTCACGGCTGTCTCGATGAAATGTTGCTATTAATCGGAAAAATAGAATCAAAGGATCCGGACGCGGAGTTTATTTTTGTCGGAGATTTTATCGACCGCGGAGAGCAGGTTTGGGAGACCTATCTGTGGGTTAAGGAAAATATTACGGAAAACGGAAAATTCCGCTCGGTCAGAGGCAATCATGAACAGATGGCCATTGACTGGATGAAGGATTATATGGTCTGGCTGCAGGGAAAAAATATATTCGGGGAGCCGCCTTACTATTTTGATTTTGACCGGGCTTTGTATGCCAACCGGAATCCGGAGATTATTCGAAAGGAAAATTTCTGTCCGGAAGATTTTAAGGAAATCATGGAATGTTTTGAAGCGCTTCCTTTTGATATCCGTGTTCCCGTTACAACAAAATGGGGAGAGGAAATCACCTACCGGATTGTGCACGCCGGATATGCCTACGGCGAAGAGAATCAGCGCCTGCAGCATGAAATCAACATATGGGACCGCACGCAGACCGGGAACTACAATTCGCCGGAAATTGTTGTTCACGGGCATACACCGACCATTGATATCGATTATATTTACTGGGATCAGGCCGATACCAATCCGGGTATGATTTCTTACCGCAGGAATATGATTAATATCGACGGCGGATGCGTTTTTCATAAGGTTTTTCCGAAGTATCCGTGCATGCTTTGCTCGCTCTGCTTAGAAACCCTGGAGGAGATATATCCCTGGGAACTGGAAGACCGTTATCTTTATTATTGCGGTGATGAGGATAAGGATCTTGCAAAAGCATTTGCGGAAAAATACCGGAGGGAGTATTTAAGTCGGTCCTTAAGAGAGCGCGAGAGGATTCTTCGCAGGATGGGACGGCCGGAAGAAGAGAATCGTTAATCGGTGTATAGTTGACACATCGGAATGAAAATCATATAATCTATGACGTCACGGGAGTGCTTAAGGTCTTAGGCTGAGAGGCGGGAAATCCACCGCCAATCCTATGGGAGAAACCCAGAACCTGATCCGGATAATGCCGGCGTAGGGAGAATGATGAATTCGTACTGTTTGGCTCTTACCGTGATGGTAGGAGTAATTTTTTTGCGCGTTTATGAGTTGCACTGCAAATATAAAATTGATAAGGAGAAATAAAATGGAAAAACTGAATGCCAACGTTGCAATCCAGGTGCTTCCTTCTGTTTTGGAGGATGAGGAAATCGTGCGTATCGTAGATGAAGTAATCGATTATATCAAAAGCACCGGTGTCGAATATTATGTAGGTCCCTGCGAGACTTCCATGGAAGGCGATTACGAGGAACTGATGGAAATCGTAAAGCAGTGCCAGTATATTGCAATTAAAGCCGGTGCTCCGAGTGTAATGAGCTACGTAAAGATTACCTATAAGCCCGAAGGCGAAAAACTCACGATTGAAAGAAAAACAGCAAAGCATCATTTAAAATGAATCAAAAGAAAAACAGTGCAAAAGAAATATGGATTCCGATTACCGCCATTCTGATTTTTATTCTGATCTGGCAGTTAATTTGCGTGTTTGGATGGGTTCCCGGATTTATGCTTCCATCCCCCGTTGATGTGGGCAAAGCCTTTGTTACGGATTTTCCGCTTCTTATGCATCATGCCGGAATTACGCTTCTGGAAGCATTTATCGGTTTGATGATGGGAGTATTTCTGGGATTTTTATGCGCAGCATTAATGGACACCTTTCCGGTTGTAAAAAGCGCTCTGTATCCGATTCTGGTGCTTACACAGACCATTCCGCCCGTTGCCATTGCTCCGCTTTTAATCCTGTGGTTTTCTTACGGAATCTGGCCGAAGGTTATTCTGGTTGTGCTTGTTGCATTTTTCCCGATGGCTGTAGGATTATTGGAGGGATTCCAGTCGGTTGATTCCGACCTTATAAAACTCATGAAATCCATGAAGGCGACCAGGTGGCAGATTTTCTGGAAGGTAAAGGTTCCTTCGGCACTCGGAAATTTCTTTTCCGGATTAAAAATAGCCGTATCCTACTCCGTAGTGGGAGCGGTAATTGCCGAATGGCTCGGTGGCTTTATCGGTCTCGGCGTTTATATGACGAGAGTAAAAAAATCTTTATCTTACGATAAAATGTTTGCGGTAATTCTTCTGGTTTCCGTTATCAGTTTAATACTGATGGCACTGGTAAAACTGATTCAGTATAAAACAATGCCCTGGGAACACAAGAAGGAAGAATAATAATAAACGGAAAACATAAGTATTGAAAACTGAGAGAAATAATAAAAGACAAGAATAAATAAAGAATAAGAAAAAAACGAAAAATAAAGAAAATAATTTTAGGTAATTGCGAAACGCCTGTTGGCGTTCGCAATATTGAATCCAAACAAGGATGAAATCCTGCTAAGGCAGGATTTCCCCGGATATTTTTTAAGTCATGCCACGTTTTGTGGATGAAAGGGTACAAAAAGAAAACCTTTTGTTGCAATGGAGCTTTGAAAACTTATGCAAGTAGCGGTTTAAGACTTCGAATGTATTGATGCTTGTGAATTTTATCGGCCAACACAACGGTTATCAGTTGTGTGATTCCGGATAGAATCAAGTCCGCATGAAGTGTTTTTTCATTCTGCGTTTTGCGTCCTGCAAGACAGAAACTGTCTTTGAAATGATTGATAGAGCGCTCGACGGTTGTTCGGACTTTATATGTTTCATCCCATTCTTTTGTTCCGCGAAGTGTACCGGGATAAGCCCGTAGATTCTGTTCTGGATAGATGTAAATCATGCGTCCACATTTACTGGAAGTGCAGGGATTTTCGCAGGTACATTTGCGATGGGATTTCCGGGTCTTCGGATTGTAATCCCAAATCGTTTTCGGACAGACGAATTTATATTTTTTAACTCCGTTATGAGTTGTTTTGGTACCGTCTGTTTTCATTGGAAGAGAAGAATCGTTCGGACAGCAGGGGATTCCGTTTTCGTTGACGGTATATTCACTTTTGATTTTTGATCTGTTGTTTAAGGGGATATAAGCCTTCTCGAAATGAGACTGGTTAAATGTATCGCCGGTAAGAAGCGACCGATAAATATATGCAGAATCAAATGCAGCATCACCAAGAAATGTCTTAGGATTAATCAGAGGATGAGCCTTAAAGAAATCCGTAAGAGTAGGAATTAATAGGCGGGCATCATGGATGGATTTATCCGCATCCGGAGAATCTGTTTTCTTGTTCGGAATCAAGTCCGGATGGGCAGCCAGAAAACTCTGATTATAGAGATTCAAATGTCTGACAATGCCTAGACCGTTAGTAACGATGCCGATTTTATAAACGTAACAGAAATGCCCATCAACATAGAGTTGTTTAATATCTTTATTGGATGCGGCATGAGAGGGCATTGAATGATATGCTGCTTTGTAGGGATCATAGTTATTTTCAAACCCCATTGCACTTGCATAAGCTTTTAGTTGTTTGATAATACGATTGGCATATTTGGGATTATTTTCCGTAACATAGGCTTCAATGCCGGAAGAGTCAAAGATGGTCATATCGGCTTTGGCGGAATCAATTGCCTGACAGATTGGTTCGGTAAGGTCCACAAGATTTTCAAACAAGATTTCCAAATCAGGAAGGAAGTCCTGTTTGAAACGGGTAATCTTAGAAGCGTCCGGGACTTTGGAAAAACCACAGAATTCGCGAAGTGCTTTTGAATAATTCAGAAAGACGAGTAATAGGGAATCTGTTGGGATAGAAAAAATCTTTTGAATGATCAAAGCCCAAAGCATGGAAGTTAAAGGGTATTTACGGTGTCGCCCGGTAGAAGCGTAATAGTTTTTGTAAAAAGATGCCGGAATAATTGAATCAAGGTCAATGTGGTTTTCGAGAAGAGAAAGAAACTGGGGTTTGTCGGAATCAAAAATATTTTGACAATCTTCGAAAATATCACACATAGAAAGCTGTTTATATGTTATCATATAAGTATCTCCTTTTGGGTTGTGATGTTTTGGTTTATAGTCAATTCCATTATACCACATCCGAGAGGGGATATTTTATTTTAGGAGTAAAAAAAGCCCGTGATTATGCGGGTTTTGGCGTTTCACAAACGCCTA
>JAFSBX010000037.1 GCA_017437065.1 Lachnospiraceae bacterium
AGAGAACTATTTTTAAAAGGTAAGGTTTATGAAAAAGAAGCAATGTTAAAAGATCTAAAGAGAAACAATAGACACAAAAGGAAAAATGGGGGCAGATAATTTGAATTCCAACGACTTTTTGCTAAAATATTTAAATACAGTTAGCGATGATCCTATCAAAGAATTGATTGAGAACAGTATGTATTATATGTGTGCCAATGAATTCAAAGAATTTGACATTGAAGACCGTAAGTGGAAAAAAGTAGATAGGGCTTTTTCTTTATTAAATAAATATACTTTGGATAAGATTGCATATCTATTTAACAGAGAAAATATAAAATATGTAGCATTCAAAAGTATACTTTTGTCATTTCAGTTATATGATGATATCTCAACGAGGAAACTTGGAGATATTGATATTTTTGTCGAAGAAACGTAAGCCCAAAATAAAACCGCGTAGAGAGTAAAAGAAAACCTCCGAGGCGTTTTTGTCTCGGAGGAAAGCAAGGATGTCTGTGTTGGAATGTCCTTTCTTAAAATTTTATTATATAAATTTTCTTTTGCTTTTTTAGATAGGTATCAGCTTGCGAGGAAATCTTCCACTACATCATTCAGATGAATAGTGGAAAGCTCCAAGCGGTTACAGAGGTCAACAAGCTTAGAAAGAGCCTGCTTATCTGCCGTCACATCATGAACGGAAGCCACGATTGTGGCAGTACCGTCCTCTGTGGAATCCGCATAGGCGGCAATACCGTAGGAAGTACGAGATGAGTGACCCAAGGAATAGATTTCCTCGGTGACTCCATATGTAACGTTCATCATACAGGTTGCAGTTCCTTTTCTAAACGATCTGCCACGCGGTCAAGAAACACGTTTGGATCCTCCTGCATTCTTAACAGCAAAATGGCTGTAAGTGCGGAAGCACAGATTGTTTCGCCTCTTTCCAGTTCGGAATAGGATGTTTCACCCATTTGGAGTTCTTCTCCCATTTCCTTTTGTGTGAGTCCCAGACGGTCTCTTGTTTCAATTGCAAGATAACGAAGCTCCTCGCCTAAGATCCTTTCAAATTCCTGTCTCATAAAAATGTCCCTCCAACACAGATAAAAGAAAATTTTACCCTTTTCATTCATCGGTTGGAAGCAGGCACACCCTTGTTTCGACAGAAAGCGGCAAAAAAGCCAAAAAACTTTCATTCTTTGGCTTTCAGATATATTTAATTACGTTGGCAATCGGTATCCCACGGTAAGATATGTTCCGTTTTGCACAGTCTTGTAAAGTATTCTTCTACGTTTAGTCCGTTTGCCGTAGCTGTTGCGGCAAGAGAATAAATGATGGCACTTGCTTGTGCGCCCTTGACGGAATTGGCGAACAACCAATTTTTGCGTCCTACTACGAACGGTCGAATTGCATTCTCGGCGCGGTTGTTATCTACAGGGATATTTCCGTTTTCAAGACAGCGGTAAAGATACGGCTTTTCATTCAGACAATACTGTACTGCCTTAGCAAGTTTAGTGCCTCCGCTTACGGGAAGGTC
>JAFSBX010000038.1 GCA_017437065.1 Lachnospiraceae bacterium
GGAAATGGAAGGCGAATAATACCCCTTCCAAATTGCTTGATTTTATCGTAATTTTAATAAAAAACGAAGAAGAACCCGATTTTTGCTTGATGCAAAGTCGGGTTCTTCGACAGTCTGAAGCGGTGTTCACCGAGTGAACACCGCTTCAGACTGTCGAAAAAGTCCAGAAAAGTCTGGGCTTTTTCTTCATTTTGTGGTATAATGTTCTTGGGTGATGAAAGATGATGCAAAAAGGATACGAGAACAGATATCAAATAGAAATGATAAGCATAGAAGATTTAGTGCCACAGGAACATTTGTTAAGACAAATAAGTAGTGCAGTTAATTTTGAAAAGATATATGAGTTTGTGGAAGAGCTGTATTGTGATGATAATGGAAGACCAAGCATAGATCCCATTGTCCTTTTTAAAATGGTTTTAATACAGCACTTGTATGGATTGCCGTCATTGCGCAGAACTGCTGATGAGGTATCTTTAAATATTGCATATCGTTGGTTTTTAGGCTATGGACTAACAGATGAAACACCTCATTTTTCCACTATCAGCTACAACTTCCGTCACCGTTTTAATGCAGATACAATAGATAAAATATTTGCTTGGATATTAACAGAAGCGGCAGAAGCCGGATATTTGAAACCGGAAGCAGTATTCATAGACGGAACTCACATAAAAGCAAATGCCAATACTAAAAAGAAAATTGAAATAGAAGTTCCTGTTGCAGCTAAAAGATACGCAGAAGAACTTTTAGAAGAAATCAACAACGACAGACAAGAACACGGAAAGAAACCCTTTGACGATGACGATACTCCTAAAACAAGAGGAAAGAAAAAGGACAATACCTCCAAGAAAAAATTAAAAAACCGTAAGAAAGCAGAAAAAACCAAGAAGATTACACAAAGTACAACTGATCCTGAAAGCGGACTTTTTGTAAAAGGAGAACATCAAAGACAATTTGCATATGAAGCTCATACCGCTTGTGATAAAAACGGATTTGTTCTTGAAACAGTAGTAACTCCCGGAAATGTCCACGATAGTGTAGCATTTGATGATGTGTATGATAAACTCGTAGAAAACTTTCCTGAAATAGAAACAATAGTAGCAGACAGTGCATATAAAACACCACATATTTGCAAAAAGATATTTGATGACGGCAGAGTATTATCCACAGCATACAAAAGACCGATGACAAAGAAAGGCGGTCACGAATGGTGGAAATATGTATATGACGAATACTATGATTGTATTATCTGTCCTGAATATCAAGTGTTAGATTACAGAACAACAAACCGTGATGGTTACAGAGAATACAAAAGCAATCCTGAAATATGTAAAAATTGTCCCACAAGGCATTTATGTACAGAGTCAAAGGAATGTATAAAGACAGTAACCAGACATATATGGTCGGATTACATAGAGCTTGCAGAGGATATTCGGCAGACACCTAAATATGCAGATTTATATAAACTGCGAAAAGAGAAAATTGAGAGAGTATTTGCAGATGCGAAAGAAAAGCACGCAATGAGATACACTCCATATACAGGTCTTGCACAGGTAACAAACTGGGTAAGGCTTAAATTTGCAACCATGAATTTAAAAAAGCTTGCAAAATGGAAATGGAAGGCGAATAATACCCCTTCCAAATTGCTTGATTTTATCGTAATTTTAATAAAAAACGAAGAAGAACCCGATTTTTGCTTGATGCAAAGTCGGGTTCTTCGACAGTCTGAAGCGGTGTTCACCGAGTGAAC
>JAFSBX010000039.1 GCA_017437065.1 Lachnospiraceae bacterium
AATTGGTGCTACTGATACATAAAGGTATATTTCAATCATACGTCCGTATAAAATGACGGTGATAAGGACGGACATGATTTTCATACACAGGCTGATGATCATGGTTTCCATGCCAAGTCCTATCAGCTCCCCAATCCCCATGCTGTCAATCTGGCTGTTGAACATGGAAGTAAGCGTAGCCTGCACATCCAGACTCGTTGAGCCGGATATGGAAGCTGCCGCCTGTGTCACTACATGACTTCCCACGTCAAAGACCGCCATGACAATATCAAAGGTCTTACTTAGTAAGCTGACAGCGATACAAGCCTTGAATAAAAAACGAAAAAACAGGCTCGTATCAAAATCGTGCATGTTATTTTTGTCAATCACCATGGTGATCAGCTCATAGACCAGCACAAAGCTGATAATCATTCCCGCTATGGGGACAATGACATTTTCCGATAACGTCTGCACCATGCTGAAAATACCAGAGTTCCATGAGCTAGGTGTCTGGCTGACCTCCCCCGCAATCGTGCCTACCTTGTCATTCACATCGGTAAACATGGTTTCAAGGTTGGACAGCACCCACCCTTGCAGCATTTCCTTTATGAAATCAGTGATCTTGTCAATAATTCCACCCATGAAGGACTATCTCTTATGAGAACAGTGTGGAGAGCTGTGGAATCACCGTCTGCGCCACAATGATAATGCCCCCGCCGGACATAAGCTGCTTGATCCCCTGTGACTTTGCTCCGGGATTGTCGTTACCGTAACCTTCCAGAAGGTTGATAACACCCCATACACCTACACCTGCTCCGATTGCCGTTACTACGGTCTTTAATCCTGTTACTGCTGTTGTAAAAAATGCCATTTTAATTTACCTCTTTCTTTCCTTAAATTTGATTTGTGATGAAAGAGTTTTTCGTGTCAAATGCCCTGCCCTGTGATAAAATAAGGACAGGGCATTCCTTTAGGATTACCCTGACGGGCATCCGATACCTTCAAGTTTGCCGACTGCGGTATCGGGTGCTTTCTTTTTCCTAAAGTACATTCAAAACTCCGTTTCCACTTTTGGACATTTTGTCCAGAAGTTGCGTTAATAGTTCCGTATTCAGTTTTCCTTTTCTCTTTTAGACATTTTGTCCAAAAGTTTTAAGCTGCGATTTCCCCGACATCTTCCACCTCATCAATGGTGTCGTTGTTCCTGATCTTTGCATGGTACAGGTTCTTTACATATTTTTCGATGTCAAAGGCATTCTTCTCGTCATAGTCAGAAAGCAAGTGGTACTGCTTATGCTTTGTTATATCAAACTTGTTGGAGAAAAATGGTCTTACTCCCCTAAGCTGCATAATGCACTTGCCGCCATCCATGACTGCAATCTCGTCCTGACTCATAAGCTCTTTTCCGGTCTTTTGGTAATTCAGACCGTAGGACTGGCTCGTACCCCTCGTGTCCGAGGTGTTATAAAGGTCAATGGTTTCTTTACCCAAAACTTCTGCCAGCTCCTTGAGCGTGGT
The DNA here is from genome assembly GCA_017437065.1 of Lachnospiraceae bacterium. GTDB lineage: Bacteria > Bacillota > Clostridia > Lachnospirales > Lachnospiraceae > RGIG3002. Next base: position 1,498 of record JAFSBX010000039.1, read on the forward strand.
CTTTTCCTTCCCACCGAGGAATAGTGTGGTATCACAGTTGCCTTCAATGGTATCAGCGTTGTCCTTATAAATCGCTTTAAGCTGGGACTTTGACTGCAAAATAATAGAAGCTGAAATTTCCCGGCTACGAATCGTAGCGATCAACTTCTCAAACTTTGGTATCTGCCCGATGTTCGCAAACTCATCTAATAAGCAGCGCACATGAATCGGCAGCCTTCCGTTATACACATCATCTGCCCTGTCACAGAGCAGGTTAAAGAGCTGCGTATACATGATTGACACAATGAAATTGAATGTATCGTCTGTATCGGAGATAATGACAAACAAAGCTGTCTTTTCGTCCCCTAACATATCAAGTTCCAGTTCATCATAGCTTGTCAGATCACGAAGCTCCTTAATGTCAAATGGTGCTAATCTTGCACCACAGCTAATCAAGATACTTTTAGCTGTTTTGCCCGCAGCCAGCTTGTACTTTTTGTACTGCTTTACTGCGAAATGGTCTGGTTCTCTCTCCTCAAGCTCATCGAACATCAAATCGACAGGATTCTTAAACTCCTCATCGTCCTCCCTTGCTTCACTGGCATTGATCATGTCAAGCAGGGTGGTAAAATTCTGTTCTTCCTCCACACACTCATACCAGATATATCCGATAAGGGCTGTGTAGTACAACTTTTCGGCTTTCACCCAGAAATCTTCACCGGATTGCTGTCCCTCTCCTTTGGTGTTTAAGATAATTGTATTTACGAGTTTCAAAATGTCCTTTTCACTCCGGATATAAGCGAAAGGATTGTAGTGCATTGATTTTTTGAAGTTAATGGTGTTCAGAACTTTTACTTTGTACCCGTTCTTTAACAGCATTTTCCCACACTCCACAAGCACCGTTCCTTTCGGATCAGTGACAACGTAGGAGCTGTGCATCTGCATCAGGTTGGGTTTCACAAAAAAGCGAGTCTTGCCGGAACCGGAACCCCCGATAACAAGAATATTTTTATTTCTTGCATACTTCGGCTGCTTTGGTCTGCCCGACATCATCAGCCTTTCCGTTTCTGTCAGTATGACATTGTTCTCAAAGACCGGATCGACATAAGGCTCTATATCTTTTGCATTTCCCCACCTTGCGGAACCGTATTCTACACCCTGCCTAAACTTCTTGGCATTCTTGGCTTTGAAATACACCACAAGACGGAGCGCAACGCCGCCCGTAATACCGATCAGGAGATCTTTCGGGAAAAAGCTCGGAAACGGATTGGAAAACAAATCATTCAGCCCGTTCATGGCTGCCATCATCTTATCGGAAGCATTACTTCCCGGCGATACACGCCACAGCCACGCTATCTTGTCACAAAAATACCCTGCAAGAATATACGGGAGATTCATGAGAATGAGCTTCTTTTTATCCACGCTTCCGGTCTTAGCCTTCAGCGTTTCGGGAATGGCTTTTAAGTCTTTGGCAATACCGTCTATAATCTTACTCATAGCGACTGCCCCCTGTCTTTCTGGTGTTCCCTTGCTCTTTCCCTGTTCTTGTCCTTTCCAAGAAGCTCCCTGAACTCTGCCAGCTTCTCCCTTACGGATACTCTGCCACGTTTCTTCTCATTAACTTTCACAAATTCCTTAAATGCCTGTGTGATTACATCGGCATCCTTGCCCTTGAAAAATACCATATACTTCGGTGGTTCCACCGTCTTATCCTTTTTCACAGCAAAGTCAACATTGTATTTCCTTGCCACTCTTTCAAAGGACTTGATGTTGTTATCCGTAACCTCAATACTCGAAGCTCCCATCCCCTGACCTACCAGCTCTTTCACTGACATTTTCCCATGCGTTGCCTGTTTCCCGGATTTCCGGTGCTCCAGATACATCTTCATGGCTTTTTTCAGTACATCGGCAGTCAGCCTTGAGGACTTGAAAACAAGGGCAATCGTTTTCTGTGTAACTTCCTCCTGCATGGTTTTCCTCCTTGATTTTTTGTAGCTGTAATTCCGCTATGGTGGAACATACAGCCTGTGCAGTAAATACTTCATAAGCTCTCCTTCCACTTCTGGACATTTTGTCCAAAAGTTCCGTAAACGCAAAAAGGGCAGCTACAAACCTTTACGGTCTATAACTGCCCTTGCGCTGTTCAATTTTGATAAACTATAAATACTTTTCCTTTTTATGTTTTAATGTTTTTTTCTTCGTTCCTCTGTCATGTTCAACAGGTTTTAAGACTTCACACAAATGAATTTTTTTATCCTCGCCATATTGAACATGTAACCTCCATCCAGATATTTTGTCGATATAAGCTCTATATACTTTATTTGCTCCCATTACCTTATGAAGTTTAGATTTGGGAAATGATTGAAATTTATGGCATTCATTATCTTCAAGTTCAGCTAACACCTCTACTAATTTTGTTTTATACTCTTCTGGTAGAATTTTATTACATTCATAAATTACCCCATTATCATCTATTAAGCCTTTTATTTCTGCCATCATTCTTCCTCCTCATCATAAGATTCTTCATTTATCATCTTTTGATAAAGAGATTCCATAATACCATGTATCTCAATATTCATTTTTTCATGACTACATAATGTAAAGATATTCACTACAACTTTTCCAAAAATAGGATCTTCATCAATAGAAAGAATAGCTATTACCTTAAGGTTTATTTTCAAATAATATACTGTCGAATCAAACTGACCTAATTTTGAAAAATATTTTTCTTGAAAAATGTATCTCCTGTCTCCATCTTCTATATATCCTCTGACCTTTTCGCTTATTAACAACATCGTTTTATTTCGTTCATTCTGACTAAGTTTTTTCAAATATTTATTAGCCCTTGAATGATAACAAATATTTATGTCATAACTCATTATATTACCCTCAATTCATTTTTTTCTAAAACTCTATTTTACCAACTTAACTTTACTATTTGTATCTTGAAATATTTTTTCCATATGAATACTCCTACATAACTAGCTTTACTATTAGATGAAATGATACATTATTATGCAATTATTGTACCATGTTTAATATTGTATAAATATATCACCTCATAAATTCACTTTAGTTTCTTCTTTACCAAGTTAATGAGCAACCCTATAATTTTTCATTGTTTATTTTATTCAAAATGTCTGGAGTTATCTTATTCCAACTTACTGCTGAACTTGCAATAATTTCGTTGAATAAACGTTGAGACATACATGAATTAATACTAAATCTCGTATATAATGGAGAAGTTACCCCCAGCAGAGCCAAGCTATTATTTTCTAAGAATACGTGGGTAACATTGGTATTTTCAAAAAGTTCTGGCTTAATAGGCTCTTTTGCATATGGGTTGTGAAATATGAAAACTCCATCAGATATACTTTCAGGCGAACTATTGCTGACAATTCTAAACTTGAATGGTAATTTCTCGTCTTCTTCATCTCTCACTACATCTAAAACGCTGTTAAAGGTATGTAGACCTTTTGATAAAGCTAAGGCAGTTAGTTTTCCTATAGTATTTGTACAAGTGTACATGATGGCAGATATTTGACTATATTCTGAATTCAAGAAAATACCAAGCGGCAATTCAACACCTGTTTCACTCTTTCTGATGTTTTTTTTCATAATACATCCATTTTCACAAGGAATATAATATCTTCCATATAATAACGCCATCATAGGATAAATGAATTCTCTACCATAATTTATTTGGTCACATGAACTTAATGCAATAATAAAAGGCTTTTTTTCATCAACCCATTGCTCTTTTTTGTAATCCTCGTATTTTCTTATTTTAGAGAATATTGCATTAGAGCTTCTAATGATGCTTTCATTGAGTACGTCTGAAAAATCTTTTTGCAAGTGTGGTGGAGTAAGCATAGATAATTGATCTTCTAAAGTTCGTTCACATTCTGGTATTCCTGTTTGTTTTATATTTGCAACGACAGCCTCTATATAAAACTCACTAGGTTTCTTTATAATAAAATCAGGAAACGGATGCGACTGATCCAAAGAAAAGCCAGCTTCCAAACATAACTGATAAATACAAATCTCCCAATAAGTAGAATGAAATGTTTCTTGAAACTGACGAACCATTTTATGGTCTCTATCCACCAATCCATTAGTATAAGTACAAAGTAACTGCTTTTCTGTTGATAGTTGGATTTCATCTCTTAGAAATTTAAACTTATTATGTTTCCTATCATCTGATAAGCCTTTTATTTCATCAAAAAGTAATAGTCCCAAAATTATCCCTCTTTTCTTTGTGGCACTTTATGAAATGAAAAAATAGTACAAAGTTCTGCATACATCTTGCCATCTTCAAACTTCACATCATCAAGCAATAATGCTTGGAATAACACTTCCCGGACACTCTCTAATTTTACCATAGAAAGCTCTGCTTCCGAAAGTCCCTCCAGCTCTATATTTTCCAAAGCCACCGCTTTTCTTGCTGACAGACAGTATGTATATAAAGCCATAATATATCTGTCAGACATCACAAAGGCATAGGTGTCCTTGCCTCTATAATTGTATCGGCACTTTTCCAATTCTTCCGCAGATATGGTAAAGAAACATCTGACTGTTTCCAGATACACTTTTCCCTCATAGTCCGGCTTATATTTCTTTGCCAGCCGCTTGATTGTTGCAAAAATATTATTTCTCTCATAGGTCAGTCTGGTTCTCTTAAAAACAGCTTTTTTCCCTCGCATATCCATGTAAACATTGTTCCCTATGGTTTTTCCGGCGAATGGCTCATAATCACCAATCCGCAACAGATAGGAAAGCACCTGTAACAGCTTTTCCTTCGATGTAATCTCATTGTAGCTGTAATCTCCAAAGCCTAAATGTTCAAATTTTAAGGGTGTACTTCCCTTTTTAACCTCCCGTTCCATTACTCTGTCCACATCTCTCATTGACTCCATATATCTTTCTGCTCCTTCCTTCTGACAATAAAAGAGCAGCCATATTCTGACTGCCCCACCTTTGGACAAAATGTCCAGAAGTTCTATATTTCCACTTTTGGACTTTTCGTCCAGAAGTGTCCTGTTATAATACTGATAAGCTCTCCTGCAATGCCGATCATCTTAAAAATCAGCACCACACCGCCGATTAGACCGCCTATGACACAATTCAGAGCAAGAATGCCAATGCTCCCGCTGATACCGAAATTCTTGGGTATCAACCACAGGCACATCCGACGGATACCAAACGGACACCCTGCAATAATCCAATATAAAAACCAGTCAAAGCCTTCCGCTTTATTGCATACCGGATAACAGGTCAACATCCATAACGCAATTATCACTGCCGGAACAATGACCTTAAACAATACCCTTTTCATGCCATCCACCTCCATACATATCGTGCTGTACCTCCTGTTGGTAATAATGATTGATTGTGCTTGGTGCATTATAGAGCGTTGTCACCATATACGCCTTGATGTTCGTAATCTTGGTTGTAGTATTCTTCATACAGCCAATGACATAATTTAAATGCGAGCTGTTCAGTTTCAGGAACTTTGACTTTACCAGCTCATACGGGTAATCATCCCCGCCAATCCTAACCGTCTTGTGCTTTACACATACAACCTCGCAGATCACCTCAAAAAGTTCATCATAAAGTGCTTTATCCTGCCAGTCACCATATTTCATGTAGTAATCGTATTCTATGTTCTCCTTTATGATTTCAATGTATGCGTTGACATCTTCCATCGCATCAATCGTTTCTTCTGTTTCACTTTCAGATTGATTGGATTGATTGTTATAACTCAAATCAGTATAGTTAGTATTGTTATAATTAGCGTTCGGTTCTCGAACCTCTGCAAGTTCGGTTTCCGAACCTCTTGAAGTTTGATTTCCGAACTCCTGCAAGTTCGGCTTCCGAACCTCTTGAAGTTCGATTTCCGAACTTCTTGAAGTTTGTTTTTCGAACCTCTTGAAGTTCGATTTCCGAACTTCTGTGGAAACATCAGTATTTGAAGGACTTTTCGGCTGGCTTTCTGGCTCTCCGCCCACTTCCAAAGTGGCAAAATTTTTGACATAAATAATATCCGGCTTCCCTAATCCCTGTCTTTTTTTCTCTATGAGACCAATACCTTTTTTGCTGTCAAGCTCTGCCAATACTTTTACACACTTTTCTTTTGCACAGCCTAAATCCTCCATAATATTATCAAGGGTATAATGGATATATGCCCTGTTTTCATCATCAAACCATCCGTTTTTCATGGATAGTGACATTCTGTCAAGCATCAGACCATAAAGGAGCTTTGCATCACTGGATAACTCTTTGAAACGTTCGTCCTTAATCAGCAATCTCGGAACTCTGTAAAATGAAAACTGTTCTGCTTCAATACCATAGTAATAATCAAATTTCATCATGTTACCCATGTGCCTGCACCTCCTTTCTACTGTCTTTTCTTCCATTCATCCAAAAGCTGAATGATAATATTCTCTATATCTTCACTGCTATAATCTTCAGCAAAATACTTGCTGATCTTATCCGCTTTCAGTGTAACCTTGCGTTCCTTTGGCTTTTCTTCTGTCAAAATCAGCCGCACCATAGCAAGCGTAAGCTCTCCGCTTTTGCCATATTCTTTTAGCTTGCCGGATTGTACGGTGCTGACATTACAGCCCTGTTCCTCTATAATGACCTCTACCCACTGCTGTGCTTCCTCTGACAGAAAGGATATGTCCACGCCCTGCGAAAAGCCTAATTTCCTGCTATCCACCATTTCAAGAAGCTCATCGGACAGCCTTGAAAGCCAGATATAGCGCTGTACCTTTTTCGCATTCTCTCCGGCAGCTTCCCCAACTTCATCAAGGGTATTCTTGCCCGATTTCTTTCCCTGATGCTTCATGGCTTCATACTTCATCTTATAGGCTTTTGCCTTTTCACTCGGTAAAATGTCCTCTCTTTGAATATTAGAGTCCACCATGATAATGGTTGCTTCATCATCGGAATAATTGCGGACAATAATCGGCATTTCCGTCTTCCCGGCTCTTTCTGAGCCATGCTTCCTGCGGTGTCCTGCAATCAGCTCATAGCCGCCGCCTGCTCTCGGTCTTGCAATTCCCGGAACAAGTACCCCGTAAAGTCTGATACTCTCCGTTGTTTCCTCCATCTTTTCATCGTCCAACACCTTAAATGGGTGGTCTTTGAACTCATGAAGGTCTGCTAACGGAGCAGTGATAATCTGCTCTGCCCCTATTTCCTGTGCACTGCTTCCACCGAATAAATCATCAAAACTCTCCATTTTGATTTTAGATGCGCTTCCTGTCTTTGTATTACTGCTCATTTGCAAGCACCTCCTCTGTCAAAGAATTGTAGGCAGATGCCACCTTTCCCTTTGGATCATGCTTATAAATGCTGACTCCTTCCGCAGAAATCTCCGCCGCCCTTACCGAAATCGGGATAATATTGGTAAATATCTTTACCCGGCTCCCATAGGCTTCCTTCAGCATGGCGCTGATGTCCCTTGCATAATTCGTCCTGCTGTCAACCATCGTCAATAAAATGCCCTCTATCTCCAGTTTTTGGTTAATCTGACGCTTTACCTTGCCAATAGTCTTGATAAGTTGCTGTAAACCTTTAACGGGCAGATACGCCGCCTGCACAGGTATCAGAATACTGTCGGCACAGGCAAAGGCATTTATGGTAATCATTCCAAGTGAAGGCATACAGTCAATTAAGATGTAATCGTAATAATCCTGCACCATGCTTATGTACTCCTGCATGATACGCTCCCGGCTCATGACATTCACAAGGGAAACCTCCAGACCGGAAAGCTCAATATTTCCCGGCATAAGGTCTATTCCCTCCTCGTGATGTAAAATGCCCTCCATAGGCTCCACTTCCTCGTCTTTAATCAGACTGCCCATGACAGATGCCAATGTGAACTCGATTGCGTCCGGCTCTGTGTACCCCAAACTTGCAGTAAGACTGCCCTGTGCATCGGCATCAATCAAAAGTACCTTTTTCCCCTGTTTTGCCAGTCCTATTCCTAAGTTGCTTGTTGTGGTGGTCTTTCCGACTCCACCTTTCTGATTTGCGATTGCTATAACTCTACACATGATAAATTCTCCTCGCTTTCTACTGATTTTCTTTTACGTTGCTTTTTCTGACTTCCACATAAGCCCTGTGGAATTTCTTTGTTCCTTTATTCGGGTATAAATCTGAAAACTCTGTTACTTCAATCTTGGGATTTCTCTGCAAAATCTTCCCAAACCATTTAATATCATTCTTTGTTCCCATCAATCGAACTTTTAACATCAATCTGCTCCTCCAAACAGGGCATACAGTTTCCGGTTATAGGTTGCATATTCCGGATACCGGATTTGTATCGCCTGCCAAAAATACGGTGCGTAGGCACAGCAAAATAATTCTTCCACCGTATACTGCCTACACTCATTGATCTGCTCCTCTGCGTCCTTGTAATCGTCAACGCTTGGTGTACTGTTGCAGTACAGATTAAACGCCATTCTGACTACTTTCACGCTTCCGCTGGTCTGCCAGCCTTCCTGTAAACATTCTGTCTTTACACAGCCTGTCTTAAAATCATAAATGCGGTTCGCATTTCTTCTGGTATCATCACTAATGCCAAGGCAATAGCAAAGTGCCTTGTGGTACACATCTTGATACCTTACCTCTTTCAATTTTTCATAGTAGAATTTCTCATGTGCTTCGCTAATAAAAATAATGCTCTCTGCGCCTAACGCTGTATTGTTCATGTTCTGAACCTCCTTTTTTTTAAATAAAAAGGACTCTACTAATTGTTTTTCACAACTAATAAAGTCCTAAGTTTCATATTCATTTCTAAATTCGTGCTAGGGATTTCTTACTAATTTTTGTTCTTAGTAAATTCTTAGTAAATTGCTCCCTCAGAGTCCAAAACATACTATAAATTCAAGGTTTTCAGCGTTTTCGGAAAATACTGCCGTGGCAAACCATGAGCACTTTTATTTTTCTTTGCATATCTTAGTATATCCTCGTTTTTCCTTATATTTCCTAGGTTTCTTCTATTTTACCTTAGAAACCTTAACTTGGTATAGTATAGCATGCAATCCCATTCCTTTGCAAAAGTCTTTGTATGAATCCTGAAATTCCTTACTCCCTGTTTTTATTTGATACTCATAAAAATCAGTCGGGTTGTCAGTTGAATTTATTGCACGAGTATGCAAGTCAACAATATGAGTACATCCTACTGCGCTTACCAGCACTACTTCTCTATCATCGTCACGTTCCAGTTGTTTTTTCCAGTTATTCAGTATATTACGTGCTTTTAAATCAGCAATCGTCCAATACTCTTTACTTGCATTTCGAACTTTACATTGTTGATGTTCCTTTTTTCCTTCAAAATCAGTAATCAAAATATCAGTTCCAACTTCATCATCTCCAAGAGCTTCTATAACAACACTATAATTAACTTCTCTAAACACTTTAAGCATTTCATAGATAATACAACTAATTTCGTAGCTATTACCCATTTTATCTGCTCTTCCGCCCGTCTCTAATGGCATATTAGTACCTCCTTACAAAAGAACCAGTGACAATTCCACTGGTTCTCATCTTTTGCCTTGCCATAACATATTGAACTTCCTGACATCCCAGTGCCAAACACCCCCATAACCTCAATACTAATTATACATCTGCTCGTATCTTATCAATCAAGGTAATATCCGCTGGCAACCACTCCACAGAACCCAACTCGTCCTTCGTCAACCACTTAGCTGCTTCATGTTCTGTAAGCACTAAATCACCGTATACAATCTCCGCCCAAAAACAATCCATAGACAAATGGAATGTCGGATAATCATACTCTATCGTATCAATCAATTCTCCAACTGAAATTTCTGTTTCGAGTTCTTCCTTTATCTCTCGCACGAGGGCTTCCTGCGGTGTTTCACCTTCCTCAATCTTTCCGCCCGGAAATTCCCATCCACCTTTAAAGTCACCATAACCTCTTTGTGTTGCAAAAATAATTGGTTCTCCGTTCTCATTTACAGCTTTGATAATCGCTGCTACTACTCGTATTGTTTTCATGTAAGCCTCCTTGTTTTGCGGAGCAAAATGCCCGCCCGCTTATGTGGGCAGAGGCTTTTGTCTCCTATTCATTTACAATATATTCGTATAAATCTTCACGTACCGGAACATCCAACAACCATTCAATTTCAACAGCAGTCTTGTCCGTATTCGGCATAACAAATTCTCTTACTTTTCCACTTGCTTGCATATGTCCTAAATAATAAAATTCTTTAGAAATCTTATCATCCTTATTCTTACGAACAAATAAATGGACCTGTATTCCTCGCTCGGTGGCATGTAAAAAGTTCTGCACATCCTCAGATGCAACACTTCTTCCTGATTTCGATATAGCAATCAGGCTACTACTGCTTGTAAAGTGGTCTTCATATTTAGTCGTATCACTAATGTCCTCTGACTTATCATAGTTGATAAATACCGGGAAAGTCTTAGTCTTTTTATCATACTTATATCCGCCAATATTTAACGGTACTTCATTTGTTTCCCAGTTAAGCAATCGACATACATCCTCATATGTATATTTCTGATATAATACAAAATCTGTTCCCTTGTATGTATCGGAAAAATCGCGTTCATATCGACTAATACCAAATTCAATAAGTTCTTTCAAAATCTCATAGAAGTCCCTATTAGCAAGCATTTTCTCAAATGATTTTGAAACATGATAATCTATTCCATCATCTTTTTCAATGAAAATACACTCTGCATATGTATTCTTACTTGCACCTGCTGGAAACTCATTTGTCATTATGTTAATAATATTATCCCTCTGTTCATCACTCATTTGAATGCCATAATCTACTCTAAGTTCTTCCTGCAATCCAGCAAATATCATTAGTCTATGTGTATAAGCAAGCATTCTGTTCAGAAGACGCAGTTCTTGAATTCGTTTACCACTAGCAAGCTTTTTAGATACAAATTCAATTACTTTTTCCTCTTCTGACGCTAGTCTAATTTTATATTCCTTTTCATATTTCACTAAGAATTTATAATAACTTCCTAAGCTATTGTTATCAAAAATTCGAAGAACATCCATCTCACCATAATCGTCAAAATCTCTTAATCTTGGGATTCTGCCGAGTTTATTTTTGAGATTGGTATAGTTCTCTTTGATGAGCTTAATGTCACTAAAGTTAGCATTATCAATAGCTGCAAAAATACGTTTTCTACTAATCTCATCAAAATGAATCGTACTTGCACCCGGAATTACTCGACCACCTTCCATCAAGTATCTTCTAATATTGTCCTTGTTATAACTGCGGTCTCCTGAAAGCGCAATCGGAATCATAAAATTGTTCTTGTAATTACCAATAAAATCAAGGATAACTACATATTCCTTTTCTGATGCTTTTCTAAGTCCACGTCCCAACTGCTGAATAAATACAATCGGTGATTGTGTTGGACGAAGCATAATAACTTGATTCACTTCTACAATATCAGTACCTTCTGAAAATATATCCACAGTAATAATGTAATCCAAATAGTCATCATCCTCTGACTGCATATCCATTGTCAGACGTTCAATCGCTTCCGCCCTTGTTTCTTCCGAATCAGCACCACTTAAAGCAATTGTCCTTAATCCCTGCTCATTAAACTTTTTAGACAATTCTCTAGCTTCATCTATTCTGCTACAGAAAATTAATCCTTTCACTCTATCACCAGAATATCCAAAGTAAGCCGCCTGCTCCATAACATACTTCACGCGTTCATTGCTTGTTAAATATCTAAAATTCTCGAGCTGTTCTTCTTTAGAATTTCCCTCATCCGAAATCATCGCCAAATCAGTAATTCCGAAATAGTGGAATGGACACAACAAATCTTCGTCCATCGCTTGCTGTAAACGAATCTCATAAGCAATATTGTGGTCGAAGATTTCATAAATATTGCGTCCTTCTATATTGTCATCACGCTTGTCCGGCGTCGCAGTCATTCCCAGCGTAAATTCCGGCGTGAAATAATCCATTACTCTTTTATAGCTTCCAGCACTAGTATGATGTGCCTCGTCATAGATACAGGCATCAAAATAATCCCTTGGAAATCTCTCCAAGTTCTCTTGTTTACTTAATGTTTGAACTGTTGCAAACACAAAATCCGCTTCATAATCATGCTTAATTCCGGACACTAAACCGGTCTTGATTCTACTACCAAATACTCTCTCAAAAGAAACCTTCGCCTGTTTCGCAATTTGGTTTCTATGCACCAAAAACAGAACTCGTTTGAATCCCAGTTCTCTCATCGCAAAAGCGGATGCATAAGTTTTTCCTGTACCCGCTCGTGTCAAGGGTGTGAAAGGGATTTTTTGAAATTTTTTCTTCCAAAAAAGATATGGTATTTCTACAAGATAGGAAACGCTATTATATTGTCTGCAAGCGCTAACCTACAATTGAAAACGGTGACAGGATATGACTCCTGCTTTTCAATCACCTTTAGGCTACACCGTTACTTATATACATTCTTTCAAATATTTTTTTGCACTGTAATATGCGTTCATTCCGTCTAATATACCCTTAAGGAATATTATTGTTTCATCTTTTATTTCTTTTAAGTCACTCAAACTGTAATTACGTCCACATTCTTCAAACGATAATGTGCCATGAGCTAAATCATTTCTTTTATCTTTAACATCTTTTAGTACTATACCACCTCTACATTCTTGTGATAAATTATATGTTATTCCATGTTCGTGGCATATAATCCTAATCTTATCCGCATCTAAATTGCCACTAATGTCTGTTGCCTTTCTATTTAATTCTAATGTTTTTCCTTCTAAAATAGCATTTATAATATCAGCAGCTTTATCTCTGTATGAGTTGAAATGAGCATTTCTATCATACACTTCATTAAACTTGAACTCAAACCATATCTTTTTTATTTCTTCACGAACATCATTATACGAATATCCCTCTGATTTTAATTGATCATATATTCGTAAAATTCCTCCCATTATAGTAGATTCAACAAGGTTATATATCATTAATATCAAATTAGACTTTAACATTTTTAAAAAGTCGTCTTTTAGATATTCATGTTGTGCTCCTTCGTTTTTATGCTCATAAAGTTCACTAATTGCATTAAAATATAGTTCAATTTCCCCAACTCTTTCATCATACATTCCGTATATTACATTCATAAATTACATCTCCTTAAGTAATTCATCCCTTACATACTCAATTCTACCACTCACCCTTTTAGGTGAATTACTTGCATGAGTTGTTGTATGAATCAAGAATTCTTCACTATCAATCCATTCCATCGAAGAGGGATCAAGCTCTGGTTTTTCTCTTAACGCTAAAGCTACACCTACGGATATTGCTTCAAATCGAACTCTAGGCGTTGACTTTGCATTTTTTGTCTTTCTAAATCCAAAAGGAAAATATTTGTCTACAAAATTTAACATTCTAACAAATTCTTCTTCATATTCCTTTTCATCAAAAGTATCTTGATTTTTCTCAACAAATTCATCTAAAAATTCATCCACTCTATGTGTGAAATTTTGATAGTTATTTAAAAAAGCAAAGAATCTTAACACCAACTCTAAATCTTCGTAACGTTTCTTGGAATTCTCGCTAACAGGACACACTTTAACAAAAATCTCATTTTGAGAACATCTCTTCACAAAATCCATAAATCTGCCAGTGTAACTACCACGTCTAACTTCTATAGGTTTCGCTTTACGTCCAGTTGTATTTATTCTATTAAATATCTCTTTCCTAATTTCAACAGTTGTATCATCTGACAAAACGATAATTCTCATGGTAGTCTTATTAAATTTTCTCTTAAAATATTCAGGAATGTCATTATACGAAAAACCTTCTAAAGTAGTTAACTTCTTCATAGATGATAATTTTAACTCATTACTCATAAACTCCTCTAATGTTTGGGTGCGCTGAGCTCCATCTATTATCTCACATCGTCCATCATCCGTATCCGAAAAAAACATAAACGGTATTGGTAATCCCAAAAATATAGATTCAATAAATCTAGTTTTATCACTTTCTTCCCAAATGTATTGCCTTTGATACTCATCTGGAATATAGAACTCATTCTCACGATATTGTTGAACTAAAAAGTCTATTGCATAATCTCTTGTATCAAAATTTATTTCGCTACGTTGTTCTTTAATCTGCGCCTCTGCTTCTAATCGTTTTTCTTCAGTCATACATTTCCTCCTTCACATATTTTTTCAAATGTTGAATAATAGTAATTCCTATTGCTTCACCTAACTTTACTGGAACAGCATTTCCTATATGTATTCCCAATTCCTTTTTGTTAATCTTTTCTCCTTTTTTATAAAAACGATATTTTGCTGGAAATGATTGTAGCATGGCACCCTCTCTAAAGCTCAATGCACGATTTTGGTCTGGATGTCCAAATCGTCCGTTACCATACCCAAAAAACTGTGTTGTAATTGTCGGCGAAGGCTCATCCCATTCCATTCTGCCATAAACTGCACCATAGCCCTTTCCCGTATCTTTTGTATGACAATCCAATTTCAAATCATCACTCCAATCTTTCCATGTTCCCCCTGGAACTGAAGCTTTTATACGTTTCATATTCAATTCGGACAGTTTACTACAACAATGTATCGGATCCTTTACATCCACTTCTCCGTCTTTAAGTTCAGCAAGTCTTCCAATAGTTTGTCTAACCGTCCTATATTTATTTGGTTTATATAATGGTGGGATTATACTTATATCACCGTACATTGACGCTAATAAAACAAGTCTTTTTCTGCTTTGAGGCACACCATAATCCGGACAATAAACTACACTATAGGAAACTTTATATCCTAGTTTTTTCAATGCATTAACAAAATCCAAAAAAACACTTTCTTTCTCTAATTCTGGTACATTCTCCATTGATATAATAGAGGGTCTTACCTCTTCTACAAGCCTTCCAAATTCATACAGAAGTTTCCATTTATCATCAGTATGCCCTTCTTTCCTATATCTCTGCGTATACTTTGAAAAAGGTTGGCACGGTGCACATCCCACTAAAATCTTAATATCATCAGCTTCAAAAAAGGAATTAATATCATCAGCATATACATCCGACACACTTTTCTCTATAAAAGTAGCTTTGTTATTATACTCATACGCGTATTTACATGTACCGTCCAAATCAATTCCTGCAAGAACGTTTATTCCTGCTTTCTTTAAGCCACAAGTTAAACCTCCGACACCACAAAACAAATCCACTGCACTAATTGCCACTTTCATCACTTCCTTTTTTGCACAATATTTCAAGATAATCATATCACAAAATCTCTATTTTTTCCATGTCTTCTACATAAAAATTAATATTTTTTTCCTCCCTAAACTTCCACTTCACCTCAACCCTCTCCCTATCGTATACAACAATCTCCGCCACGAAAGCATCCACGATTTCCTTGTTCAGTTTCTGCAGTTTCATCTGTCCTTCCAGCATTTCAAAACCGGCCACTTCCGGCAGGTCCACTTGAGCCAATTTGCTGACTGCTGCCTTCTGCTTTTCGATATTGTCCTGCATACGAACAAGCAACTGCTCGTAGGTCTTTCTTTGCTCCAGATAAGTCTCTCTGTCGGTCATGCCAAGCTTATAGCTTTCATAAGCATCACGTAAATCCTTATTGATGCGCTCATAGCTTTTCTCCATATCAAGCAGATGCTTTTCTGCCAGTGCCAGGCGCTGTGCCTGTTTCTCACGCTGCATGTCCACAATCTTTCTGGAGTCCACCCACATATCAATGAACATCTGCAGTGACTTCATCACCACCTCTTCCATAGTCGAATCGAGGACGCTGATATTGCACTTGCCATCTGTCTTATCCAGATAATGCTTGGCACAGTAATACTTCGGGCGACCGGCATAGGAATGGGACAAACGATGCCCACAGTTACCGCATATCATTTTACCGGTCATGCAATGTGTCTCATGCTTTCGTTCCGCACCAGCGCAGATATTTCCGAATCTCATAGTTGCTGCCTTCTCGAAATCTTCTTTACTGATAATAGCAACATGACAGTTCTCCACACGCTTCCATTCCTCTTCCAGAAGAGCTTTGGCATGCTTGTCACCTACATTTTCACTCTTAAAGCGGTTGTAAACCATAGTGCCGGTATACTGCTCATTTTCAAGGATTCTGCCCACTGCCACATTGCTCCAGAGAGGCTTTTTCTCACGGTATTTTGCCAGCTGGTTTTCATTATTCTCACGGGTTGCAATATACACGCCCGGAGTCTCAATCCCTTCCTGATTCAGCGCCTCGGCAATCTTGTACATGGACTTACCGGATAAAAACTCCCTAAAAATGCGCTTTACAATCTGACTGGCATATTCATCCACCATCAGCTTGTGCTTATCCTCCGGACTTTTCACATAGCCAAAAGGTGCATAGGCAGCAATATATTTACCGCTGCCTCGCTTGGCATCCAAAGTTGTAGTCACCTTCTGGGACTGCTCCTCGCTAAAGAAATCATAGAGAATCCCCTTAAAAGCAATATCAATCTCTCCGATACCACCCACATAATCACTGCTGTCGTAATTATCGTTAATGGCAATAAAACGCACACCCATAAAAGGAAATATCTGCTCGATATATTTTCCCTGCTCAATATGGTCTCTGGAAAATCTGGAGAAATCCTTCACGATAACACAGTTAATCTCTTTGCGCTTTATCAGGTCCAGCATCCTCTGCATATCCGGACGGTCCATATTTTTACCGGTAAAACCATCATCCACAAATTCCAGCACATTCATTTTGCGCAAGGCTTTATCCTTATTGATATACTCACGGATAAAAGCACGCTGATTCGTAATACTGTTGCTCTCATCCCTGATAAATTCATCTTCCTTTGACAATCTCAAATACATTGCAATCTGTTCCATTCTAAGCATCCTCCTTCATCATCTCTGCGTATTCATCCTTGAAATTCAAGTTAATCTCCATTCGGTTATCCGGTTACAGGTAAATGCTGTGCACCAGAATCTCCAACATATTTCTGTCCAGATAGGGCTCACTCTGAAAACGCTAAATCGCTCTCAGCCACTGCAGCTTCTTCTCAAAAAATCGCTTAAACCGACGGTACTTTGCCTGCTCATCAGAAATCTGTCCCCGAAGTCTCATCACCGCATCCGCAGACTTTTCCTGCATGCGCTTAAACTCCTCTTTGCCAACCTCTCCGGTCACATAGCGCTGATAAGCTTTGCTTTCCTCGTAATTCTGCTTTTCAATGAGTTTTTCCAGTTTACGAATCTGCCCGTCGCACTGTTTCAAATTCTTATCCATGACACCTTTTACTACAGCCTCCGTTTTCTCACTCTCCGTAAGCACAGCAATATTTACTTCCAAAATCTTGTGCACAGCCTTAACCAGTTCCTGCTCTAAGATAGTACAGCCACATTTCTCACCACCGAAATCATAATTGTAGCGGCAGGCATAAAAATACTGACGCTCCAGTTTCCCATCCTTTTCTATGATTCTGGACAACTGCGGAAGCCTTCTTTTACAATTTCCACAGAATAAAATCCCTGCAAAAATATCATCTTTTATGGGTAAATTCTTACCTCTCTCCGAAGCAAAAGAACTCTCTTCCACCTTCTGCCAAGCACTTTCCGAACCTTGTCAAACAAATCATTATCCACGATTGGTTCATGGGTATTCTCCACCACAATCCAGTCCTCTTCATCGGTAAAATGCCTTGCCTCATTTTCACTTAGTCTGGTGCGCCTTTTCCCTTGTACCATATTTCCGATATAAGCTTGATTCTTCAAGATATTGGAAATGGTGCCGGCATACCATGCTTTTGCCGCCTGGCCCTCGTCTACATAAAGCTTTCCGGTTTTCAGATACTCTCCAGGCAAAGCCAGACGATAGTTTTGAAGCGCCTTTGCAATTTCACGCAAGGTCACACCCTCTGCTGCCAGCTCAAAAATCTGACGGACTACAGCCGCCGCTTCTTCATCCACAAGATACTTACGAAGAGGATCCGTGCTATCCACCTTATAACCGTAAGGTGCATTACTTCCGGTAAATTTACCGCGCTCCATATCCAGCCTGCGGCTGACTGCAACACGTTTGGAAATATCCTTGGCATACATATCATTTACCAGGTTCTTCAGCGCAATCTCCAGTGACTTATTCTGATTAAATTCCGCATCTGTATCGAAGTGGTCATTGATGGATATAAAACGCACTCCAAGGAAAGGAAATATGGTCTCGATATAGTTACCTGCCTCAATATAATCCCTGCCAAATCGGGACATATCTTTTACAATAATGCAGCTAATCTTCCCATCCCTTACATCATCCATCATGCGGTTAAAGGATGGTCTGTTAAAACTGGTTCCCGACACCGCACTGTCCACATATTCATGATACTCTGCAAATTCCGGCCTGCCTTTTATAAACTCCCTCATAATATCAAGCTGATTGGCGATGGACTCCGAAGGTCTTGCTTTCAGCTCCACGGATAATCTGGCATAAAGCGCCACACGAAAGGTTTTAGTCTTTTTTACAGGTGCACCGGCACTGGCTGTTTCCGGTACTGCTACTGCATTAAATCGATTCTTCGTTCTAGCCATTTATACCGCCTCCTTTAACTCAAGCACAGGCAGACCATCCACCATGGTATAATCCGGCTCTACAAACTCTTCATTTGACACGCAGAAAAGCCCTGCCACTTTCTCCATCTCATGACGGTACTTAAACACAATTTCCACCCTGAAATCATCATAAATCAGAATCCTGTCTACAAAAGAAACCAGCGCCATGCGATCCAATTTTCCAAGTACTAAGCCTTCCCTGAACTGCTCCAAATCCTTTGCCACAGCAATTCCATTTTCATAAATATTGCGGATGATTTCCTCCTGCTGTCTGATTGCCGCCTCCAGTTCCTGCTCCCTGCCGGTGTACTCCTCACGATACCTTGTAAACTGTTCCTTGCTGATAATTTCATCCTGCAAATCCTGATACAAAGCAGACTTAAGAGCAGAGAATCTGGTAAGCTCAGCCTTCAGCGTAGCAATCTCCTTGTCATGGGCCACTGCCTCATCATAATTCACATTCAGTTCATCCAGATGAGCCAGCACCTTTTCACAGTCACACATGCTGTTGATATAACCCTGCAATTCGCCCAATACAATCTCGTCCATCACATCCTCACGGATACAATGACGACTGCAATTCTCCTCCGTTACGGTTATAGTTGGAGCAGATATAGTTCACGTATTCCTGCCCCTTGTAGCTATCCTTGCGACGAACCATACTGCTGCCGCAATCCCCACAATATAGAATCCCTGCATACATATACGCTTCACTCTGTCCTGCGATGGCCTTGGTATCACGGCTCATAAGAATCTGCACCGCATCAAAATCCATCTTGCTGATAATAGGCTCGTGGGCATTTTCCACAACAATCCAGTCCTCTTCCGGAACCTCGATTTCTTTCTTCACCTTATGACTGACTGTAGTGCGTTTTCCCTGTGCCAGAGTTCCGGTATACACCAGATTTTTCAGGATTCTTATGACGGTCTTGGCGGACCATTTGGACTGTCCTGCCCCCTTAAAACTGGTATTGTATTTCTCGCCGCATTTTGTCTTATATTCCGAAGGAGAAAGAACCCCGTTTTTATTCAGAATCTTAGCAATCCCCATAGCACTTACCCCTGCCAGCTTCTTGGCAAAAATACCCTGCACCACACCTGCCGCATAAGGATCCGGCACCAGCAGATTTTTATTATTCTCCGCCTTTTTATATCCATAAGGCGCAAAGGCTCCGATAAACTGCCCGTTCATTCTTTTTACCTGCTGACTGGTGCGGACCTTCAGGGAAGTATCATTGTTGTACTGCTCATTCATCAGATTCTTAAAAGGAATGATGGTGTGAGTCTCCCCACGATTGGCAGTCAGGCTGTCATAGTTATCCGATACGGAAATAAAACGCACGCCATATTCCTTAAAAGTCCTCAGTATAAGTTCATCCACCCCGATTCGCTCTCGGCCAAGTCTGGACAAATCTTTTACCATGATACAATCTAGCTTTCCCGCCTTCATGGACTTCATCATTCGCTGAAACTCCGGTCTGTCAAAATTACTTCCGGTATAACCGTCATCAATAAATACATCCACCAGTTTCAAATCATCATGGGCATCAATAAATCCTTCCAGCAAAAGCCTCTGGTTAGAAATACTGTTACTCTCCTGTTTCTCCCATCCATCAATATCCTCATCTCCCTGGGACAATCTCAGATAAATTCCGGTTCTACACACATCAATCTTTTTCTTACTCATTGCATTTCCTCCTGTTGTTCTTCTTTGATTCGTCTGCTATTGGTACTTAAGCGACGCCTTACGCTCTATATAACAATTCATAATATCTGTAATACTGCAATTCCCGGCAAAGGTTGACTGCACAGTATATTTTCCATACTGTTTTACTTTGCCCTGTGTTTTCTTCTCCTGCTGCGGACTAACTTCTACAACCTGCGCCTGTTCCTTTGTCTGCTGCAAAATATACTCATCTCCCTTCCGTTCAACATGAAAAAACAGCTTAAAATATCACTTCACCGGCACGCCGGTTAAGACCTAAAAAGACCGCTCTCCATAGTTAACAAAGTCTGTTGCTACACTCGTAACAACCGCTAAACTCATACATACGAAAGTACAACAAGTAAAAACAAAATATGCGCTATCACATTTTGCATTGCTTGTCACTATTTACTTAGTCCTAACACGGAACGCATTGGTTCCGTCATCGTATGTAATGAGCTTTCGCTCGCTTTGTTGACCATGGACAGCGGTCTGCTTTTTTAGTGTCTTATAATCACTGATATTTCAAGCTGTCTATTGCCAACTATTAAATTTATTACTCATTGGTCTTGCGATGGCTGGTCGCTCACAATGTACTTAATAGGTATCTGTGGCTATGTTTATATTCTTGTATGTTATATGTTCATTTATCTTTGCCACGTACCCATCATACATCACGAAAATATGTTTGTCTACCACAAATTTCCAAAAAGTTTGACAAAATGTGATTTTCGTTATTTTTGCCAATCACAAGTGTGACATGAGCCCTCTCTGTATCATCGGACACCCGCTGTTATGCTACCATTTTCGCTGCATTTACCTGCTCCAGATAGGATAAAAACAATGCTTCCAAAGTCTTATCTTCTGCGTAGGAACAGGTGACATTTACCACAGTTCCGTTTGCGGTTTTTATACTGATATTCTTATCTGTTAAATTCATTTTCTCGTCCATGCGTAACCTCCGTTGTTTTTTCTACAAAAAAGAAAATCGCTACCCATAGCTTCTATAAATGCACAAACTATGGATAACGATTTTGTTATCTACTGCAATCTTTTTATTCTAATCTGAACCATCTCACTTATGGTTCCTATCAAGGTATACGCCGGTATTCCAACCCCTCATCGCCCCGTATACGTAGAATTGTACTCACCTCCGGGAATTGCAGACAACCACTCAATTGTGTTTACGACGCCCTTCTCATAAGAGAAGCACTATCTCCCCTGCTTGCCTTTCGGGGACCGGGACGAAACTCTTTTCTCGCCCCTCATGGGTTATTATCCTTACGCAACATACCTGCTCCCACATTTCCCGGACTTCCGTCCAGCCTCTCGGCCTTCATCTCTCAATCCATCAGCCTACTGATATGATAACTGTGACTTCCATCCTGCGGGTATATGAACCGTAATTCTACTCATCTGTAACTGCTATTCAGTTGTCAAATTTCTACGGCTTTTCAGAGCCTGTGTAAAGCATAAAGCAAAACTTGACGCTTGTACATATCCTGAAAAGACCAATTTTCACAAAAAACTATTCTTTTTAGTATGAATTTCTCTTTGCAGGAATATCATACTATAGATTTCGAAGGTTGGCTATGGACTGGGCTGGTGTATTTTGAGGGATTTGCACCAGGAATTGGTGGGGTTATTTGTGTCCATGCTAAATAAAGTACTCCTCTAACAATTTCGCCAAATGCAATGGCATCGGAAGAATCGTTTTACCCGCTTCATATTGAATTGAGGCACTTCGAAGATTATGAATATCTCTGACACAATCTAACTCTTTTGATCTATCACTTATGAACATCGGATAAATCTCAATAATATTCCGATGCGTAAAAGCTCTGTTATCTTCCAATTTTGTTGTATTTTGCTTTGTATTTTTATATTCTGCCTGTGTCCTTACATCTTTTGAATAATACACAGTATCATACTTATAAATACCACTTGATTCTTCAAATTTTTCTTCAGTATCATTAGCACTAGGAATGTAATCCGGAACCTCTTCATTAACTCTTATTCTAAACAAATCGATGTTATCATAATCAGCTAGATTGATCTCAAATCCAAGTTTTCCATCTATTCCAATTTTTGTCACATAGCCACTTTGTTCATCAAATGCTTCTCTAATTTCCTTATTGGTGATTCCTTCTACAACTTTTCTTGATGTTCCATCTGCAACCATCATAATCTCATACTGCAAATTGTCATTAAGATCATCAAACCAATCAGACAAAAATCGTTCAGAAGGAATAATCCTTTTTGAATTTCCTATCTTCACAAGCAATTCGCGAAACTTAATTGGAAATTCCATATACTCACACGAAATTCTCTCAACAGCTTCTTTTTTGTTAGAAAACTTTGACAATATATTCAACTCAGTTTCTACCATAATTCTATGTTTCATCATGTCACTCGAAACAATCATTGGAAAAGGAGCTACTGCAACATCATTTAATAAATTTTTATAATTAACAACATAAATACCTACCGCCACCTTATTATGAAGAGTGGTTTTTTTCTCTGATTCTACTAAACAATTATGTATTCCCATCTGTCTGTATACATCTAGCAGCGTATTTTTCACACTTGTATTTACTGCATTTGTTTTATTAATTTCTCCATTTTTATTTATTGCCCTTCCTGTTTCTATATTTTTCAAACGTTCTTTCTCTTTTTCCAGATATTTCTCAATAATAACAAATTGTGTAAGTCTTCCTGTATTCGCAAATCCAACACGCAACGCATTTTTAGGATCAACTTTAGAATCAACCTTTCCGCTTAATTTGTAATATTCAGGTCCATGAATAATCACAATGGACATGGTAAGTTCTTTCGCCATACCTATCATTTCTTTAATCTCATGTATTCTTGTATTATATCCCTCCTGATTACCAGCCTTCTTTTCATCGCTACAAGGTAAACATTCCGCCAAAGTGTCAATAAAAACAGGTCTAACCTCTACTTTAGTACCCTCAAAATGTTCATCCAGCTTTTCAATTAATGCGTTTCTTAATATTTCCTGACCAGCACTAAAACAAACTTCTATTACTATTTTTCTGTTTCCGCATATACCTTCTACAATCTCTTTAAACTTTAACTTCAAATCATCTTTTAAACTAAAATCATTTTCGAAAAACATCTGAGTAATTGTATCATTGCCAACTTCATGTGTTGCTATTTTACTACCACTGGAATACATGGTCAGTTTCTTTTCGATATTTTCAAAAATCTCTCGTCTATCCATCGGACTAATACCTGCATCCTGATTATGCATTTGTTTTTTTCCATCTTTCATACCATACTCAAACACCACATAATAATCATTCTGCTCGACACCATTCATATATTGCGACGGATTGCAAACAATATCATTAAAACGCACAACATTCTCTATTCCGTACATTCCACAAAAAGTTTTTTTATCTGAATATGTCCATTCAAACTCTTTTGTTTTAAAGTCGTATTTTGCATAAATTGCCTGTAATTTAATATCATTAATACGAATATAGACAGTCTTTTCATCTGTATAAAAGGGTACCTTCTCTGATTCATTTTTACTCACCCATCTTCTGGATGATATCTTAACATTAAAATATGGCTTATTGAATGGTGGTATAGTCTGCACACTAAACGAAGCAGCCATTGAAACATAATCTTCCTCTTTAGCATCCTTATATGCTAATGGATCCGTAACAATTTCATTCTTTTTTGAATACATCCATTTAGCTTTTTCGCCGCCTACCCTAACATCGGTTCCAACAATCTCATTAACTGCAATAAGTGGCAATAACGAATACGCATCTTTATCTACTACTTCTCCATTATCAAATAAAACTATTTTCTCAACATACTCACATCCTGTCAAACATTCTACATTCAGCTCATTTATTACTTGTTCAGCATATTGTTTTACCTTATCATCATTCTTTCGTTTCTTATCCAATTCTGTTTCCGCAATATAAAATGCATCTATCCATACTTTAAGGATTTTTATAACCATTTCTAAATTAATTGTCTCAACACTAATTAGCCATCTCTTATCATCTGTGTTGTAGCCAACCGCCTTCATATCTGTAACACCTGATAAATACGAAGTAAATAATTTCTTCAAGGAATTTAGTGGCAAATTATGTTTCTCACGAATAAATTTTCCTCTTCCCCCTTGTCCATCCCGTGACAGTTCTTCCAATCGTGTAAGTTTCTCCTTCAAATTACTTGGAAGCCGCAAAAAATGTATTTCTTTTTCAATGTGTTTATCCAACACTAATGCCAGTGGAATAATATAATTCTCTATATTTTTACGCATTAAATTCTCTCTCCTTTCAAAGCCAGGTAAAATGGTTCGTATAAAGTCTTTGCAACCAAGGGATTATGGCTATGCTCCATCAAATTTTCCAAATATTTTTCTAACTCTTTTAGTGTATCAAATTTTCCATCCTCAGAAGCATTAAATGCACCATCAACCCAATAAATTGTCGGATATTTTTCTTTCAAGTTACTTCCCAGCCTGCAAAGACGTCCAAATACCTGTTCAATCACAACAAATAATGATGCGATGGCATCTATTCTCATTTCTTCCGGCAAATCCGACAAGCTGCCCTTTGTACCATTTAACTTAGCATATCTGTCAAATGCCTCTTTTCTCATTTGATCCATTACGTCAATTCTATTTCTGTAATTTATTTCCGTATAATGATTCATAATATACCCATTTACTTTTTGAACATGAACATTGTAATCGCTCGGATCTACCATCGGCCTAACCAGAAACATCACCGTATCAAACCATGCATTACCAGATATATCCACAATATTATATCCTCTTTCGATAACACAAGCTGGTGCTATTAAAATTCCTTCCTTAAAGCTCGTGATATCACGCCTTTGTAATGCATTATCAAAATTATTCCCCTCCAATTCTCCGCTATCGGACTTTAAATACCATACTTCACAATCCATTTCATGTTTTCTCAATATTTTTTCCACAGCCTTATATGCCACTTTGCACTGCTCATAACTATTCACAATCAGAAGAAGTTTTTCATCCCGTTTTACGCACTTAATAATCTTCTTCTCATTCTCCTCTATCAGAGCTTTTAAATATTGATTTTTCAATTCTGGTTTTGCTCCGGAAACGCATGTAGAACTCTTTAAATTCACTATTTTAGTATTAGCGATATAATCCCTTTTTGCTTGTTCTGCTTCAATCACATAATCCACCCGATCTCCTATGTGATATCTTTCAGATCCAGGCATATATCCAGTTCCTGACATTAATAATACATTTGCCCCTATAGCATTTCCATTACTATCCAGCAAAAGATATGGCATTCTTAACGCCAACGCTCGTCCCAAGGCAAACTGTTTTTTTATATACATTTCATCATCTCTGACTTCAATTGCAAGAGTATTACCCACTGGAGCATTAGGCATAAATTTTTGTTGTGTACGTAGATTTCTATTCAATATTTCTCTAAGTTCAATCGGAACATCTGACATACCTTCTACCAATCCTGAAAGTTCTCTATACAACTGTTCAAAAGCGATTACTTTCAATATAAATAATAATTTCTTTAAGATACCTGCATTCAATTCTTCAAACTGAGCTTTAATTTCATTAATTTTTGCTTCGATTTTTTCAGGGTCATCTTCTGCCTCATTCCCAATAATTTCGGAAATTTTTTGTATCATATATGGAACTGATAATTCCCCTGTCTCAGCCATATTTAGCAATTCAACTTCTCTAATATTGCCCTTTTTAATTGACTGCGGCTTTAACAATCCATAAAATGCATTCCAAATAATTAACGGAATAACACCTGTCGTTTTTGAATTTGGATCCAATTTATTAAGTAATGACATCGCAGAGAAACTCTTTAAATCACTTTCGCTCCAACCAGTCCTGTAGGCACTTATTTCAGAGCTAATGGATATCATCAGATACTCAAACTTATCCAGCTTTAATATAAATTCCTGCTCATCTTTATTACTCTCTCTTTTATTTTTCAGACCACTGTTTTTATACTCAAAACGATAATCACTATTTTGGGTCAAATAATCATTTACTGCCAACATCGGTGCAAACACATTATCCAAAGAGCATACTACGCTATCAACCTCATCCATAATAACAAGATCAAAATTTGCAATCGCATATTGTAAAAAGTTTTCCTTTTCAACACCAAACGTACAGTAGCATAATCCCTCCAATGTAGTAATAACAATATCTGCACTCTTTATTTTTCTATCATTCAAAGTTCTTGGGCATACATCAAAATATTGACACACAAATGTCTTTTTGGAAGCACTATTCATCGCGTTTTTTAAAGTTACGCAAGGTTCTTGCCCATACTTAATAACTTCAGTACTTTCATCAATAACAGCGTTTAGTAAACACGTTTGCTGCAAAGTTTCCGAAATATACTTTGGTAAATAATCCATGCCTCTCATTTGATTATCGATATGTCTTCCTCTTCCATAATTTCCAATTAATGTACACACCTCATAATCTAATTTTCGTAGTAACTCTGCCTTTTTTATCACTGCATCTACAGTTGAAAGTACCATAACCACCCTATATCCTTTATCCATAATAGAAACACTTAAGGCATCCGCAAATGTAGATTTTCCTGCAGCAACTTGGCCAGCCATGTTTACCACACCGTCGATTTTGTACTCTTGTGCTTTGATTTTTTTACCAGTTGAAACCTCATAAATATTTTCTTCCAAGGTCTTTCTTCTATAATTTGTTCCTTCTATCGCATCTAATTTATCTGCAGCCTTCATTATTTCTTCCATTGTGGCTACTATTGTACCAGTTTTCCTACGCTTCTCTTCAAAGGTCTCATTCTTTATCTTCAGCTGCTCATATCTTATGCGCACATCATTCCCCGTGCTGGTTCTAACCAAATATGTATCTTTAGAATTTGCTTTCTCTTTTCAAATTTTTCTGTTTTTTTCCAACCCACTTAAAAGCGCATCATAATCCGCGATTCTATTCTCATATACTATTGGCTTGTCTGGATTTCTCTTCAAAGTTTTCCCTTCAACGATATACATAGCATATGCTCGATTGCTCGAAATTTCATATTCCTTAATCGCATCATGATAAACCTTCGCATGGCTCATAGTTTTTAGAATAATTTTGGCATTAGCAATCAAATAATTTTCATTGTTAAAACACTTCTCATATATAACATCCCCGCGCGAAAGCAAAGTATATAGCTTATCTGCATTGTTTAACATACCAATCTTTTCTGCAAGTCGAAATAAAATTTCCAACTCTATAAACTTTATTGAATCAAGAGTGAGTTCCATATTCTGTTCCACAATTTCTTTAATATCCTTTATATCTCTCATTATTTCACCCCAATCAGCTTTTTTAATTCTTTAACCCTAAGACATTGCACTTTTCCCACACAATTCGTATGGTCATTTACCTGGTTCATATATATTTTGCTTTTGTCATCAGGTACAACATAAATAAATTCCGTCCCTTCAAGAAATTCTCTTTTATCATTTATAATCCAGTGCGGATTCTCAACATCCTTAGCATCAACTAATAAAATGCGTCCACTGTTCATTTGTACTTTGAAATCCCAAGTATCATATATTCCTTCATGTTTACCAGGCCAAAGTTCATATTGTTCCACAGTTCCTATTTCCTTACCTGTTTCTAATATCTTCTTTATTGTTTGTTCCAATTGCCCCGGATAATATATATTTCGTGCCACAATATCATTCATTACCCAGCCTGGACCATGCATTTCAATCTCTATCTTTTTATCAAGTTGTGCATTACACTTTTGAGAAACACAGGAAAATACTCCAATTTTATTTTCACGCAATACCATTCCACAACGTTTACAACGATATAAACTTGTTCTTGTATTCTTTACATAACACATTCTAAACAATTCTGGATATGCTTTTATCAGTTTTGCCTGCTCTTCACTTTGCGAAATCGCATTTTCCGGAATATATACATTCTCTCCACATTCCAAAAAATGTCTGTTTTTTACATAATCACCTTTACAGAGTTCTTCATAAATAAGTTGTCCGTTATATTCACTTATTTGGTCAATCTCATCTTTTGACGCATGCAATTTTCTTTCTCCCAGCATAATATATCCTTCTTCGGTTATAATAACTTTTCCATTTCCTATACCCTCAAGAAGTGCTTCGATATCATAATAATTTGTTTCCTCCATAACCGCATGTCTATATTTTTCCGGCAAATCATCAATAATTTCTGCAAGCGGAAGTTCAAACATCTTAAACATTTGATACTCTGTTTGAGGTAAAATTGGTTCACCGTCCTTGTACAATTCGTATTTCAAATTTAGAAACGCACCTATTCCACATGCTTTTGCCAATGCTGCTACAAATCTTGTCTGTACATTTTCCTCAGACATTTTTTGTCTTCTGTATACACCCAGAAAACCATAATCCATCATTTTACTGAAGTTTTCTACAAATTCTTTCATCTACATCTCCCTTTCAAAAACAAAAAAAGTTCTATGTATCGAAAAAATACATAGAACGTAATATCGTAAAAAATTAGCCCCAAAAAGCTAATAAGTTATAATATGACCACCAACTACGCGCTGATATAATTTTCTCGAATACATCTTCATTCTAACGCACTTGGTATTTATTGTCAAATATTTCTTTTAATAAAATTTCAATTTCAATTCCAATTTTCTTCTTGGTTAAAATCTTCGTCTTCTGTTGCAAAAGTCCTTCTGCTTCCATATGAACAAGTATATCCTGCATTGAAATCTGATGCAGCTCATCTGTGTACTTTGTCAGGATTTTATATAATGCTAATACTCTATTTTTACTGTAATCAGTCATAGTCGACTCCTACTTATTTCTTCTTTTCCTGGATCTTCATCACTCCATCATAATATGCCCTCATTCTTTGATCTAAAAATCTATTATCAGTTCTATCTAAACTTGCAAACCATTCATTAATGTTAGATGAAGTAATAGAATTAATTCTTAATATTCTGGCAATATCAGATGCAGATACAATTAATATTGGATGACCATCTTCCATTACCTCTCTATAAGCCTGTTCATGTACATAACTCGTAGTAATCAATACTCCAAACTGCCTATATCTAATCCTAGGGAAACACTGATTAATTCGAGTATTTCCAGTTAATATATGATAAAATGTAAGTATCAAATAAAAGGTGGTACGCCTATGAATCAAATGACACTTACAGATATGGAATATTCCAATCGTAAAAAGAAAACCAAACGAGAAGAGTTTCTCGATGCTATGGATGAAATAATTCCATGGTCTTACTGGGTAGAAATAATCCGCCCATACTATTTCAACAATAACCGCGGTCGCAAGCCTATTGGAATAGAAACAATGCTCCGCATGTATCTTATGCAGGTCTGGTTCAATTTGTCAGACGAGGGAATCGAGGATTCTATCTACGACAGTTATGCCATGCGCACGTTTATGCACATAGATTTTAATGAACAACAGGTACCTGATGCTACAACGCTGCTCAAGTTTCGCCATATGCTTGAAAGGAACAAGATTGGCGAGAAGATTTTCGCAGATGTAAACAACCGTCTCGACAAAGCTGGTCTTATCATGCACGGTGGTACCGTCGTTGATACAAGTCTGATTGCAGCACCAAAGTCTACTAAAAACAAGACCGGTGAACGTGATCCGGAAATGCACCAGACGAAAAAAGGAAATGAATGGTACTTCGGAATGAAGGTCCACGCCGGTGCTGATGCCGGTAGCGGTTATGTGCATTCACTAACAGGTACTTCTGCAAACATGCATGATGTATCTGAAACATCAAAACTAATACGAAAAGATGACCATGTAGTATATGGTGATTCAGGTTATCTTGGTGCTCCTATGCGGGACGAAATCAAAAAAGATGAAGTGTTATCCAAGATAGAATTTCGAATCAATAAACGTCCATCCAGCCTTAAAACTGCTGATGATTTTCAGGGTATTAACTGGGACAAAAAGATGGAACATGATAAGTCAGCAATTCGTTGTAAAGTAGAACACCATTTCTCATAGTCAAAAGGCAGATGGGATATGCGAAAGTTGTATATCGTGGAATCGAAAAGAATATGAACCGGTTCCACATACTGTTTGCCAGTGCCAACCTTATTATGTGTAGCAGAGCTGGCCGAACCCGGGATTTTCTAGGGTGCAGGGCGTAAGTGCGCCCAATTTTAAAGAAATTCGCCCCAAAAAGGGTTATAACCTGGAAATATCCATTGATATTCCCAATGGTTTTCTAAAAAACTTGACAAAACGGGATAATACTGTGAATAAATCTAATTAATCAGTGTTTCCCTAGATATAAGACTTGACATTTCACGTACTCCTACAGAATGACTTTCTGCATAACATTTAGCTTCCATAGCGCAATCAATTCTCAATGGATAATTTGCTTTACTAATCCCACCAATAACATAATATCCTAGCGCGTCCCTTCCACCATCTCGCCACGGCTTTGTAAGTGTAAAATCTTGAAATCGCTCATCCATTTTTTCTAAGATATTCTTTGCACAATTTTCAAAGCCATATGGATTTTCATGATAGTGTTTTCTAATTTTATCCAAGCAAATACTTCCCTCATTATCACTCTGCAATTGTTCATATTTCGAAGGGATTTTAGGTATTTTTTTTGCAATTAATGGCACTATTCCATTTCTTCCCTGAGCAATAAAACGCTTCCACACATCCGGTGCATACTGCAAGCTTTCGTCATGATGATAAATGAGCGCATCTAACCACTTTCTACTAATAGGAGTCACCGTCTCTAAAACCGTAAAATATGCCTCATAATTTTGAAAACGTTTGTCATCCATTGTTCTCCAAAAAGCCACTAAATCCTTATCCGGAGATATCTTAGGATTGCCCGGAGCAGCCAATCCCAAGAATTGTACATCCCATCCTTGTCCACCTTTTTTAAATATTAGAAAAGGTGGAATATCCTTAATAGATCCATCTCTACTATTCAAACAATCAAATACAAATTCCCTTTTCGAGGCGTATCAAGTATTGTCTTCCCGGGAGTCCGATTATCTCCGTAATACCGAAAAATACCTGTTTCTTCATCCAAATAGTCTGGCCAAGCAAGCTCCTGCATAGAAGTATACAACACTACATACGCCGGTAATCCACTCCCATCTTTTCTCATTACTTTTCTAAAACCGCCAGAGTTACTGCAATTAGGAAGTAATTTAGAAAGCACCTCTGATGCTTTACCACTAACCTTTCCACCTCTATATACAGTATCAACTATTAAATCAGCTCTTTGCAATTCATCAAATGATACTTCCATAACTCCCTCCTGCACTCGCTATAAACTATTTCTAATAACAGAATAAGCATATGGCATAGAATTTACGATTATTTTATCAGAAATCGGAATTGCTCCGTTAGGTATCATCCTGTCATCAGCCTTCCACATTGCAGGGTGTACATATATTTCTGATTTTTCTCGTCCCTTTACACCATAGATTTTATTATTCTCAAAAACAATGTCAAAACCTGCCTCTTCCAAACTTGCCATCTCTTTTATTCCTTTGATAAGTGCCACTTGCCTATCATAAGAGATTGGATCTGCAGTTTTTTTATTTTTACTCCAATCAAGTAACTGTTTAGCTAAATGCCTATCAAGTAAATTTTGCACTCTCTGATTCCAGTAGTGTTTTAAGCAATCATGACAAGCAGTTTCACAATGCTTCTTACATTCCAAGACCTTGTATGTTTCTTCCAATAAGTCTGAAATACGCCCCGCAAGCATTGAACTATAACCAGCTCCACTCGACAGACTATCAAAAAGGAAAATATCTACACACACTTTATCCGGCGCATACCTTAATCGATATCCACCTTTCAAATCATTGAATTCGACATCCAATAATTGGCCGGCAGCAAGAACCATTGCCTCTGAAAGCGTTTGTGCGGCACCTTTTATCCACAAAGCATCTGGTCTTGTATTAACCTTTTTAGGATCTAAGCTTATTTCAATCAAAATCATATCTGTCAAAAAACTATGACCCAAAAATGCATTTGTAATACTACTGTCAGGATGAGTACAACGAATTCTCACTCTCGGATGCCTGTATGGCGGTCGTATTTTCTGAAGCCCAAATCTGTCATCTCCCGGAACAGCAGCTCCACAATCTTCGCATACCGTAAATCCCATTCCCTCAGGTCCTTGATTAAGTATTGTAAGTGGCTGGTCAGTCAAACGCCCATACCTTACCAATGCATAATCACTCGATTGTTTCATTTCACTATCTTTTATCGGTGATGCATAGCTCGGCAATTCAGCATATGACATCTCTGCTTCTGCCTCAGCTTCTCGTATACTGCTTCCATCTATCGGAGCAAATCCCCAAGGTTTAATAACATGTTGATACTTTATACTTTCCTGTAAACAGAACGGACATGTCTTGCCTGGATCTTCATATCCGACCCAATTACAAGCCGTATTTTCACAATAAAACAATGACTTATAATACTCTTTACTCTCAAAATATTTTCTTGCCGGATGCTCTTTATCTTCGTCCTTAAATTTTGAATGGAAATTATAAATACCGCCTGACTTGTATGTCTTCTTATTTACCACAATCAACCGTCCTGGTGCATATTCGCTGATTGCCATATCCAGAGCTCTGTCTGGTTCTTGTTCAACTTTACTTCCTTTGCTATCTTCAATGCTAAAACCGACAACATTTCTCGGGAATGAATAAGTCGGGAATATACCTTCTTCCAGAAAGACATCCAATAATTTCTTTTCATTGTCATTTGAGTCATAGTAATCATCTTTAAAAGCATCTACCTTTTCTGATAACACTTTCACTGCGACTATGAATTCCTGTTTCTGCCCATCTATAAATTCCCGTTTTGATTTCGGAACCAAAGATTTAATTTCATTGTCAGTAAATCTTTTTGCTTGTACAAAAGCAAAAAATTTATCTCGATACAGATTAAAAAATTCAATGATTCCTACTGTATTTGCTGCAGTACCATATTTATCAAGAAATTCCGACACATAAATAACATTCAGATGTCGATATATCAGTTTTTGATTATCGGTATCTATCGACGGATGACGTGGTTCCCCTGCTATTATTTTTTGTGGATTATTAAAGTAATAACTATCATGCGGTCCATTATCTGTGTATGTAATAATTGTTGATATTGCAGAACCTCTTCTTCCCGCACGTCCAGCTCTCTGTTGATAATTCTCACGCATAGGAGGAATATTTCTCAATCCCACAGCAGTTAATGAACCTATATCAATACCAACCTCCATCGTGGTCGTACAACTAAGGACGTCAACTGGTCCCTTATCATCTATATAGACATTCTGGAACCTTAACTCATACTCTTCTGTAGTAGACCACATATCAATCCGTTGATCCTTGTGGGAAAGCTGTGCAGTATGTTCTTCCGTATTTATCCTAGTCATAAGTGCATCTTTCTTTCCTGCAACAGCATCAAGAATAGGCTGTCTCCAAAACTCCAATCCTTCAAACTCATTTTTTGTCATAATTTCCGGCGTTCCTTCACAACACCAGACGCACTTATCCCAAAGAGTATATGGAAACACACGACCACAAGCAGGACATTTATACCAAGTACGTTCAGAATCAAAATTTAAAGTGATAACTTGTGGATTCAAGAACAATCTATCATTTTCTTCCTTACCTTTTTGCATAAACTTACACAAACCCTTGTAAATTAATTTCTGCTTATCCTGCTCTATTCCATTTGCTTTTAATAGTTTTTCGAAACGTGTAGGAAGTTTCCCATCAATTTCAATACCAAAACGAGGAATATTGGTGAGACTTCTTCTAACATTTCTATTTATATCGTAGTCATATGCATAACTATCTGTCAAAATTTCAGCACACCATGCCGCAAATAACCCAAAGAACTGTTCTTCACTAATCCCGGTCTCATCTCTGTCAAGATCATCCAAAACCTCATCCAGCAAAGTTCCATCACATGGTTCTATCCAACACAGACCTAAATCAGTAAAAGACCTGAAATTACTACACAATATCTTAAGCAAATATCTTGAATACAGCTCTGGTACTGTTGCAAATCGCTGCTTCTTCAAATCCTCATAATTGATTTTTCGATTTCTTCTTCCACCTCTCTGTGCCTGTCTATTAATAACATCCTTCATCTCTTGAAGATGGTCATGCAAGTCCTTTTCATCCTCACCATAAAAGAATCTTAACTTATTATCCAAAGCCACTTTCAAGAACGCAACATATAATAAATTCATGTTAGCTTCATGATCCGTGTCATCTGCCCACTTTTGGAGCTCTTTTGCAGAAACTGTCAAAGCTTTTCTCATTGCATCTTCATCTGCAACAGATGTAAGTTCTTTTGCCAATGTGGCCGCACGCTGCCTGCTGTCTGAAAACAATAATACCTTTCTTCCCGCATTTGGTGTAAGTTCCAGTTTCTCGGGATCAGTAATCATTGGAGGTTGAATCATCAACTGTTCTGAAACAAGGTGAAAAAACGGTTCATTTCCCTTTGTTGAGAAATCCGTTGTATGCAAATGCATTTTCCCGCATCGAGGACAAGTCGAAAAAGTATACACATTTGGAGAATCCTTCGGGCTTTTTAGCGTAAATGCAACGTGCATATACTGCGGTTCTCCTGCGTGCTCATCATCCATTTCCAACCGTCCAGCAATAGAATTTAACCATCCTGTCTTAACATCTTTTTTAGGTTTATATTGTGCATTGTTAGGAATTATATAATAATGTATCTCCTTAAAAGTTTTATCAGTGACTATACCTTTTTTATTCCATACAAAACGCGCTTGCGGTTCGTCTTCATCAATGTATCCCTTCAAAAACAAGGCTCCACAAGTTCTATCATTCAATAATTCATAAATTTTTCCACCACATTTACATACATCGTCATGGTTGCCAATGTATATCTTACCTAAGGGAATGTCTGACGCATGATGTTTCTCAGAACAATTTGGATTCGCGCATGCATAAATCCCTCTAATTCCCCGGAACATCATATGCAATCTTGATGGGAATAAAACCTGACCCTCTTTATTTTTTGCCATTGGAGCAATTGACAGCAATACGCTTACTGCCTTTTGCGCAATTTCTTCCAAAGCATCCGGAAAAACATTTGAAGCAAGCTTTTCAAAAGAAACTGCCTTGCCACGACAATTTTCCATGATTTTCAATAATGGTTTGAGCTTTATCAATTCCGAACATAACCACTGCTCAACCTCTTCTTCTTTTGAAAAACTGCACTTATTTGTGTCCAAATTGACAAGTTCTCCAAATTTTTTTATCGCTTCCAGTCTATCCTGTGAATGCAAGGAATCAATGTCGAACACAGCCAGTTTCTCTGGCTTCACATCATAACTATGCTCATACTGTATTTTTTCACGCTCTCCTGTAATTATTTGAATTTCATGCAATTCCGGATTATCAACAGCAGTCAGATCACAGATAAATTTCTCTACTTTGGCATTTTCATTCTGAGGAATACTTGCACTCGTTAATATAAATTGTAATTTTTCTCGCTTAACGCCCAGTTTATGCAAAAAGCGTCTTATCAGCAACGCAACTTCTCCACCAGAAGCACCTCTATACATATGAGCTTCATCAATAATAAACAATAATTTATTATCTTCATCTTGCTCAAGCCATTTCTTTGTGTCTTCCCAAATACTCTGCTCTTCCTGCCTCATAAGCATATACTCAAGCATGGAATAGTTAGTAATCAAGATATCTGGTGTATTTTCTTGCATTTCAAATCTGGTTATCATTTCAGCATCACGGTTATCTGTCACATGTTTACCTTCGAGCAAACCATCTGTGAACTTCTCCATATCATTCTTTGCCGGAAATTTTCCCATCTTCTTCAATTGATTTACTGTCTCTTCATCACGTGCAATTAAATTTGAACGCAAAGTATCAGAAAGAGCTTTATCCTGCTCTCTCCTAAGTTCACCTGCGTATGGAGTTCTACCGGTATACATACCAAATTGAGGCCGCCTAAAAACCCCTGTATATTCTGTAAACATATCATAAAATGATGTTGTTCCTATCATACGACGTAATCTTCCCAACTGATCAGATACAAGAGCATTCATCGGATACAACATCATAGCCCGAACCCCACGCTGATTCCACGAAGTTGGACTACTTTTTGCTTCATTTACAAGTTTTGTTACCATCGGCCACATAAAACATTCTGTTTTTCCGGAGCCGGTACCTGTCGCAACAAACAAGTCACAATGTTTATAAAAGCCTTCCAGCGCCTGAACCTGATGAACATATGGGCTCTTGTATACACCCATATGATGAACAATCATCTGCTTTAGTATTGCTTTTATGTTTACCGGAATTTCCGCATTTTCAATACCATTTTGAAGAACTTTATATGCCGGATTCGCCTCAATATAAGGTTCTTTCCACATTACACCTTGTGCTTCCAATTCCGTTCTACACAATTCTCGCAATTCATCATTTTTTCCGAAATATGCCGTTTCGACATAGTCAATTAATCTCTGTTTTAAGGCTTCATGCGTATTTTCAATACTATATTCATCCATTTAGTTCTTCTCCTTAAGCTCAATACCTAAACCACCTGTAATCATACTTTTTATATCTTCCCATATAAATTCAGGCACAACATAATTATATTTATCGTCCATTGAATTTAATGGCCAGCAATATGTGTCTATTAGCCCTTGTTCTCTTAACGGCAAACCACAATAAAAATTCAAAAGATATACCGAATCTCTTTTATCATATGTTGCTTGCATTGCATTTCCGACTTTTTTACGAAGTGCCAATAATACTCTTCTTTCTTCCTTCCATTCTGACAATACATTCGTAATCGGTGCATTCTTGTATGTTTCATTTTCTTTTTTTATCAAATGATATTCATGTAAACCGTTGTAAAGTGTCAGTCTTGCTAGAATGCTTTTTTCGTCACTCGGAACTGCATTCGTCCACGATTGATAAGGTGCCCTTCTACTGAATGGGTTAAAGAACTGAAATGCTTCTATGTTATGGCATTCATTCCATGATGCCCCCACATATATCCAATCGATATAACCATCAATATCAATTTTATTCTCCAACCCTCTATTCCCATTATCTGGCTTCCTTCGGACAACTCTGGTTATCCCAACATATTCCGATCTACTTATTTCTTCTGATAAGCCAGTAATTCTATCATAGGCATCCGTACAATAGTTTTTTTCGTATGCGGGCAATCCAATATTCCGTGCTTCATCAACTTCCAATAACTCTCTGGCTACTAACATCTTATCTCTTAATTCTCGAACTAACTCATCGCCATCAGTTGGATTCTTCAAGTCTCTGAATATCCACCTTTTACTTACAGGAAATGCCTCTGACATAATAACCAACAATTCTTTTATCCTGCCTAGTACATATGCCTTACTCTTTCTATCATACTTCTGAGTAGTTTCATCCATAACAACATATCTCATCCATTGACATAAAGCAGAGTAAATAATTCTTCCGGTATAATTAGACTGTGCTTCGCCGGCATATCGTTCTATTCGCATATCCTGCGCCATTTTGATTAACGCATTATTCTCCATAATCACTTACCTATTCAATCAAAATTGTTTTTCCGCTCATATTTAAGACATCTCTTAGATTTTCATCCTCAGAACAAATTTCACACACATTAATAATACCTTTCTGCATAATTTCTCCCAGTATAGTTCCGCCTACAAGTGCATAATACAATTGCAATAAATTGCTATATTCGATAGCTGCTGATTTTTTTATACAATTATTCATTACCAATCTACTAAATGTCTTTTTATATATATCCTGACTTTTCCTCATGTCTAATTCCGGAATAAATGGTTTCAAATCGTGATTGCCAATCAGAAGATAGTCATCTATAGGAAAGTGAAGTTCATTTTCAGCATCTATTACAATCGCATAGTTCATCATCACCTTAGACATCAATTTTAAATTTTTCAAATCTGATACAGAAAAAAAGAAAGATTTTCCTTTACAAAGTTCACAGATTCTTGCAAAAAGAATTTCGTTATAGTTGTCTAATACACCTTTAATGCACACTACCTGGGATTCACTTTCATTAATAGTATCAGCAAGTGTCCTCAAATTCTCTTTTTCGGAACCAATATTAATTGTCAACGGTGAACTTGCATCCTGCAAAGCAGCAAGTGACTCGGATAAATAATTACATACTTTATCCACTGCAATCACTCCCATTCCATTTAAAACAGCCGCCAGAACCACTCCGGCAATTTCCGTTTCATTATCAAAATGAAGCGATATATTAGCCCTATAATCCTCGAAGAAATCTGCTATAGATGTAACCTCAGCACCATATTCTGCATTTTCAGAAAACTCCATTGCCGGTATTACAACAACATCCGAGATATTTGCGATAGTCAGAGGTATACTTGTGCTTGTATTATTCCTAGAACTCTCGTATCCTAATTTTTGAAATATAAGGGAATCTATCCTTTTATCAATAATTCTCTGTTCAAATGAATCAAAATATTTTTCTTCAATTGCTTCTAATTCTTGAATATGACTATCAAAATCCGCCCTCTTTTTCTCAAGGTCATATACCTGCTGATCCAATGCTTTTTTCTTTTCAGTTAATTCTGACACTTGTCCTCTTAGCGATTCCAATTCATTGGTCAACATCTCCTCAGAAGCTCTTAATTGTTCCTGGTACTGCTCCTCTAATTCCTCTCTCCTTTTTTCTGCTTCTGTTTCAAGCAAAGACAATAATTCACGATGCTTTGCCGCGGCTTCAGAAAAAGCATTTTCCCGTTGTAAGTCATCTGCTGCTTTTCTTGCTTCCAGTTTCCTTTCATACTCAGAGCGCCATTCCTTTTCACATCTTTCCCTTTCAGCCTCTGTTATTTTTTCATATTTATGTACCTTTTGTTCTGCAGCATTCAATTTCTCTTGAATTTCTTTATACAATATGTTTTTTTCTTCAATCAGCTTTCTCAAATCACGTTTTTGCTGTTCAAAGTCCGCAGATAATCTTTTCTCCTGCTCTCTTAATGCATCTTGAATTTCCGCCTTATGCTTCGCTTCACATTTTTTTGTCTGGCGGATATTTTCTATCTCCAGTTCTATACTTTGACGAGCATTTTCTTCAATTGTAATATCCTGCAATTTAAGAAAAATGAAAAATAAATCAACTGATATATCTGTAGCGGAAATATCCAAAATTTCAAAATACAAATCTGCCACAGCCTTTGCATCATATTCTTTTATATCATCTACACCAATCGGCGGCTCTATACATTTCGATATTGCTTCAACAAATTTTTCTCTATATCCGTCTAATTGAGTTGCAATAGCTGCCCTAAATGGCTCTTCTCCCTTTTTATATAAGTTAAACGCAATTCCCGGCAAAAGTTTTTGTACTAATGCAGATTTCTTATCCAATCTACCTAATGTTTTTGCATACTTCGCATATCGTTTGTCCTTTATTGGTATCAAAAAAAGAGTAAGATCCGCATTTTTACAAACAGTATTTATTTCTTCTTCACTAAAAAGCTCCAATAATTCAAAATCAATTTCAATTTTGCTCATTTTAGTATTTCCTCCAATACCTTTATCATTGCTGTAGATATACTATTGCTTTTTAATATATTATCAAGATATTTTTTTGACAATGTAACATCATCCCGAATTTTATATATTTGAATCCGCAATTTATGCGGTAACTGCACCTTTTTTGTCCCTTTAAAGCTTTCTAACAAGCGATATAACTCTTCATCATTTATACTCATATCAGCTTGTTGTTTCTCTATTGATATAACAAGAAGATTAACGAGATATCTGTTCTGTAATACATATATCAAATCACCGTCTTGCAAATCTTCAAAAATATACTCTCCAATACCGCCATTCTGTCCTATTTGACCACTTTTTCGAACCAAGATAAAATCTGTCTGATGCCCAACTTTAAACAATATTTTGTTACATTTTCTATAAAATTATCTTTTGGGAGCGAAATATACTCATCGTCTATTAACTCATAAATCTCAGCGTCATTTGTTATAATGACTCTCGGTCTCTTCAAAAGTAGTGTTCCGTTTGAAACATATTTTCTGTCAATATTAACTAATGCCTCTTGATCCCATACTTTAACACATGTCAAATGATTGACTGATTTTAATTCATCCGGAATTTTTCTTATTCCCTGGTAAACATATATTCTTGGATTATCATTACCCGACACAACATATCCATACACACTTTGCTCTTTACTATTAATAATATATCCATCTTCTGTCTTCACAACAGGCGGCCATATTGGCACAAATTCAGGTTGCTTTTCAAGAAGATGAATCTTTAAATTTGTTCTTAAATACGACGTAAGATAATTAAACTCTGCATCCGAAATATCTGATGAAAATGTACCACAAAAGACATTTAAGGTAGTATCCTTTAATATAAGGCGTCCACACTTTTTCATCTCGATGCCCGGAATAAAACTTGGAAGCTGATTTTGGCGACGTACCCAATAATACGGTTCTTCAGTAGTAATAGAATCCCCATGCCTAATTTTCTTTCCGCCTTGTTCAGATACCGTAAAAATAGCTCCCTCGTATGAAAAACCATCCGCATAATCAGACCAATGCTGCGACAATGCATATGCTTTGTTTATCGGTTCATAGCAAAGATGATATTTATGTCCAGATAACGGAACGTAATCCAAAGGTATTAATGCAGTCCCTGCACATGAGAATCTTTCGTTATTAATTCTATATGTATTCTTCCCATCAATTTTCACTGATATTGATTCTTGAATTGCTTTTTCCATAAGAATAGGCGGTAACGCCTTAAATCCCATATATAAGTAAAAATCCCCTGATGAATTTTTACGCATGTAGATAGGTAATCCTATCCTTTCATACACTGAATCCGTTGGACTACCATCAACACGTCTATCACACTCCGCAGATACCTCACTCTTTTTAAAATGAGCAAAATGATTACTATACCTGCTTCCTGTTAAATGAACAGCCTCTCCACATTCCGGACAAATAAATCTATCTCTACTATAATATCGAGAGCGGTCATACTCATCTGCGTTCGCCTCTTTTTGTTTTCCTCTTGCATAAAAATCTAACGCAGTTTTCATGTAACCTCCTTCTGATATTGTATATCCTCTTAATCTCCTGAGTTAAATTCAACCAATTTTTCCCAATCAATAGCTCCATCTTCTTTACAAAAACTATTTGAAAACTCTCTGATCAATCTATTTGCCGCTTTATTATAACTTTCCTTATAAGATGCAACATATTGTTCTGGCATAGTTCCCATAAAAGTAATAATTTTAATATAAAAATCTTCATCTCCTGTCAGTTCTGCCCAAAATTGTTTTCCAGCCAATTCCTGATACATCTTAGGCTTACCTCTTCCACTTTCCTTTTTCTTCCCATAACAATAACCAATATAAGCTTCATATCTAGCCTTCACCTGCTGAGCCAACTTTGCTGCTGCCATGAAATTCTGTTCCTGACGCTTTTTGCTATCAGCATTAAATACAGAAGTACCACTCTTGACAGCAATAGCATAAATTGTATTACTATCATCATCTTGTATCATCAAATCAATACCTTCAGCTAAAGCTTTGTTCCCACCACTTACCGCAATAGCAATTGGTTCAAAGAAACAATTACCAAAAATAGTTTCTTCACTGGATGTAACAAATGCACTCAAAACAGATTCTACGATTTCAGAAGCGCTCTCCATCGCTTTCGCTCGATATAAATACGGATTCTTCCTTTTGATTACTTTCTTGATATCAAGCGAATCTATTTTTTCAATTAGTGTTCCATAAAAAGTTTCTAAGGCTTTCGCTATTGCCTGTACTACCACTTCCTCGTCATAAGAATTATTAATCGCCATATGAAGTTCCTCCTAATTCTATTGCATTTTTTATTTTATTGTGTACACTAGTTCCTCTGAGTCTCTTAGTTTCTATAGTTGCCGACTTATTTGCAACTGAAATTATCGCCTTACCAATAGCCTCCGCTAATCCAACAGGAACAGCATTTCCAATTTGTCTATACTTCGCAGATATAGTTCCCGTAAATATCCAATCATCAGGAAATTGTTGTATTCTTGCATACTCTTTTATACTTAAAGGACGATCTTGCCTCGGATGACAAAGCATTGTTGCCTTTTGTGCTGGCGATGTGGTGATTGTAGGCGAAGGTTGCATGTACGATAATCTTCTATAAAAACCAACTTTACCACCACCAGACTCATAAGCACCGCCCATAGCAATCGGAATAATTTCCGGAGGCAAATCTTTCCAATTTCCACCTTCAGGAATCATATGAATATATTTTTTCCTATCTCCACTTAACGGTGTATATTCTCCTGGTTGAGATTCTAAATCTTTTATAACTTCACCAACCGTTTTCCACCGATAATCTGAATTCTGATGCATTTGAAAATGTGTTGGAATCGGCAAGAAAATATCCTCACTATCACGACTACCAATTAATACAAAACGTTCTCGAAACTGCGGTACACCATAGTTCACCGCATCTAAAACTCCATAAACTGTCTTGTATCCTAATTTATTAAACTCAGATAAAATAACATCTAAAACAGTCCCTAGTTTTTGCTCTGGATCATCTTTAACCCTTTCTTTTTCAGGGACATGCTTAAGCGGTGATGAAATTATACCTTTTACATTTTCCATTACAAAGAATCTGGGACGTATATAATCAATTATTCTTATAAAATCCATAAACAAACTGCCCCTTGGATCATTGATTCCAAGCCTTTTACCTGCAGTAGAAAACGGTTGACATGGTGGCCCACCACAAATCATAAAAGGTTCTCCCACATTCAATCCTGTCATTTCCAAAAGAGTCTCCGGCTTAACATCTCTAATATCTCCACCCAGAACATTATGTCCGTTCGCTCTCATGGTTTCTACACAGGAAGGCTCAAAGTCTTGTCCAATCACCACATTTAATCCAGCTTTTCCCAACCCAATATCCAATCCCATTGCTCCGGAAAACAATGAAATAACATCGCGATTGTTCTTATATCTCTCGTAATTTTCTGTTGAATGTACTTTTTTCATCAAACTGATTCTCCATCATCTAATACAAATTTTCTTTCAAAAGTAGTTCCCGTCGCTTCTGCAATCTGTTCCAAATCTGATACCGTAAATGTTTCCCTTTTTAACTTAGCATTCAGATTCTGTGGCGACATACCTAGTCTGCGCGCCAATTCAGAAAC
The DNA here is from genome assembly GCA_017437065.1 of Lachnospiraceae bacterium. Lineage (GTDB taxonomy): Bacteria > Bacillota > Clostridia > Lachnospirales > Lachnospiraceae > RGIG3002. The sequence goes on from JAFSBX010000039.1 coordinate 45,119, forward strand.
ACTAATATTGGTTCTAACACATAACACTTTAATCTGTTCTGATATAGTCATAATGGTACCTCTTTCAAATATAAATGTTTTCATTACAATTATAAAACAGCAGAATTACACAGTCAACACGAATTGGCATTTATTTTTTGCAGGGTATGTGGCATAATAATCACGTAAATTATCACAAAAAAGAACCAAAGATAATTCATATCCCTGATCCTAATTATACTCAGATTATGTCCTATAAAACTCTCTTATAAATCCTTATCAACCTCTTTCCCCCTGTTTTTTCCTGTTTTTTTCCACCTTCTTTATTGTGATACAAACTCATAAACCAGTCCCCACTCAATCAATTTTTTCGCAGTCGCACCGGTTATAACAGATGAAACTCCAGCCAACTGTTCTCTTGTAAAACCTTTTCCTTTCACATAAGTACTCATGTTCTCTATAGTTTCTACAATCGACAACTCAGTATATTTCTCAGCCTGACCAATGCAATCCAAAAACTGTAAAATATCTGCATTATTGTCAGAAACATTGACCGTCGCTTTTTTAATTCTGACCTTCTGATTACCCACTGTAACCGTACGTCCATTTGTTGCTTCCCTGTTTGTAACAATCTCGATTATTGCCGGCACCTGTGTTGTTAATCCAAGCTGATTTGCAAACGCCATTCCGGTTAAATAACCATATGTATCAGACTCGTTTCTCACATATTTGCGCATAATAACAAGAAGCGGATCCAAATAACTTTTACCCAGTAATCCATCCTGTTTGGGTATATAATAAATACCCTTATCAAATCGTTCCAGAAAACCATTTGCCACAAGTCTCTTAACTGACTGGCGCACTGCATTCTCAGATAATTCTTCTATTTTCAAGTCATTCAAAAAGATCGGTTCATTATATCCATAATTTTCTAATAAGTAAGATTTCAGCATAGTCTCACCTCCACATATATAGTACCATTTTTATATATGTTTTGTAAATATTTATGTCATATCTCAAAGCGGCGGTGAAACACCCTTTATATACGTTCACCACCACTTTGTTTAAGCAAATATCCAGTTTCGTACTTTTATGAGCCCAGGGCACCCTATCGTGCCCTGCCTCTTCCGCTTTCACCCCTTTCATTCTTCTTATCTCCCTGCATTTCCATGGTCTTATCATAAATCTTCTGATAATCCTCATACACTTCATCGAAATCCAGTTTCAACCCACAAGCCTTCAGCACTGCCATGTGTAGCTCCAGATTGTAGTTATTATCATCCGGTACGAATTGGAACAATTCTGCCTTCTCCTTATCCGTAAGAGCCAGATATGAATACTCCATGGAATTGATTGCCTCTACAATCTCCTCTGTACGTTGTTTTATGAAATTACTACGCATTCCCTTATACACCAGCTGCGCTTCTTCCATAATCTCATTTGCATCCGCAACATGGTCAATATCATAGAAGAACAAGCTGACTAAGTTGTGTATCGTATCAAAGCTCTGCATCTGCTTAAAGCACCAAATATCCGCCTTTTCTTCTGGCATCATATTCTTGAAACTCTCATAAGTCGGCAAACTGTTCTTAGCATCCATATTAACATCTGCTACTTCTACCGGCTCCTCAACTGTCACCTCTTCTATTGGCGCCTTTTCAACAGGTTCCGCATTAACTGCTACCTCTTCAATAACTGCCTCCACATCATCATCACCTGCTTCAACCACACCTTCCGCAAGACTTTCCCGAACCGGCTCCTGCTCTGAATACTCATAATTTTTAGCCACATCCACGTCTTCCCTCACCGGTTCCTCCGCAAAAGGATACTCCGGCACACGGACTGTATTACGCACTTCCTCCTCAACACTTGCCAAGTCAACCATAGTAAAACGCTTATACTCCTGCTTACAGCCTTCCACCAATTTCAGATTGTTTCGAATCTCCTTTTTCTCAGCCTTGAGGGCATCCAGTTCTTCCTGTGCCTGCATATGCCAGATCTGAAAATCCCTGATATCATCCTCTGTTTTACATGCCCGCTTACGGGGACCGGATTCCTTATAAATCTCCTTCTGACGAGCTGATATCTGCTCCGCCTTGTCGCCTGCGAAATACTCATAAGTAACCAGACTTTCCACAGACTTTATATCATTCCGCACAAGGAACAAATACTGGTCCTGCAACTGATGAAAGCGTTGCAACTCCTTTGCCATCCAGGCAGCATTTTTATCAAATCGATTCTGCTCTACCATGCGGACACGATACATTTTGTGATAGAATTTCAACTGAAACTCACTCAGTCCTTTTTGATAGAGATGCGTTGGGTTCGAAGAAATAAATCTCGGAATGGCAAATCCCATATCCAGATAATACTTAAACTGCTCTTCCTCAAAACACTCATCCAGCTTTGCCAGCTGATGATACCACTTACCACCGGGAACCTTTACGGATAAATACTGCCCCTACTCAAACTGATACCCGATTCGCTTCATCAGGAAAATAAAATGGTCCATGCTCCCTGCATAGTTCTGACAAAACTTTGCATCTGCCAGAATCATTTCACGGAACTTCTGCTCCTGCTCCCATTCCACACGGGATAAGTTCTTAGGCTCCCTGGCATACTCTGCCGGCATTATTTCCAAACCATACTCCTTACACAGCTTATTGGTAATAGGCTGCATCCTGCGCTTCCATTCCCCTTTGCGATATTCGTATTTGACACCGGTAACAAGATTGACACTGTTGAATATCAGATGTGCGTGCAAATGATTCTTATCATTGTGAACCGCATACACTGCCTCATATTCATCCTTCAGATATTCCTTGGCAAACCGCTCCACCACATCGAAAGCAATCTCCTCCGTAGCCTCCCCCGGCACAAAAGAAATAATGACATGATACCCCTGTCTTTTATTCATTTTTCCAAAAGTTTCTTCTGTATCCAGCATCTGCTCAAAGGCCGTTTCCGGCAGGCAGTTCAAACTGCCCACCAGAACATTACCATTGGTCTTTTCCGGATTCTGAATATAGTCAAGTGCCTGCTCCAAATGCCTTGCCGGATTACCGGTATCCACCTCGTTTATATGCAGTATCTTAGTAATTGCCATGTCACAAGCACCTCCTGCATCAGCCTCTTAATATCCTCAAGATCCTGCTTAATTCCGTTAATATCACTTGAATAAGCAAAGCCCCGGGTATTTACCACCTTTGCAATCTGGTTCACATTAGTGACAATTCCTGTTATCTGTCTTATAAAAGTGCTTCTGTCCGCTGCAAATGTGGTGTCCACGCCCTTGCTGTTCTTTACAAGCTCACGCAAATATTCACTTCTGTTTTTACCTGCCTTCTTCGCATCCGCCCCCAGCTTTAATAATTCCGTCTCAGAAAGCTTAAAAGAAACCTTGTAAGCCTTCTTATCCGACTTATATCTTTTGTTTCCATCTGCCATACACATAACCTCCAAATCTATTATTTCTTTCCTCTAAAATCACACTTCCCAATCCCATGGTTGTGTCCTCCTTTTTTTCAAAATTTTCTTTAAGCGTTGCTTACTCTTTTTGCAAGATACGGGAAAGGTCGGACCTTTCCCCGAAAAAATATATTCACCTTCCGGTGAACCACATTTTTTCGTCTTGGCAGGAGCACCTGCACCCCATATAAGGCACGCACCCGTGCCAATAGCTGTCGTCAAATATGCGCCAACCGGCGTCAATTTGCCTCCAGATTTATAGTATTTATACAGGATTGGCGTCAGTCTGACACCAATTCAGATGCTCCTGTCGTCACTTTGACGCCGGTAATCTCTGCCTTAATCATCATTCAAAACCTTCAAAAAGTTGATTGCCTGTGTTGAAAGAATCTTTTCCGCAGGAGCCTCTGGAATTTTTTCAGTTTTTTCCTCTGATTGTTTAGCAGTCACAATTGCTGTAGCTCCGCTTTCATTCACATCACTGCCCTCTGCAACCGCTTCTGAAACTGCCACTTTAGGATGCACCTTTTCATTGGCTATCTTTTCCAAAAGTCTTGCCTCAGTACCTTCCAAAAGAAGTCTTAATTCCGGTTTCAACTCTCCTGCAATTGCCTCTGCTCGCTCATAGACCTCCCGATAAACCAACTCAATCCCGTGTTTGATAAGCTCCGTCTGATTTAAGAAATGCTTCTCCACAAGCAATCGGTCCAGTTTCTCAACCACTGTGGCATCTGCCTGGCGGTCCACATAGAGACGGCAGTTCAGCCGCCTCTCTCTGCCTAATCCCATCATGTGCACCACCTCACATTACGCAATTTGTCCGGCCAGATATTCATATCCCTTGGCATTTGCCCTGACATCGGTCACATAGGAAATATTGTCGCTATGGCGCCCATAGGCAGCCATTACCTTGGCACCGCCACCCACATAAATAATGTTGGTAAATTCCGTGTCATGACCATTCTCCTTCAAAATCCCTTCTACCCTTTTCGCAAAAGCATCCAGGCACTCATCCATCAGTCTCGTGTACTTCTCCGGATAATTGCAGTTGGCATTACTGACATAATCCATAATGATACTTTCCAGAATTTCCTTGCCAAACTTTTCACTGCTCTTACCCTTGATTTCCTGAATTACCGAAACCATGTATTCTGTAAAAGTCTCACACTTACTTTCCACCGGCACACCATCCTTCACATGCATAATATCAATGGTCCAAGAGCCCACATCCACAATCAGATATTCGCCCCTCATATCACCAAGCTTGTCAGCCACCGCCGCATAACACTGGGGAAATGCAAGCACATTTTCAATGGTGAAGCTGTACTGCACATCCTCATAACGGAACTTCACCGGCTGCTGCTCACGTTTCAAATACCTTACAAAAGACTTTCTCACCGTTGCAAAATGCTTCAGCGGAAGTCCTACTCCAAGAACCACACTAGCGCCATTGGGAATCGCACCGCTCTGACACATGATTTGCTGATTTCATCAGGTGATTGCCGTGGTCAATTCCCACGTAAAATATTCTCTTTTCTTCCATAAAATCTAATCCTCCAATTCTGCTTTCTGCTCCATATACTCCTTGATATATACAGCACGCTGTTCTTTGATAGTGTCTATCATCTCGTAAAGGTCGTTATTAATAATCTCCTCAACCGTAGACTCAATCTCCTGTACCCTATGAATTTTCTCCATAGTATCCGACATTGCATGTTCTGCATTTCTCGAAGTCTTAAGTTTTTCTACCAGTTCATCATGAAGTTGCCATGCATAGTCCTCATACTCCTTTGCCTTCTGATAAAGCACTCCACCCATAAAATACAGATTATACAAATAACGGTCATGCTCCATCATGAGCCCCAGCCAGCGATGTCCCCACTTCCCAAGCTTCAAAAACTCATTCTCTTCTGTTTCCTCAAGTACAGGGTAATAAAACCCATCAACTTCCTTGTACTCAATCCCTAATTTCTCTGCAAGTGTAGGTGTTGCAGCCACCTTTGTTTCTTCCTTCATAAAACATCCTTTCCGCGCCTTGTGCTGTTCAAATTTTGTATTTGCCTTAACGCCGGCCAGCGGAGAGTTACTGCTCTCAAATGTTCTGCCATGCAGAAAATCCTCCTTTCTCATTGCTTCTTGTGAAGCTATGTATAACAACTGTCCACGCCTGACAGTTCAATCATCTGCTCTTTCTAATCAACTGCTGCCCTTGCAAAAATCAGAAACACTCTTGCTACCAGTCCGAATAATAATAGAAATATCTTTAGTGCTTCCAGTGCTAATCGAAGTATCGCAAGCACCAGCCAAACTATCGCCTTCAACACCATCAATAATCCTCTTCCAACAAATTGCATCATCAAATCCTCCTTTCCACCCATCGGGAGCCACCCGAAAAAAGGGTACAAAAAATAAGACCATATTGACTTCAATATGGAACCGATTCATTTTCGATTCTCTGTGTCAATTTAGTCCTATCCAGTAAAAATACCCATTAAGTTTCCTCTTACATACTTAGGACTAGGCCGCCGAAACCCTTATATTTCCTAGGTTTCCTGCGTCTGTCATAAATATATCACGTTCCCCCGTAGCAGAAATCAATAATGCCTTGTCTACACCTTTATTTCTTAATTCCAACAAATTATATATAAACGCTCTCTGCATTGAGTTAGGCCGTAATCGGTATGCCTCAACAGAAGGAAGCACCTCACTCTTTGCAATTCGTTTCTGCTCTGCAACCACCTTATTAAATAGCTGCTTTTCTTCGTATTTTCTCCTATATTCCTCAATAAACTCTGCATATGGTTTTGTATATTCTGCAGCATTCCAAAGCTTCTCAAATTCTGACAAAACAGAGCCTACCATTTCACCTTTATTGGTGGACACAAGCTTTGTATTCCACTCCATGTTTCGTGTCAAAGCATCCTGAGTCAAGTTGGAACTGCCAATAATAAAACGATACTCTTTATTCTTTTGGAAAATATATCCCTTTGTGTGAAATCCATTTCCTGCACGTTCTGTTTGATACATACGCAATTCTATGTTGGAAAGGCTCGCTATTATATCTAATGCCATCCTTTGCTAGGTCTGACTGTTTCAAAGATAAATAAAATTCTCGTTTAAAGTCTACACAACTACTTTCTTTTGCATTCTGTATATGTTTTAAAATAATTTCCTTATCCATAATCGCATCACTTTTCACTTTATGTGTCTCTGTCTATAAATCTCTTTTAAGTCCTCAATCGCCACTTCCGGAGCCATCGTATGAAACATCAAATAATTTCGTTTCATTGTTTCCACAGAAGCTTGCTTGTAAATTACCTTACTGGATTCCTCTGTATAGTAATGCCAATATCTATAAATGTATCCAATCCAATAAATCACATCTTTAGAGTACACTTCACCTTTTTCAGCCAACTTATCTCCTGCAGCTTCGATAATCTCTTCCAGTAAGTATTCTTCTCCCGCCCACTGCATGCGATTGTAAGTAGAATCCAAAGCCTTTGCAGTTTCAGAATTCATAAATGTCTTTATAAAACCTGCACTTCCTAACTGTCTATCTACAGAAAGTTCAAATAATCTGCCCTGAATATCACACAGTTTTATTTGTATTTCGTTCATGATTTTCCTCCTGCCGCTTGGTCTAAAATCTCGTCAAAAAACAATCCTTCTCTACGGTAGTTCCTACAGATATCATTTGCCAAGGAAGAACCTTTTACACGATTTGCCTCTGAAACTTCCTTCATAAACAATTTCTCTAAATAAGAAATCGAGATTTCCTTTTCAATCCGTACTGCATCACACCCCTTTTGTGTAACTGCAACGTACTGTTTTCCAAGTTCCAATGCAGACAAACTATTTATTAACGCCGCATCCGTTATGTTTCCGATGAAGAAGTTGTCAATAACAAAGAACATTCTGTCATTTGCGATGCTTCCGATAACCAAATCTTTATCCTTTGTCATTTCCTGATACTTGCTATAAAAAGGCGTTCCTTTTATTTTTTCCATTCGTCCTCTATGATATGCGACAATCATCGCCCATTCCAAATCAGCTGGAACATCTAATACAGCAAGGTTATCTACTGATATGGAAACAACATAGAATTTTGCACTCTCATAATCACAAATAAGTGTAAGTGCTTGGCTCGGCTCAGTTCCCATATAGAATCCTTCTCCGAAATCGCACTGTTTTCGGCTCAGTGGTGCAATATCCCCCTCTATTCCTGATTTCGAACCGTGATACAGCAGCACTCTCCCTTTTTCAAGCTCAATGCTTCCAGAAGCTGCTTCTATCTTCTCCAAAACCATGTCGTATATCGGAACATCATATTCCTTGCATAAATTATATATTTTGTCCTGTGCAAGCTTATTTGGTAACGCACGCCCATTTTCCCAACGATTTACAGTCGCAAACGTTACATTCAAAAATTCTGCAAATTCCGTCTGATTCATATTCATATGTAAGCGTATTTTTTTTATTAAATCTTGCATAATATCATCTCCATGTCTCACTACACTTTATAACATTTATTCTACCACAAATTATATAAAATGTTATACAGCAAGTCAATCTATATAATAAGACACTCGTAAAAATATCGGACACAATATGTTGACTGCAGGCACCCGTAGTCATTCTACAAGGCAACAAGAAAAGGCACAGACTCACAGAACATCGTCCTACAAACCTGCGCCTTGTCGGCGAGGTAGCCTAGCACGACTACCTCCTCCAGTAAACATATTGAATATTTATGACACAAGCCCAATGATCAACTCTACCACCACGTCACACGCGTCCGCAAACGCAATGTCTGTTCATTGACTGGCAAGCCTTTTATGGTTGCATCCATATCCATAGTTGCTCTGGTATCAAGTCCCACCATCGCTGCAATCAGAAATCCGCCTGTCAAAATAAAATTCTGCTGATACTTTGAAATGGATATTCGTTCCAGCAATCTTTCCAACATAAAATTCTGCATCACTAGCTGTGCTGATATATGTTTTTCCTTTGCGAGATTTTTAATAATCGCTTTTAGCTGCATTGCATTTTTCATAACAACACCTCCAGATATGCTCTGAGTTTTTTCTCTACCTTCAAGGTTTTTGCATACTCTGACAAGAGCGGAATATTTTTATCCGTTCTTGTTGCATATCGTTTAAACGCCCCCGTCACTACCTGAATATCCACATGACTATGTGGACGCAAAATATCACAGAGCGTGCGCTCCACACTATAAGCCCTTACTGTATTTCCTCCCGGTGTAAGCACTTCTGCCACACCCAAATCATACAAAGTTTCGTTGCATTGCACGCATCGAATGTTTTCTTCCTTGGGCTTTGTCAAATTATAATTTGCCGGAAACGTCATGTGGTATCTGTTCAGAGTTCTATCCGTCAAATCCCAAAGGAACAATGCTGTTTCATGAGAATAGATTCCTCGCTTAAATCGACTCTGCAAATTAAAAATCTCGTCATCCCAAACCTCCGGCAAAATATAAACACCTCTTGCTGACTTTTCAATCATTCCCTTGTCAACAAGGTATTTGATATTTCCACGTGAAATACCTGCTGCAACCACCATTGCAGTCGTAACCGTACCATTATTCTCTTTTGCCATCTTGATAATTTCTTCAGTTGCTCCCACAATAGTTTCCTTTCTTTTCGTTGACTTCTATGCTTATAATTATATTTTTACATGGCACAAAGTCAATATAAATACTTCTTTTTCCTCTGTCTTTATTACTTAAATTGTATACTTAACTGCATGGTTCACCATGACCTATACCATAGTCCACCGAAGGGGCACACTTGTCCCTTGGTGCTTTTCCTCATAGCATAACAAATTACCTCTACTTTTCCTTAATTTCCGGCTATTTTTGCATATATGGCATAATAATTCTAAACATCGTATCAAAAGTTATGCCATGCTCAAAATACCCCAACGGCACTGCAAAAGGCTGGCACTGCCTGCCTTTGTGGGCTGTTTTCACGGGTTATGCCGCCTCTTGGTGGCATAACTCCGTTAACCTGCACCATTTTCGACCCTATTTTTTATCTCTAATTTTGACTTGAAACAGCCCTTATTTCTCCACTATTTCTGCACTTGTCATTTCTGTCAAAATTTTTCCCTGCTCACTGGTCGCTTCTCAATTTCCTGTTCCTTCAAATTCGCCCAAATTTGCGTTTTTGTTTCTTATCGCCCAACCATCCCCAGTTCTCTTAATAACGCCCCAAATCGCCCCAGACGCTCCCATAAGGGCAATTGAATAACCAACAGTTACTCTTCAAGTAGTACCGCAATTCCAGAAAAGAAAAAGACACAATACTTACCTGTACTGCATCTTCTTTCTGCTTAGCTCATATCTATTTTTCCTGCATTTGAGTCCCATTCTCGCTTAATCTTTTTGCTATATATTACTTGGTGTAAAATTGGAGTGGTTTTTCTTGATGAAACCTTACAAACCCTTGATTTATCTCAATGTCATGATGCCATATAAGGGCGGCTTTTTCACTAATATTCGAACTTAAACTCATTGTTTTCCTCCGTATTTTTTGTTCCTTAGAATCCCATTCTCTGCCTTATATCATTTAACCATTCACCTTTATACTTAAAGAATCTTGGTCCAGCAATAGAATATTTCTTCCCTGATATAAGTTTTGCAGCAGCCGTCAGAGACATTTCTTTTCCTTGGTATTCCACCTTTCTATCACTAACAACCCTACATTTGATACTAGAATCATCATAATATTCTATTTCTTCCCCCAATGGAATCTGGCACTTTGTAAATGAAAAGTTTTCAGCTTTTTCATGGCTTTCTGTATCAATTTCCTGTGCTAATTGTTCTTCCTGTGCTTCTGTTGCAGTTGGAACAATTAATTTCAAATTATCTTTACAATCGTGAATTTCAGCCATAGCCTCTAAAATTGCATATGCTTCTTCTGGTTTCATTGCATAAAATTCTCGAACTCTTTTCTGACCATTAAAGTCATCAATCGAACGTAGATCAGGGTTCAGTTTATCAATGATTGCATGAAGTTTCAAATCTGATAATCTTGAATTCACCTCATATGTCGCATAAACTCTAAATGCAAACGGAATGCATTCGCTACGATTCAATTGTTTTAATCTTTTATCAATATCATCCGCATATCCAATCTTCACATAGTCTGGAAATGAAGGATTTGTTAATATATAAATTACGCCTTTTTTATCTTCCATTACAAAACTCCTAAATTAGTATTCAATTCTGAAATAATCCAAATACGCCTTATATTTATCTTGTGCTGTTAAACATGTATCACGTAAATATCCTCTTTCATTGTCCCATTCTTTTAAACCACGATAATAGAATAACTTTAAGGTATCTTCGATAATGAATGGAACAATATTATATTTCAGACATTCTTTAAACATAATCAGTCTGCCAACACGTCCATTTCCATCTTGAAACGGATGTATTTTTTCAAATTTAACATGAAACTCCAAAATATCTTCAAATGTTTTATTGTCTTTTGAATTATATTCTGCCAACAAACTCTTCATCTTATCGACAACATCTTCCGGCAATACCGTTGTCATCCCGCCTACTTCATTCGGCATTTTTTTATAATCCCCCACTGCAAACCAATCTTTTCTTGAATCACTTGTTCCAGATTTTAAAATCAAATGTAATTCCTTAATGAATTTTTCCGATAAAGAAACTTTAGCATTATCAATAATCATATCAATACAACGGAAATGATTTGCTGTTTCGATAACATCATCCACGTTTAAAACTTCATTCTCTACACCGATTGTATTTGTTTCAAAAATATATCTTGTCTGATCATGTGTCAGGCGACTGCCTTCAATATGATTGGAATTGTACGTCAAATCAATCTGTGTTTTGTGATAAATACCGCCAGAATACTTATTTTTCTTCTCACTTTGTAGAATATCTAATAATGTTTTCGGCTGCTCCTTTTTCTTATTTGTACGTTCTGGCTTTTCGGCATTCTCAGGGATGTTCCATGTCTTACCAGTAAGAAACGCACCTTCAACACGTCCATGAGCACAATAGTTTCTTACGCTTCGTTCAGATATATTCCATTTTTTTGCTATTTCTGTAACAGACAGATATCGCATTTGCTCCCCTCCGTTGCTCTATATTTCAATTTAATAACTACATTAACTTAGTAAATAGTATACCACATTATCGGCAATAATTACAATATTTTCACAATAAACACTGTTTTATTTTTGCCGTTTTCGGCAGTTTTATATGCTAAACGGTCTTGCACACACTCAAGTACAAGACCGTCTTTTTTCTAATACACTTATGTTATTTTATCATCCCCTGTCTTTTTGCATGAAACAAATACATATTACCTTCCGAAAGAGTTGAAGTAATACTCATTATGCTCGTTATCTCTTTCTTTTATAAATTTATAAACAAAATAGCATTCCAGCAATAACTATTCTCTACTACCAAAATGCTATCTTCACCCATATTCATTATTCGAATCAATACTGCAATTTTTCGCACCTTTCTGCTTTTGAACTTTTACATCCGTTTTTCAAACCATTTCCAAATCAACAATTACGTAGTTCATAGCTTTATCCTCCTGTAAATTGGTCTGTAAAACTTCTTTTCGAAAAAAAGAACCAAGACTGAGTATATTTCCTTGTCTTGATTCCTGTATAAAGCATGTCGTGTCCAATAATACGGACTCATAATGTATTTTAATCTAATTACTCTGTGCCATCAGTACCAGTTTCTCAAATGACTGTGCAAATCTCTCATCATCCTCAGCCGTCCTCTTCTTTGGACCCTTAATATGATTCTTCTGTGAGGCTCTTCTTGCCTTCTTGTTCAGATGTCTTTCCATAAGCATCTGATCAATATTTTCATCGGTGTACCATTTGCCGGACTGATGAATTGCATACGCACCTTTTCCAAGTGCCATAGCTGCTACTCCATAATCCTGCGAAACGACAATGTCTCCCTTATGACAAATACTGATTAACTTATAATCTACCGCATCCGCTCCGGCACCTACAACAATCACTCTACTGTAATCAGAATACATGACATGGTTCGTGTCACACAGCAAAGTTACAGAAATATTATGTTTTTCAGCTATTTCTTCCACTATGTCCACCACCGGACAAGCATCTGCATCTACAAATATGTGCATACTTACATTTCCTTTACATAGAATGATTTAATTTTTCTTCTCCCTTTTCCCATAACTAAGGCCGCAGCTTTCGCCACGGCTCCATCTCTATAAAAGCCTACATTACAGCCACGAGGATTACCTCCTGCCAACCGACTTAACGCTTCAACCTTTTTCATGGATTTCAACACATTTCTATGTCTAAACAAAAGCTTCTACTTCACATAAAACCATTCAAGAACAAAATCATTGACAATTCACCTTTGACAGTTCAATCATAATTCAAAACAGTTAAATTGGAGATGTTATTTACATCATTAATCAAACCTAACGTTTCCAAAGACAGGATTCGAACCTGTGACATCATGGTTATCAACCATGTGCGCTACCTCTGCGCCACTTTTAAAGTTAAGTAACCCAATTTTGCCGATTGGTATTTTTTCTTGTAACGTAACCCAGTTACAGGGAAGCCGGGTTTGAGGTTTTCGTAATGCAGGCAATGTATATCCCTTATGCTACTTCAATAAACGTAGTCGCGTTGGACACTTTTATCTGGGTATCCAACTCTGTCAGAAGTGTACTGCGTTTTTCTTCCAACATTTCCAGCTTCTTTTTAACATCTAATGGGTCCACGAGTTCTGTAGTATTCTCTTTCACATATGCATCCACTACACCCAAAGGCTTTTCATCCTTTGTCTTTGTGTCCTTTCCAAGAATACTCAATCGCATCCCCTCAGCGGTTGATTGTAGCTGACTATTTTTCAAATCACAAAACCGAACCCGCTCATTATATTCGCTTTTCAATTTATCCTGAAGCTTTCCTTCAAAATCCGCCTCACCCTCGTATGCACCTAAGCCGCGAAGTCTGCTTCTAAAAGATATTGCTCCGGCGACAGTAAAGGTTCCATAAGAAGTAATAATTTCCGTTCTTGCATTGGAATCTACAATTGCAGCATCAATCTTTTGAAATCTATCAATCAAGTCAATAATCTGCTGATATGCAGACTCCGCTTCCCTTGCATATTCCTCTTTACCGATTCGTTTTGCATAAAGCAATCGGCTTTCATCACCATCTACGCAACCCGCTTCTTGTTTAACTTTGTATAATAGGAATACATTCTCTGATAATCCGAATTATTCATTTCAGAAGAAACATCCGGCACCATAACCGACCGGTTTCCACACACCATTGCATCTATCGGCAATTCAAATAACTCACTAAGTGCATACAAATTATCAATCGTCGGCATACTAAGACCGTTTAACCAATGATACACACTCTGCACACTACCAAGCCCAAGGTACTGCTGGACATCCTTTCTATATTTCCTCAGGGTATCTTTTATCTTCTAATAATTTTCCCCATAGAATTTTTCTCTAACGGATGATTACTGAATTGTATTTCTTTTATTTTATGGGAAGGTGGTAAAGAGCGATTCATCACACGTACATGTTCTTTGATTATTTGTTCCGCATCCTCTCTTTTTTTCTCTCCTCCACAGAACACTTCTGCTTTCACAGCGTCATCCTGTCCAAATACACGGCACTCTTCCACCAGCTCACATCTATACAGGTCATTCTCCAATTCTTCCGGACATACATTTTCACCATTTGATAAAATAATCGTATTTTTTCTTCTGCCCTTTACAAACAAATAACCTTCTTCATCAATCTCTCCCAAATCTCCGGTATGAAGCCAGCCTTCCTCTAACACCTTAGCAGTTTCTTCCGCGTCATTGAAATAGCCTTTCATGACATTTCTTCCTTTTACAAGAATCTCACCATCCTGAATCTTAACCTCACAAAAAGGGGCTACTTTTCCGCATGCTCCTTTTTTGTATGTTCCCTCTCCGGACACAGTCCCTGTAGTTTCCGTCATGCCATAGTAAGTTTTTGGAGTAATTGATGCATTCTCCATCCGCTGAATCAGATCTCCATCCATAGGTGCCCCTAAACACAATGCTTCTTTTATACTATTACAGGCCCCTTTAAATTCTTCTGATTTTTCACATTGCCCCAATACTCTTTTCATCATTGCCGGAACTAAAATCAACTTATCAATATGATATTGCTGAATGTCCCTGATTAAATACTTGGCATTACTGATATAAGTCAGATTCCCACGCATCATATCTTCAAGCAGGGGAATAATTCCGCTGATATGATAAAAGGGTAACAGCAACAGACTGTTTTGCGGTGACTCCTGCTCCCATTCCAATACTCTCCGTGGAAAGGCACACAAATTTTCATTGGTTATTTCCACAATTTTACTAATACCACTTGTCCCGGAGGAAAGCAACATCAAAATCACATCTTCTGCTGCTTCACCGCTTTCTTCTCCAATACTCTCGGGCTGCTCTAAAATTTTTTCAAAGCTTTCTCCCATTGACAAAATCGGTATTTCCAAATTCTTTTCTGTCAGACCTGTTATGTATTCCTCGTCACATATTACTTTTGAAACCGCAGCCTTTTCCAAAAACTGGCATAACACATCATCAGCATAGGTATGATTTAAGGGCACTACAATATTTTCAGAACAGATAATGCCAAAAATCATCACCAGATACGCATAGGAATTTTCACCAACAACTGCTATACGCTGTTTTTTCCTCTCACCCATATTCTGCCTGAAAAAATGCTCTGCCTTCTTTACATGTTGATAAAATTCTTCAGCTTTTATAACACATTCTTCTCCCGATTTTATAAAGCCAAAAGAAGCTGTACCATAAAATCTGTTTGCATAATCCTTTAACAGGTGTGAAATTGTCATCCTTTTCTCTCCAATATTGTATTTACTTCATATGCAATATCTTCTACAGTTTCAACATTGCTCAAAATCTTTTCCGGAATTTTAATTCCAAAAGCAGACTCTAAATTGTTTAATAATTCATAAAATTCCAGAGAACTGATTCCCAATTCATCTTCCATCAATGTTTCAGGAGTAACCTCCTCCACATCCATTGTTTCTTTTACAATTTCAATTACTTGTTCTAAAATTTCTTCCATTTTTCTTCCTCCAACTTTATTACTTGCTGTTATTATCAGCTTTTTAACTCACAACATATCTTCTTTTCTTTACTTTTTAATTACTGTTCTTTATTCTCCATCATAGACTGCATCATAAACCAGCCTCCGGGAGTCATATCTTCTTTCGTCCAGCCACTCAGCTTATCACAATCACTCAATATCATGCTGTGAGCCTCCGCTTTATTGGATAACGACCAGCCACACCAGCTTATATCATGTTTATCCATATATTCTACAAATTCATATGCCTGCTCTGGGTATAATGACTCATCTTTATAACTGTCAATATTTGTATCATCCCTGTCGCCATAGGAAATTCCCCATTCACTGACAAATACCGGAAACTCTGCTTCTATTGCTTCTTTCAGCCTGCCATTTTCAAGTTCTTTATCTTTAGACACATCAATATATTTATGATAAGCATACATTATATTATCATACTCTAACGGTCTCTGTACAGCCTCCGACAACTCTGTACAATAATCCAGTGTCCCTACTATAATTACTGCTTCCGGTGAATTAGCACGAATTACAGGAATTACCCTGTTTGCATACTCCCTGATGTCTTCCCATGTAGTGCTGCCATTTGGTTCATTACATATCTCATAGATGATTCCTTTATTTCCGGCATAATGAGCAGATATCTGTTCAAAAAATGAAACTGCTTCGTCTGCATATAGCAATGGATTCTCGTCACGCAATACATGCCAGTCCACGATTGCATACATATCCTGTGACAGTACATTTTCAATGGCCATATACATATATGTTTCATTTTGCTGACTTTCATAAATATATCCACCATCCTGATCTGTATACATGGCAATACGAAATACATTAGCACCATATTCTTTTAAGGTACTCATAGCAGCTGCATTGGTGTACTTCGGATACCAGTTCAGACCATGACTGCTCATTCCCCGCAAAGTCACCGTTTCCCCTGATTCAGACAACAGCTTTCCGTTTTTCACGGAAAGCTGTCCATATGCCCTCACTCCGTTTCCCGGATTCGTCAGCACTTCTATTTCCTCCTGCATGGATTCTACCTGTTCCTCCAATGAAACATTTTCCTGCTGAAGTGACGTTATCATCTCTTCCTGCCTTGCCACTTCAGCCAATGATTTACACCATCCTGTCACACAAACTATACATATGCCTCCAAGAATACACTTTACAAAAAGATTACCTACGTTTCTTTTCCTTTGCATTCGAACTCCATCCCTTGACTACTTTCATAAACTCTTTATTATCCACAAGTGCTTCCCAATTTGTGATTGCATAAACATTTGGATTGATATCGCTCTGTTCACAGTATAATTCATATGCACTTCCCGGGAATAATGTCAGTTTCGCCGGTAAACTTCCTTCTCCTACTGCTGACAAACGTACAAACTCAAAGTTGTAATTCTCTAATAATACTTTATTTCCATCATTCAGCTCACAGGTCTCATTTACCATAATTCTTGCTGTCTGTCTGCGTGAACTTTCCGCAACCTCGGTTCTCTTAGATAAGTTCTTTACAATATCACCAAAATAACTGGAATTTTTACTCAGTTTTTTCGGCAGAGTATGTTCTCTGTCATAAATAATCTGCAGATATTCCTGTCTGTTCTTTTCATCCATTTCAGAAACAACTACACAGTATTTCCATTTTCCTGCCGCCGCCTTTTTTACAGTTACAATATGTCCTGTTACTTTTGCATAGTATTCATTATACTGAATATAAAAATCTGCTTCCTTGCCTTCTTTATACGGCAGATAAATTGCATCGTCAAGTTCTAACGCCAAACCGCCTTCTGAAATATCTACTACATTACCATGATATACTTTTCCTTCGTACTGTACTTCCACCGGAAGATTTACGCTAAATCGTTCTGTCAGTCTCTCACTCTTTCTTCCAATCATAAAGAAAATTGACATAATCAGACTGGAGGAATTAATGATTAACCAATATATAACTATCACGGAACCAAATGCTCTGTACAGGAACAAATCTTTTATCATAATAATCAGTGCATAAATACATAATACTAATAATACCACATGCGGTAATGCCATATAAGCATTGTTGTTCTGCTGAACCTTTGCCTTACCTGTTACATGAAACTCTTTTTTACGAATAAACAATGTTTCTGCCCAAATTGGAAGTAACATATATGGGAAAATAGTTGTATCAATAATATTACTCCATCTGGTATTTCGAATGTCTCCTGAAATCTTTTTTAAGGTAATTCCGTAAAGTACATAAGACGGTAACCATATCAGTATAAGCTCCTTGAAATCACATATTACAACCGGAATATCAAACAATACAAAAAGAATCGGTGACAAAATATATAAAAACCTTCTGGTAAAACTTCCCCAGTAAATTCTGCATGAAAAATATGCCAGCTTTAATTTAAAGTTAAACTTCGGACTTAAAAGTATATGTACACGTCTCAGAGAATAAATACATCCTCTTCCCCAACGCTCTCTCTGCTTAATCAGACTGTTAATTGTAATCGGTGCCAGACCTTTTGCCAATAATTTATCAACGGCATAACATGTATAACCCTTACTTTCAATCAAAAGTCCTGTTTCAAAATCCTCGGTAATAGTACCGGTACGAATTCCGCCCACTTCTTCCAATGCCTCTCTGGAAATCACGGTATTAGATCCTGCGTAAATTGGTGCATTCGCACGGTTTTTACCAATATTTACCTGACGGAAGAAATAATCCTGCTCATTAGGAATCTGTCCTTCACTATATAAGTTATACTGGAACAAATCCGGATTATAAAAGGACTGCGGTGTCTGAATGAATCCGATTTTGAACTTTTCATCAATCTCATCCGGTGTTCTCTCTACCCACTTACCATTTTCATCCTGCTTCATCTTCGGTAAGAAGAAGTATGGTACAGTTTCCATTAAGAAATCACTGTTCGGAATCATATCCGCATCGAAAGTTACAATCAATGGTGCATTTGTCTTTCCGATTGCATTATTAAGATTACCTGCTTTCGCAAGTTTATTATCACTTAATCCAAAATAATTTACATGTAATTTATCTGCCAGTGCCTTAATTTCCGGGCGATTGGTGTCATCACATATGTGAATATGTACTTTTCTCTTATCCGGATATTTCATTCTGGTACATGCATTAACTGTCTTAAATAATAATTCTTCCTCTTCATTATGCGTTGCAATCAATACATCTACTTCCGGATACCATTCCTCAGGTATCTCCGGCATAGGCGGTGTATACTGACGGTTCAAATCCCAGTAATGAACCAGTGCCTCTATTACAGAAATTGCTTCTGCAACAATCAGACAAATACCTGCAATAAACGCAACCCATCCATACACACGATAATCCGGCAGTGTACGAAGTATTCTCCACCCCAGATAAATGATTAAACATGCCACCGTCAAAATTGACAATGCCACCGAAAACCCTTTTTTGCTTTTCTTTTTCATATCACTCTCTCCTCTTTACATCCCTCTTGTTTTTCGGTTAATCAAAACAATCATTACCATAAAACCTACTACGAATATGAGTGCTGCCGCAGATGTCGTCTGTACATCTTTTCCCTGCTCCACCTCTACCACATATTCTGACAGGAAATCATCCATGTATTCATCCAGCCATTCTCCATGTCTTGTCATCATATCCTTTAACCGGATAATTTCTTCTTCATGGGTTTCTCTGTTTCGGTCAATTACATAGCCTTGCCCTTCTTCAACAACATGAAGCATATGTTCCTCTTCATAAACAGCTCTCCATCTGCTTCTGTCACGCTTTATCGCATTCCCCAAATAAGAAACAGTATCATCTATAAAGCTCTCTATATACTCTGTGGACAAAATAGTTTCTCTCAACTCCGCATATCGCTCGCACACCTGCTCTACGAAAGCCGGATCCTGCACCAGCTTTTCGAACCATGGTCTTAAAATAAATACGATATACTCAGCATCTCCGGCCTCCATACTATAATTATCCCAACAGTTGTCATAATCCCACAAAGGTCCCATAGACAGTTTATGTGCATGATCCTGATAGTAATATGTAGAGTTATTTCCCGAGTCATAGTTCATAAAGAATTCATTTACTACAAAATAATCTACAAAAGAATCTACATCAATATATTTCGGATATGTTAAAAATTCTTCATAATCTTCGGAATACAGCACTTTCTCAATCGTAGAAAGCTGTTCTTCCACTCTATGCACCACATCATCCGTCAGTAATTCTTCCTTTGGATATTGAAAAGTAAACCATCCGTAACACAGCTGACTGTCCGACGCCCATGTTGACATTGTCGTTTTGGTCTGATTCCGTCTGTCTCTGCATATTATATAACTGAGTTGATTTTCATTAGCGTCAAAATCAGCAATATTTACTCTGCCCTCTGCTTTTTTTACTGTTTCAGTTAACAGATAAAGACCACAATAATTATATGTGTCTCCATCCTTCATAATAACCTCACAAAATTTAGCCTCGGGAGTATATGGGAAAATCTGCCCTCCTATATTATACGCCATATAATTTCTGATACAGGAGGAATCCAATATACTGTTTGATAACACCCAGTCTTCATCGGCTTCCATACCAAGTACCGAAAGCTCTGATTCCTGTTCATTCTCATCCAACAATTTTATTCCATACTGCTTTTTTTCAAAAGTACTGGAACTGGCACCACGAATTTTTATTAATCCATTTGTTTTTAAAGAAGGACTGTCCATAACTGTATTGACATAATTATCGTTCTCTATAACGGATATTGTCATTCCAAGCCAGGGATTTGTAATATTCTCATCCTTATAAAACTTGTCAGACATGTCATCATTAAATTCGTATATATACGGAATTTCTTCTCCATTTGTATCAATCACTACCAATGGCAGATGCGATACAAAACTCTCCGGATCTATGGTTCCGTCTTTTGCAATAGTCGTCTCTCCTATGCTTGAATCTGCCTGACTCTTTTCCTCATGCTGATATTCTCTGACAGACGTCGATACATCAAAATGCACCTTTGAAAATACCATACAAAAAATCCCCAGCACGATCACTACAGTCAAAGCAGTTACAATTGTTTTTTTCATGTTTTATACCCATTTACGCATTCAAATCAATAGTTAAAAATTACTCATTAAATCAGTTTATCTTGTAATTTCATCATTCTGACATACTAAATTAACAGAATCTACACCATTGATTGCAAATAACATTTCCTTAATATCTTTATCCTGATGTTTTTTCTTAGCAGCTGCTAACACTGATGCTGACACCTCATAAATTAATTCCACGGAGCTTCTGTCTTCATTGCATACACGGAAGAATGCCTTTCCATTAAAATATGAATCTACTGTACTTTCCACTGCAGCTGTACCTTCCTGTCCTCTGACAATGAGAAGATATCTGTCATTATTTCTAACATTACCCAAAAGCAACATTACAAGAAAAATTACACCTGTTCCGAGTCCTGCTACTATATAGTCACCAATACCACAACAGATACCTGCTGCAATGCACCAAAATATATAAGCTGTATCTCTCGGATCTTTTACTGCTGTTCGGAAACGAACAATAGATAACGCACCGACCATACCTAAAGACAGTGCAACATTATTTCCGATAACACTCATTACAAGCGTAGTTACAAGTGTCAACATCACAAGTGATACATTGAACTTTGCGCTGTATACACTGGAAGTGTGTGAAAAACGATAAGAGATAAAAATAATTGCTCCAATAATAACTGCTGCCACAAAACCGATTACAATTTCCGGTATTGACATGCTTCCACTCTGATTCACTATGTACTGATATAACTCTTCTTTCATAAACTGTTCTCCTTTTCTCTCAAGTACCCGTTAACTGTACCTGTTATTCCTTTGACTTTTATAATTTACAATCCATATTTCCTTGCACTTACATACTTACTATAAGATTCCTGTGTTACATCACACAAACTCAGTGCATCCTTTATATAACTCAATAAAAAATGGTTATACTTCACCTCAAGTACCACCTTATTCCTACTCTCAACAGGAATCAGCATGGCAAGTGAAGGATTAAACAAATCAAAATTCCCTTCCGTGGAAGCTATCTCGCTGTCAAAAGTAATACGAATATTATTCGTCGGCACTGCAAATGCCTGCCGCTTATACTCTACAATACATCTGGGTAAATATACTTCTTTTCTGAATATATAATAAATATCCTGCGCCAGTGCTTTGTCCTTTTCCAAAAGAAACTCACAGTTCCCTTTGATAAGCATTTCAGCTTCCTTTCTGGTAATTGTCAATGACTGTTTTCTCTGGTTATCCCCCGACTTTTGCTTCAACTCAAGCTTTACCGTGTCGGTCTTTGTATCGTAAATCCGTAATCGGATTTTCTTTCGATCCTTGATTCCTGCCAGCTTATCAAAATAATCATCATTATGATAAGAATCAAAGTACAGAGAACGAACCGTATATGTTTCATAACCATTCATGTCATCTCCCGGCAGAATCTGCTTTAACTTCCAATAAAGCCTTTCTGCTTCTTTCTTCGAAATGACATACTTTTCCTCTACTCTGCTTACATCCAATTGTTCTGCCATATCTACTCCTCACTCTTTTGCTGTATGGTTGTATTCTCTTCTTCACTTTTAAAGAACGGGAATCCTTCATCAACAAAATTATCAATCGCCAATGCCACAAATATATAATTGTACTCTTCTTGTGCAATTCGCTCTTCCACTGTTTCTTCATCAACATACAGCGACCACATTAAATCAATCTGACTGCACATAGGTGCCATAAACACTGCAATCGGAGAAGAATAAGAATCTCGGATAAACAGCATTTTTGCTCCGTCCTCTTTCTTCTCATTGACAATTTTGTCCCCCAGACATATTCCCTGCAGATAACTGTTGTTCATTTCTCTTTCATAAGCATCCTCATATGTCAGATATTTTTGACTGACTAATGATTTTAATGTATCTCCATGCTTTGTAAATGGTTCTCCTGTACGATAATAACCTGAATACGTATATTTTGTATCAAACTTAGGATATATATAGGTATAATCATCCAGTCCTGCATATTCTACTCCTGTTTCACGCCCTTGTGAACCCAGATAAATCTTTTCATGCTTTTCCACTACATAATTATTCATATCCATATAATACCCTGTGGAATCTAAATCATCACCGTACTTCTCTTTCAAATGCTCCAGTACCACACCGGTCGAATAAAAAGCCGTCGGTACCGTCCAGTGATGGTCTGTTTTATAAAAGATATCTTCCATTGACATATCCGCTTCTAAAAAGACCTCTCTGAAATCAATATAATCCACATTATATCTGCGCATATACAATAATACCGAATCAGCGTATTCATTCAGATTATTATACGGAATACCATAATATCCGTCCGACCATTCTTCATTATATTTTGTAGGATACATGATGCAGACTACCTTCGTTCCTTTATCAGCCACTGCATCCTGCAATCTGCGGACACGCAATGCCAGTTCCCTTGCATCCACATTCGAAGTATTCCAGAAATTTCCTGAATATAAAAATCCATTCTTGTCCCGTACATAGGTAAAATTGTTCTCTTCATTTTTTCCTAATGCTTTATGTACCGAACCATACAGTTCATTCCAATAATGTCCTCCCACAAGATGATCTGTCAGAAATCCGTCCATTTGTCCCGTAAAGCCCTGTAAGTCTTCTATATTTTCCGGTAATCCGACTTCATTAATCTCGTACAATATATTATCGTATTCCCACATAATATTATTAATCGAAAAACTGATTAACATTGAAAGAAAAATAAATGCGAATACCTTTTTGTACATCTTCGTCTTCATTCCACACACTCCTGTTAAAAGTTAAAATAGATAAACGGATTGTAGCCACCTTTTGCCAACACTGACAAGCTAAAAATTACCAATGCAAGCATACCTGCTACATAACATATGTGATAAACACCTTTTATCCGTTTTCCATGTGCAGCAGTATCTACTCTTTCTTCCAAATATTCTCTTAAAGGCAACGCAAACAGAATTGCAGATACAAGAACAATTCCATACTCTTTCAAAAACATAACTGCTGTAGGACTGTAAAAACCGTTCCCCGCCAGACCAAATAAATCCTGCATATATACAATCAACTGAGCATTGTCCTCACACCGGAATATAACCATTGCAATCATAACTACAAAAATCACATAAATATGACGCAAAACATTATGTCCTTCAATCTGCTCAATCTGAATCAGATTCTCTAACACGATGAATACAAAGAAGAACAATCCCCACCATATAAAGTTCCACGCTGCACCGTGCCAGATACCGGTTAACAGCCACACAATCAAAAGATTACGCAACATCCTGTCCTGATTTTCTCCCTGACCTCCCCCCAACGGCTTATACACATACTGATTAAACCAGGTTGCCAGAGAAATATGCCATCTTGCCATAAACTCCTTAATCGACTTACTGACAAAAGGATATCGGAAGTTTTCCGGAAACGTAAATCCAAACATCATTCCCAACCCGATTGCCATATCTGAGTATGAGCTGAAATCATAATATAACTGGAAAGTATATGCCAATGCTCCTACCCATGCAAGCATTACCGGAACTTCTACCACTGTACTTCCGTAATTTGTCAGTTCAAATATATTGTCAGCCACGATTGCCAGATTGTTGGCTAACAATATTTTCTTTAACAACCCTTCCACAAAACGGCATACTCCGTTTGAAATCATATTCCAGTCAGATTTTCTATTCAAAATTTGTTTCTGCACTGTTGTGTACCGTACAATCGGTCCTGCCACTAACTGCGGGAAAAAGGATATATAGAGTCCAAGGTGAAGCATATTCTTCTGCGTCTGCGCCTTTCCACGGTATACATCAATCACATAAGACAATGCCTGAAATGTGAAAAAAGATATACCAATCGGTAACCTGATTTCCGGATCCTGCAATACCTGCTCTCCAAACATGGAATTAATAATTTCAATAAAAAATCCGGTGTATTTGAAAATTCCAAGCACTCCTAAATTAGCAATGCATGCTACAATCATAAAGACCTTACGCAGTCGTTTGTTATCTCCACTTCTATGAATCGCCAATCCCAGCAGCCAGTTTACTATAATGGAACCGAGCATTATAACCACATATATAGGTTCTCCCCATGCATAAAAAAACAAACTGCCGGCTAACAGCCATAAATTTTGCAATTTTCTTGAAAATGCCAAAAGATAATACACTATAAATACAACCGGTAAAAAATACAATAAAAATGTAATACTAGAAAATACCATATTGCTCCTCTATCTCTTGAATTTATTAATTTTTTATAAATACTATACCTAACAGTACCAAACGTCAAGAATAATATATATTTTCCGACAATTCTAACATATATATTTTACTTAATTCTAATTTTTTCCAACTTAAAATACATTCTATACATCTAAAATCTTCTCCATCATCAAATTCCGTTTATAAAATAATACAATTTTCTACATTTTTTGATTTTCTTGCGTGAAATGCACACATACTTCGCGAAATGCAAAAAAATCCCAAACCATCTTCATCATCAATAGTTTGAGATATCTTTTTCCAATTATATACTTATAATTTTATATACTTATAATTTTATATCCTATAATCTTTCGTATCAAATTTCATATACGCCAACTGAAATGCCTTCCATCGTCTTCTTGAAACCGGAATTTTTTCACCATTTACAAGTGTTAAAATCTGATGTTCAAAATTTGCCACTTGCGTCATGTTTACCAGATATTTGCTATGACAGCGGAAAAATATCGTCTCCGGTAAACATTGCTCCCACTGTAACAGACTTTCTTCACATAAAAACATATCCGTTCTCGTCCATAGTTCACTTCCGCCGGACTGCGCGGAAAAGTAACTGATATCCTTGATTAAAATATTATGTGGAATACCACGCCGCATTATAAAAATACTCTCTGTAAGCTGCAATTCCTCCATACTGACCTGAAGATACTCAAACAGCTCCTTTTCCTCAACAGGCTTTGTCATAAAGCGAAAAGCTCTTGCTTCATAGCCTTCTTTATAACGATTTTCATAAGCAGTCAGAATAATAACTATCGTGTGCGGAAACTGTTTTTTTATTTTTTTTAACCAAACAATCCCATCCTCTGATTCATCGCAAAATTCAAGATCCATAAAAATAAGCTCCACCGTTTCATTCTGCATATACTGAAACAATACAGAGGGCTTCTGAAAATACAAAAAATCACTTTGCAGGCTATTTTTCTCATCAAATTTCTTGATTAATACCCTTAACTCCTCTGAAACTATTTCATTATCATCACATAGTACAATCTTCATGTCGTTCTCCTTTGAATGTCATTTTAAATAGGAAGATAAATTGTCATAGCAAAAGTATGTTCTTCAATGTTTATTTCACACGTCCCATTATATTTCTCTAAAACATCTCTGATATTACGTACCCCAAATCCATGATTCTTTCCTTTTTTTTCATTATTACTCTGTGCCGGCATACTGTTGGACACTATGATGGAAAAATATTTCTTTCCACCGGAAAAATGAATGTCAATCTGTGGCTCCAAATTGTTGCCAATGCATTGATTTGCCGCGGTAATGGCATTGGAAAGTAAATTAGAAAACAAAGTACACATATCTATATCCGAAACCGTCTCTATTTTAGGCAGGGTACCATATGCTGTCAGCTTTACTTCCTTGGCACAATAATGCGGCACATCATGATTCAAGATGGCGTCTACGATTTCATTTCCCGAATAATACTTTTTCTCAGAAAACGAAAAGGCTTTTTTATAGTCCTCAAAGTATTTTGATAAATCATCCATATTTCCTTTATCCAGAAGCGATTCCATGCAAATAAAATGATTTTTTACATCATGCCTGAATTTACGCAATTCTGTATCAAGAAGCTCCATATCCTGATAATACTCTAACTGCTTCTCCAGCAAAATCACGTTTTCTTCCGTGCTTTCCTGTGCCCGAATCAAAAAACGCTCTACAGAATACACAATAACTATAATGCAAATCGCCGTAAGCCAGTAAATCATAATCCGATACGCAATAATTTCCCCTACATCCCTGTCTGCCAATGGCAAAAATGCTCCCGGACGTAAAAAATGTGCTATCAGCAAAGAAATAAAATACAGTATCGTATTTAAAACCATAAGTTTGCTGTCAAACAAAAAAGTAAGAATTGCAAAAAACAAAAAAGTACATTCCCACAAATGTGAAGACGGAAATAAATAAAGCAACACATTATACTGGATAAATAAAATAGTAACCGTATAAGCTTTTACATATCTCAGATGCATCGGAATATAAGAATCGTCCTTCCAATTTTTCCATATAAAAAATAAAGCAATTCCTAAATAGACAAACTGACTGCAATCAAACAACAAAATATGTAACCATGACAAATTCGGATAAAATCCCAATGACTTAAGCGTCGAAAAATATATCCCTGCACACATACAAAAGCCGGGAACTAAAAGTAATACATATCGATAAACCGATGTCCAGTATTTTTTTATAACATTCATTTTTTATAACCTCGCCTTCTCTTCACCGGCGAATTTCATCCCTAAACACAATAGTTTCCCGCTATCCCCTGTTTCTATTTGTAAATATAAACTGTTGTAATATTATTTTACCTTCTTATTTCTGAAATGCAATGACCGAACGAAGGGTATTTTCTACCAGTTAACAGATTTTCACTTTACCCCTTTCCCGATTTGTCAGATAATAGGCTCATATATCAGAAAACTATCATAAAAAATCAGCTAAGAAGATTTCTGACAGGAGGCTTATCATGGGAAAGAAAAAAACTGCCGTTGAGGTATACTTATCTGCTGTATTTAAATGGGGACTCATCATACTGGTATGTGCATGTATGTGTGCCACGGTTATGTTTAATACAGAAAAATTATTGGGATTTTATCCGGATGTCCCGTGGATTTCAACAATTTTACTTGGTGTCATGGATACCTGCTTTTTCATAACTGCGATAGTCATCATCAAAACATCCTTTGATGAAAACGGCTATTTAAAAGAAGGACGACTGAAAATTGGAAAAATCTTTTCCGCATGTGCTTTAGTTATTCAATGGAATTATCTGTTATATATGTTGCCTACAAGAACTTTTTGGGGATTTTTGTTTTTCTTTTTAATCTTGATGGCATTCTTTTTGGACATCAAGCTGGTATTAACAAGTGGTTTAGCCTGCATGGTTTCCTTGTTTATCGGATGGTGGATACGCGGAACTGACCTTTTACCGGTAAAAGATGAATTATTTATCACTGACATTCTTATGTGTCTGGTCGCTCTTGTATTATCTTTATCCGGATTGCTTATTTTTGTTTTCTTCGTATCACATTTTTTGGTAAATGCCAAAAAAGACGAATTAGAGAAAAATAACGAACATGTTATGAGTGTTTTGTCTTCTGTTCAGTTGTTATCTGACAGATTACACACTGCCGGAACATCACTTTCACAGATTTCCGAAAATGAAAGTGCTTCCGCCGAGGAACTTGCGGCAACCAGCGAGCAATTGGTAGAAAGCAGTAACATACTCAGTTCCAAAACAGATGAAAGCATGGCAAATCTTGGGGAATTAAGTGAGTGGGAAAGTGTTGTTGCTGATAATGTAGAAAAGGTAGAAACAACATCAAAAGATTTACTCGATAAATCTATAGAAAATGAACGATTGTTAAATGATTTACATACGATTAACGGAGAAGTATCACAGTCCATGAAAGCAACAACAGAAATCGCCCAAAAGCTTTCCGATGCCGTACAGGAAATCGGTGTTACATTAAAGCTTATCAGTGATATATCTTCCTCCACAAATTTATTAGCTCTAAATGCCTCCATAGAGGCCGCAAGAGCCGGTGAAGCCGGAAGAGGTTTTGCAGTAGTTGCAACTGAGGTAGGAAATCTTGCAAACAGTACACAGGAATCCTTAAAAGAAGTTGAAAACGTTATTGAAAGAGTACAGAATAATGTCAGGGAAATTACCATACAGGTGGAAGAAAACTCTACTAAATTAAGTACTCAGAATGAATATTTTGCTAATGTATTCCGCAGCATGCAGGATATGACCGAATTATTGAATGTTTCCGTTAATGCAATCAATACCATGGGGGATGCTCACGGAAAGCAGGCTGAAGTTATTAAAAAGACAGTGTCTATTAACCAGGACATTGCTGAAAGTATCCGTAATGAAAATGAACAATTCGTATCCATCAATTCTATGGCAGAAAGTAACGCTACCGATACTGCCGAGGTTGCAAATCAGGCAAGCTCAATTAATGATATGGTAGAAGAAATGAATCATCTGCTGAAGATGGAAGATTAGTTTTTACATATTGCCTTATTCTCCTAGTATAATATAGCCCCATAGAAAAGGATTTAAAGCGTAACTGCTTTAAATCCTTTTCACCTTTCTTAGCAGATAATCTGATTTTTCCCATTCTGCTTTGCCTGATATAATTTGTTATCCGCACTTATAATCAGCTCATCTACCTTCTTCTGACTGCTATACACCTCTAATCCGCCACTAAACGTAACCGAGATATGCTTTTCTCTTTGAAAATGTGTTTCCAGCTGAGTGGCTACATTATGAAGTACCTGCAATGCCTCCTCTTGATTTTCATGGTCATAAATTATCATGAACTCTTCACCACCAAATCTGGCTGCAAAGCCCTTTCCGTCTACTTCCTTGTCCAAAATCTGT
Source organism: Lachnospiraceae bacterium (assembly GCA_017437065.1). Classification (GTDB taxonomy): domain Bacteria; phylum Bacillota; class Clostridia; order Lachnospirales; family Lachnospiraceae; genus RGIG3002. The sequence goes on from JAFSBX010000039.1 coordinate 74,511, forward strand.
GCAAAAGTAGTAAGAACCTCATCCCCAAAGCTATGTCCATATGTATCATTAATACTCTTAAAGTTATCAACATCCATAATAACCGCAATAAAACTTGTATGATCCTTTTGTATTCGTTTTTCTATCTCCTTCATCAGATACCCACGATTATACAGCTTCGTTAAAGGGTCATGATTGGCCAAATAATCAAGCTGTACATTCATGGTATGCAGTTCTTCTTTTTGACGCTCATAGCGCAGGATAACAATATTTAACAAAACGAATACTGCTATGGCAACAATAAGATACGAACATATCGTAAACATTAACAAAGATATTTCACTTACGGGGTTAATAGTTTGCGGAAAAAAATGCGACGCTATCATAACAAGAATATCCCATAAAATTGTCATAACACAAAATGGAACACTAAATTTTCTCGGGAAAAATATTGTAATCCCTAAAATACTCAAAACAAAATAAACCAATATAATACTACTGTATACACTATACAAAAACGGAAACTCTATCCACACTACCGTTACCAATATTCCAACGGTGGCCCAGCCCTTATGTTTTGTAAAAATACCCCAAATACTCAAAATCAAAAGGATAACTCCGCATATAACACATATTTGTGTCGGAAGTGCATTCCCATGCAAAAAGGCATTCAGTAAAAAACCAAACATATTGGCAGTGCACGCTGCAATTGCCATCACATGAAACAGCTGTGCCTGCATCTCTTTTATAGAGGAAAAATAATTGTCCATCATACTGCTCCTCTCCATTTTATGGTACTATTTTACCACAAAAAGAGAGTAATGTAATACATTGGCAGATTATATTTTTTGTATTTTTTTAGAAAATTTTATAATAATACTATATCTTCACTGAAAATTATCTTTTCTGATTCACAGGACCAATTCCCTCTTCCCTCACATTATGCTTCTGATTTTGATTTTCAGGTTTCTGCTTTTCCGTAATGGAATTAAATTTATTTAAGGATTTCTGCTCATTCATCTGTTCCTGTTTTTTCTTATTAAAAGTTTGTTCACTCATACTGACTCCTATCTGCATGCACCGTCATGCTTAAAACACAATAGGCGGAAGAACTATTCTTCCACCTACTACACTTATCTACTCTGTATCAGTATGTACAAAATCATGCAAAATATACTTTTAAACAGAAGCTTTTAACTCTTCCTCGCACATCTGCATTGCTGCTTCAATCACCTTGTCCATGTCATAATATTTGTACTGACCAAGTCTACCGCCAAACAATACATTCTGTTCTTTCTCAGCAAGCTTTTTATACTCTGCAAAAAGACTGTCATTCTTCTCATTATTTACCGGATAATAAGGTTCATCTCCTTTTTTCCATTCTGCCGGATACTCTTTTGTAATCACCGTATCAGGCTGCTTTCCAAACTCGAAATGCTTATGCTCAATAATTCTCGTATACGGTATCTGTCTTTCCGTATAGTTTACAACTGCATTTCCCTGATAATTTTCTTCTCCTTTGATAAGTTCTTCTTCAAAACGTAAAGAACGATACTCCAACTCACCCAGACAATAATCAAAATACTCGTCAATCATTCCGGTATACAACACTTTATCAAATGTAATCTTTTTATCGCCTGCTGCCTCATTTTCTTCCAAAAACTGCTTATACTCTGTTCCCAGCATAACCGGAGTATCCTGAAGCATTTTTTCCACCATACGGGTATAGCCGCCTTTCGGAATGCCCTGGTATGGATCATTAAAATAATTGTTATCATAAGTAAAACGAAGCGGAAGTCTCTTAATAATAAATGCCGGAAGCTCTTTACAGTCACGTCCCCACTGCTTTTCCGTATAACCTTTTACCAACTTCTCATATACATCTGTTCCAACAAGGGAAAGTGCCTGTTCCTCCAAGTTCTCAGGTTCTTTAATCCCTAAATCCGCAATCTGATTTGCAATGATTTCTTTCGCTTCCGCAGGCTTCTTAATTCCCCACATTTTGCTGAAAGTATTCATATTGAATGGTAAATTGTAAAGTTCATCCTTATAGCTTGCCACAGGACTATTAATATAATGATTAAACTCCGCGAATTGATTTACATAATCCCATATTTTTTTATTGGATGTATGGAAAATATGGGCACCATATTTATGCACCTGAATGCCCTCCACATCCTCCGTAAAAATATTGCCTGCTGCATTTTCACGTTTGTCAATAACAAGACAGGTCTTTCCGTTTTCCTTCATTTTGTTTGCAAATGTAGCACCGAATAAACCGGCACCTACGATTAAATAATTGTAATGCATAATTTGTCCCCTTCTTTTTATAATTTGTATTTTATTTTGCTTCATATGTTTCAATCACACATGCATGCTTTTTCTTATCTTTATCATAACTGATTGCCACTAAAAGAATTTCTTTCGCATGTTCCCTTGCTTTTTGCAGATAATCTTTTTCTTTTATCTGTTTCAATGCATTGTCGCAAGTATCATTTACTTTTAATTCAAGCACAATTGCAGGTTTCCCGCTTTTCTTTGGAAGAAAAATATAGTCACAATACCCTTTACCACTCTTTTCCTCCCGCTCTATATAATAATCTCTTCTTGCATAAAGATAACACAATGTAATCACGCATGATAAAGCATTTTCATCGTTATACTGCAAAAATGGAATTTCTCTGTCATGCACCTCTTCTAAAACAGCAGCTACTTTATCCGAATCCAAAGCAACGGTTGCCTCTAACATTTGCTTTGATTTATCAACAATCTGCTTTATTTCACCCATACTTTCTCTGGATAAAACTCTCTGGAACTTTTCCATCAGCTCATGATTAGGAATCCGTAACAATCCCTCATGATAAGACAAAAATCCATAAACAACCATCGCCGACAGGATTTCATCTCTGGTATCAAGATTCAGTTCTACTGCACTATACCCTTGCAAATCCACTTCCACCGGAATTCCTGCTACCATCTTTACAATGTCTTCCCGTACTTCCTCTACGTTATTCTCAATACAGTCCGCTATTTCATTCATAGGTCCTGTTTCCGTCCAGTAATTCAGACAAACTCCATCTGATAATGCACAATTTACCGACCTGGGATTAAATAAATGCCTGCCATCACTTAAATAATACCCATCATACCAGCGAAGCAGCTCTTCGTAGGACACTGACTTATGTTTCTTACAAAGCTCCCTTACCTCATCCTCATTAATTCCAAAAAATAAATCAAAGGTATGGTCATTCATAAAATTATATTCTCTGAACATGTTCAGTTCCGAACCACTTGAGTACTTTGCAATCGGAAGTACTCCCGTCATATAAGCCAGCTCCACATACGGCTGATCTTTTAGAAGACTTTTTAAGAAACCAAGGTAAGAAAACTTATCATCCTCTGACATAAAACGCTTATAAAAAACAGAGTCCCACTCATCTAATATAAATAGGAATGTATCTCCGCTCTCGCGAAACATTTCGCTCAGATTATTATATTCCCGCTCTCCTAAAAAAGGATATGCTTCTATCAAATCCTGCTTTATATTGTTATATATACTGACTATATATTCCCTGTAAGAATTACATTCAAACGGAAGCCGGCTCAAATCTATAAAAATTACATTATGAGCATTCAGATGCTTCTCATAATTATCTGTCCCTGCAATGGTAAGATCATCGAAAAGCCTCTTGCTGTCTTGCCCTTTTGTATAATATGCACCTAACATATGAGCATTCATAGACTTACCGAAACGCCTTGGACGGGTAATACATATATACTGTGTATTCGTTCCAATTTTAGCTGAAACTTTCTCAATCAAACCACTTTTATCAATATAAATTTCACTATTTCTGGATTTTTGAAAAAGTAAACTTGTTTCATTAGTGTTCAAATACTTCATAAGCCACCTCCTTACTGAAGTCGGTATACGTTGTTCATCAACTATGCCTAGTATACCTTTAATATCTCTAAATGGCAAACAATACTTTCCCTGACTGCTTTAATATGGCAGCCGTACATTCTCCGGCAATTTCCCTCTGCCCACATGTCGAATCATACGTTCCACTTCCGGCACCATATGCATCGGACAAAGCACTACCTGCGGATGAGCAACTGCATACACCCTGAACACCTCATCCGCAAATCCCTGCCCTATAAACTCTACATTACTAAAATCAAAAATAACTTCCTTAAACTCTTCTAAACGATTACAAATTCGACGTGCCTGTGAACGAGCCACCGGCTCCCCGTTTATACAGGCTTCTTTTACCGGAATATGTGTCTTAATGAACCCTTCTTCTATATTTGTATACATATCAAACACCTCTCCAATTCTACGTTCCGTCTCATTTTCAAGACTCATGCAAACTATTGTTCCTATTTTTTTGATACGAGATGCATATGCAAGGAGATGAGATTGTATTGTCGCGGAATTTTTTCCATTCCCACACATATATACCCTTGCATCAGACCAAAGCATAAATTCATCTGTCATCTTAGATGAAAAGAAAATCCCCTCTCCGGAATGGCAGGCTGCATTACTTGTAATCTTTCCTTTATACAATTCAATAAGAGCATCTTCCTCACGCGGATTCTCCCATCCATTTTTCGACATATATTCCACTAATGTCCGAAAAGTGCCTACACCATCATCCAAAATAATTACTTTAGTAAAAAGAGTATTTACATGTACTTCAATACAAATATTGCCCCCTCTTGAATGCTCAATAGCATTGTTCAACATCTCCTGACAGGTATACTGCCAAATCCGAAATGCTGCTTCATTACAATGCTTCAGATATTTCGCAATATAATCCTCAAAAATCCTGTCCTCTTCCAAATGCCCTTGTTCTAAATCCACCTGCCCACAAAATATATGTTCCACCAGCTTGTATCCACATTCACAATCATCTGCTGTCATAATTGCTTCACTCTTTATTGCTTCCTGAAGGTATCGCTTTACTGATGTAATAGAAATTCCAAAATTATCCATTGTTTTAGAAATAACTTCTGCATCATCCAATGCAATTTTCCGTAGTATATATTTTTTGATTTCTTCACGTTTCTTATCTGTAAATGACATATCCGCCTCCGAAAACATAATTTTATTTTTTCAAACTATAATTTATTTATTTTAAATTATATTATATTGAGAAATAAAAAACAATCAAAATATTACATAATTCCTAGCGTAATTCGTCCTCGCCGGTCCCACAACCTAAAACAGGAGTATCATAAAATAACTTAATATTTTACAACACTCCCTGTTTCTTACTACTCACTATATTTATTGCTTTTTATTTTGCTGCTTCTTTCAAATTTTCCAAAAACGGAATAACAGCTGTCTCTATTAACTTTGCAATCTTCGCGTCTTCTTTTTCTTTAATTGCAGTTCCCAGCTCTCCCAAACGATTATTGAATTCCTGTTTGGCAGCATTAATTTTTTCTGAATTAACTATATCAGAAATACGATTATAAATCTCAATTACCCAGTTCAATCCATCAATACACTGCTTCTGGAAATCATCTGTATCCGGCTGTCTGTCTCCTTTTAATTCTTCACACAAAGTCTTCATACCCGGAATTAATTTTTCTAAGTATTCTCCTACTGCCTGTAAAGCTTCCTGCTTTTCTGCCTGCAGATTATCCATGTTGTCCCCTCCATTGTTCTTTGGTTATTATCTCTCAGATTATTCACTGCTTTTATTATAATAAGTTAGGTGTTGTTTTTCAATAAAATATTCCATCGAATTATCCAATTGAATTATCCAATTTTATTGTCTTACATTTAACATTCTACTTCCCACTAAGCAACTCTCGTGCTGCCAATACCAGAAACATATAATCCGATGAACCGCCACCCAGCACATACTCTGTCTGTTGCCACAAATATGGAAATTCCAATAATTCCGGAAAATCAGGACGAATCAGTGCCGTACCGGATACTACACCACCCGGAATATAAGACCAGTCTGCACGATTCGCACCGTATGCAACCGTTGCTGACTTTGCCCCCACACCGGAAGCAAAAGATGCTGTATTAGAACCCGGATGACATCCCAAAATAAAGTTCAGTGCATGAAATATCAAATCCGGCTCAAATATATCCGGAAACGCCTTATGCAGAAAATAATATTCTACGCCCAGCCTCTGAATTTCCCAGCCTGCTCCCCAAATATGAGGACGATACGGAATTCCATAGGGTGTCTCTTTACTTTCTTCATCAAGCTGATTCCTGAATACCAGCATCGCTTCACGCACAGAGTTTACAAATTCCTCATTATCAATTGCATGAATTACACGGCTGATGATCCATCCCATGCTTTTGATGTTTTTCACTATAAATTCTTTTTCTTCAAAAAGGAATTCCTTATATTTTATTTCTTCTGTGGTCAAATACAATTCTACGGCCGCATGGAGCTTTGCCGCCTTTGCCTCTCCACTTCCGTCGGTAATCTCATAAAGCTCTGCAGCAGCTTCTAATGCCTGTCTGCTCAGCGTATCATTAAATCCCTTTAATGCTTTAGCTGCTGCCGCCATCTGTGCAGCTGTTGTTAGTTCGCGAACAGGATTTTCCTCGGTAAATACCAGGCGGTCATCCTCATCACCTTTCACACCGCCTGTCATTGCTGCACTGTCTCCCAACAGTACATACTGTCGCAAATCGTTACAAATAATACCACGGTATAATCTCCCTAATGCATGATATCCACCGACAAGAGACAACAACCCATGTTCTATTTGCTGCAAGATGTCATTCTTTCCGTCCGGTTGATGAATTTCTGTAATTTTTTTCGTCTGGTCAATCGTTGTCGCATCATAATCCACCTGAAATGCCTCATACGCCAGTGCCAGCTTATATACCTCACCTGCCTGTGACTCCACGCGAAGGTCAAAATCACCCGCATCATGCCAGCCACCTACATTCAATCCCGGCACACACTCTCCCGGCTGATACTTGGTAAGTGTGGAGGCTCCTTGTACATATCCGTCAAAATGGTTGTAATTCACCGGCGCCATACGTGCATCGTCCTCATGACACAAATCATGCCAAACACGATATTTTTCACTTACACGCATATGACACATCTGCACGGGCAGAAAATATTCCAATACCGGCTGCCATACACCACGGTCATAAATATCCTCAGCAATTCTGAAAATCGCAGACTCTGAATTGCCATAACATACTTTATATAAGCTCTCTTCTTTCATCTCTGAAAAATCAAACTTTAAGTAATTGTACCGAAGAAACCGACCCCATTCCATACAATCGGCACGAAGTACTTCTTCTTCGCCATTTTCTGTAATCTTGTACAGTATTGCCCTTTCCCGTTTTGTATCCCTGCAATCCAATTCAATAATTGCAATTTTTGCTGCATCCGGATGATAACCGACCTGTGAAACCTGAACTACCGGGGTATACATCCAATCCCCGACTACATTCGGTGTGATAACCCACTCAACTGCCTTTTCTGTCTTTCCATCCGGGATTTCACTACTGATGACAAACCAACCGTTGTTATGATTCATACGCCCATCATACAGCTTTAATTCCGTGCCCCTGCTTTCAACAGTAAATCGGTTATACGGATCATCCGGTCGTACTGTAAAACGCTTACCTACAGCATAAGGCTCTGCAATCAGTTCATCCGCGATTATCGGGTTATATCCTTTATGATTGCCGGAAAGCTTCTCCATGTCCGCTGTTATGGTATCGTCAGAAGTTTTCCGTGTATGAGCATAGTTTCCTTTCATAGCTAAGGTAGGTCCATTTGCCTGTCTTGGAAAAATTCCCTGCTTTTTGTCCATAATCCATGGCTTTCCGAATAAGTCTCCCGGAAACAACTCCATGTTAAAACAAAGTTTTCCCCTAAATTCCTCCGGCACAGGCTTTTCTAAGTCTACAGTCACAACAACCGAATCTTCTTTTCCCTCGACCGTAACCTTATATTCAAACTCAAAATCAGGATAAATCATCGGATTAAATCCCTTTAAATGATTTTCATAATCCGGATATTCCAAAATAGTTTCTATCGTATTTTTTTCTTCATTCAACTTTCTTTCTTTTTGCTTTGGAACCGGCTGCCATTGCCCCGGTGTCTGTTCAAAACGAATATCACCATTCGTAGCAACACGATTTCCGTGCATCAAGATACTTACACCGGACTGATGTCCTACCGGATAAATATCATCAAATGCCATGATATTTACACCATGATTTTGAAAATAGCCGGTTGTAGTGTTTAATTTAAATCCATTCTTTTGTTTCATTGTGGTATCCTCGATTCTTCTATATAACAAAACCTCTAATCAATTCACTTCCATCTGCTCAATTACACAACTATGCTTCTTACTCACTTTATCATAATTGATTCCAACCAATAAAAGATTCCCTTTATACTCTTCCAAAGCTTTTACATACTGTTTCCGCTTTATTTGTGAAACAGCACCTTCTGCTTCTTTATTCCATTTCAATTCCACAATCATTGCCGGTTTATCCGCATATTTTCTTCTTGGAACAAATGCAATATCCGCAAAGCCCTTCCCACTTGGCAGTTCCCTGATAACCGTGTAATATTCTCTTGCCGCATAGAATGCCAGAGAAACGGTATAACTCAAAGCATTCTCATCATTATACTGCAACACAGAAGTTTCATAATGTGCCTGCTCCACTGCTACAGCAACCTGTTCTTCCTCCATGTTCCATACACTTTCCAGCAGTTCTTTTGAATTTTTCACTGCCCGGATTACCTCTTTCCATCCGGCACCTTCTATTGCATTATAAAATTCCTTACTGATTTCTCGATTCGGAATATATACTTCCTCTCTTTCAAAATCATATACCAGATATCCCAAATGAATCAATAACGTCATCACATCATCCGCATTTTCAAAGGTTGTCATATCATTCGTAAACTTTCCGGTATTAATTCGTATCCTGTTTCCCGCTAACATCTTTACAACAGCTTCTCTTAAACCGTCAAAGTCCATTTCAATGTATTTTTTCAATGCTTCATAAGTTTCCGTCTTAGTCCAATAACTGTCAAACACTCCACTTAAAGCAGCCTCCACTACTGCCTTCGGATTATAAACTGACTTCACATTCAAAAAAGAATAACCGTCATACCATGTTTTCATTTCCTCAAAATCCCGATGGTATTCTTCACATATTTCTCTGACTTCCTCTTCTGTAAATCCTACAAATTCTTCTAATTCCCTCTGATTTGTCATGGAAAATTCTGCAAACATATTAAGGGCAGAATGACTTCCATATTTCTTTATCGGAAGAATTCCTGTCATATAAGCTAACGCAATGTATTCTTTATCCTTCAGCCAGTCACGCAAAAAATCAAGATATTTTTTCTGTCCTTCCGTGTCCTGTTGCTTTTCACGGAAAATACAATCCCATTCATCAATTAAAACAACAAATGGAATCTGCTTTTGTGCATAAATATCCTGTAAGGAAAAAGTCAGATTTGTGTCATCAAACAAAAGACAGTCCTGATGTTGCATCTTTAGCTCAAACAATAACCTGCTTTTTAAAAGAGAAAGCATTTCGTCAATCGTTTTGCTATTGCTCAAAAACTCCTGCATATTCAAATAAATTACATTATACTTATTTATGTGCTTTTCATAGCTTTCGTACTTAGCAATTTCGAGGTTGTCGAATTGGGGGTGTGAATCATTTGAACATCCATAATATGCAGCAAGCATATTTTCTGCCATGGACTTTCCAAACCTACGCGGTCTGCTGACACAAATGTACTTTTGATTTGATTTCAATACCTGATTTGTATACGCAATTATCCTCGTCTTATCTATATAGATTTTGGAGTTTAATGCTTCTTGAAATTTTCCGTTTCCCGGATTTAAATAAATTCCCATAAATCTCCTTTTCCTAGTCCATATTTTTTCTTCTTTGTTACTCCTAAAAGTTCTTTTATATATTCCGGTATCAGCATTTCCTGATACGCCGCATATCCACAGCTTTGTATCGCATTTTTAATTTCCAGAAGTTCTTCTTCATCTATTCTTTCCAGCTTCTTTTTCCTTTGATTATCAAGCTTAACCTTTGACAAATATTGTTCATAATAGCATTTCTCATACTTCCAAAAATGTAAACGAACACCAAACCTTTTTCGCAATCGCTGTGCAATCACCAGACCTTCAGGGTCAAAATCACCGGCATACCAAAACTCCACATCCTCTTCAAATAAATCCATAAGAGCCAGTGTTGCCATACGAACCTGTCCGTTTCCACAAATCACTGCAACATCCGGTACAGACTCCGTTAATGCAGAAAATACCGCCGGATTTTCCACAATATAAACTTTCCTGCCTTTCGCCGGATACACTTTTGCCAGTCTGCTTACTGTCAGAAGTGTCAGCTGTACCGGTTCTCTTCTTTCTAAAAATCCATGAATACCTTTGTGAACAGCTCCTGACAAATCTTCTGCCACTATACCATAAGTCAGTGTATAATTTGATAAATCATCTCTCAAAAGTCCTGCATCATATAATAACTGATTTTTTTCTTCTATCGAATGATACTTTGAACTATATGCTACTTTTAAATAATCCTTAAGGAATAAAACAAGGAGCTTTTCTGCTAATGTCCCATTGTCTAAAAAATGCGGATTACCGGAAATGAAGGCTGCAAAAACAGGAAGTGCTATTTTTTGTATTTTCTCCTCACTTCGTTGTTCCTGCAACACAATAGGCAACTTTTGAAAAGCCAAAAAAAGTATCTCCAGAGTATCTCGTAATTCCTTGCACCTCTCCTTGTAATGCAACATCAAAAGCTGATAACCTTCCTGCTTTTCTTTCAGACATTGCTCCAGCCATTTTGCACCCAGACTCCCCTGATGTTTCTCCAAAAGCTTTTGAAAAAAGTCTCTCCTTGCATACTCTCTTTGCTGCCGCAACTCTTTCTTTGTGGTAAGTGATTCTTCAAAATAAGCCTCTAAAATATCCATCCATTCCAACATACAAAATTTGCTGTCGGAAAGTGCTTTTTCCATAAGCTTTACGGAAATTGTAACCGACTTATTTTCTGTAAAATCCTTTTGAAAGAAACCGGAAAGCTGCCTCTTTTCTTCCGGCGTTAAACCGGTCAGTGTAACACTTCCACCAAGATGTCCCAGACTGTGATATTTTTCACATACTTTTCCGAATAACTTCTTGTATACACTACGCTCTTTAAAATAATCCACGCACTCGAATAATACTTCGCTACCTGCCTCTTTTTCTGCCATACAATCATGATCCCTTATCTGCAACAATCAGCTTTTCTTTTCCATTCCACACATATTTAATTACAGTTACAAACTTTGCGTTTTCCGGACGAAGCAACTGATAAATTGCAAGTCCGGGCATAGTATCATAATCTCCCCACAGTACCTGAGAATTAATCATAAAATTAAACTGACACTCTCTCATCAGGCGGAACATATCTCTTATGTTCATTTCATCAACACCGGCAAACGCCTCATCCAAGGATACCAGTCTCGGTGCATCCTCTCTTGCACCTGCATACTTTGCTACCACTGCTGAAAAAAGCGGAACATACATAGCCATCGCCTTTTCACCGCCACTAAACGTGAAGAATACCCTGTCAGTCAGCTCTTTTTTCTTTTCTCCGGTCTTCTGACATTCCAATGTAAATTCAAACCACTTACGATAATCCAATACTTCCCGCATTACCGCATGAAAAGACTGCATCGTATTCACATCATTACTGAGTTTCCTTGCTTCTGCAATTTTGGAACGAAAATGCATAGATAATTTCTCCACCTCTTCTTCACGCATAATTTCAGAGTCTTTCTGCAAAAGCTCCACTAACTTTCCGGTATCTAACTGTTCTTCCTTTTCTGCACGTTTACTTTTCCAATTTAAACTAAGCTTCAACCCACTGGACGTTCTCATGGAATCCATTAAGGTATTCATCTTTTCAACCCACCGCTTACTGGATTGTATTTTCACTCTTATTTTCTTACTTATCGTATTTGCAAGAATATCTTCAAAAAGCTCTTTATCTTTTGCAGTGAGAAGGTTTTCCAAAACCTCTCTGTCCTCATTTAAACGCTCCAACAACTCACTAAATCGGATATTTATACCTCAATACTGTGCCCTTATATCAATACGTTTCATGGATATTTGTAGGAAATCCGTCATTTCATCAAACTCTCCAAACACAGACTGTAATGTCAGCTGATATTCTCTAAGTTCTCCTTTGTTGCTATGATATACTTCCTGTAGTAAAGCCATTACATCTGACTGCTTCCTGTTTCCAAACTGTCCGGCTAACATTTCACAAACTTTATTTGCCTGATCCTCCATATCGTCAGTAACTACATAATTTCTTTCTACATAGCCCAACTGATACTCTGCCTGAAATGCTTTCTCATATAACTGTAATGTATTTTTTAACCGTAGCACCTTTTCCCCATGTATAACAAGTTCCTGCTGCAAATGGTCTGCTTCCGTCTGTGCTTTTTGAGCCTTTTGTATCGCATCTTTCTTTTCTGCCGGAAGCTTTGCCAATCGTTCCAGACAAAAATCCAAACGCTCCTTAATCTGTTCATAATCTGTCAGTTTTAACTGTTCTCTTACCGAATTCAGGTTGGCTTCTTTCTCTTGATGCTTTCTGGAAATTTTTCCTATTTCATACCGAATATCATCCAAATCTGCATCGATATCATTCATGCTATTTTGTTTATCCTCACATGCCAGAATACCACTATGATATTTACCATAAGACACTCTCACTTCTGTCAGAAGTTGCTCATATCTACTCAGACTTTCCAGCGCTTCCTCAAACACATCAAGACGTGCTTTCATATAACAGCGGCTACAGATTTCGCGCACTTTTACCATGATTTCTTCCAGCTCTGCACGTTTTTTCAAAAGCTCTTCCCTTAATATCTGTACTGCTCTTTCTACCCGTTCCAATTCCGTCTGACTTTCATACAGCATTTTGGCGGCTTCTTTTGAGTCTTCACCGTTCGGAAACTGTTTCCACTCTGCCTCATTTACTCGTTTATCTTCCTCTAATGTCGCAAGTTCTTCTTCCATGATTGTAAGTTGCTGTTGCAATATTTCCAATGCGGCTGACAGCTCTGCCAGTTTTTCTTCACGATATTTTTGTCTCGCACGGAGTCCTACATAGTGAGCTTCGTATTCTCTTGTAACAGTTCCTTCCAGCACTCCGATTTTGTAATGACCTGTCAAATCAAGCCATGTACCACCGCTTTCTGGTCCGTCCACTGCATACACACCGATAGCTGACAATACATTCGAAACGGTCTGGTAAAATAAAATATCATTTTCTCCATTGTCTACTTCCAAAATGGTATTCAAGTTTTCTTTTATATGCTTTACATCACTGAAAATATACTTATCACAGACTCCTTTATCCAGTCTAAGTACCTTTTCCCTGTATTCTGCCGGAATAATCAATGCATTCAAAATTCCCATTTCCAAAAGCATCTCTTCCAAAACAGATGTTTGTTCTTTTGTCAGTCTGCTGTCAAAATCAATGGTTTTATAAAATGACAGATAAGGAATCCCCGCCTGCTCTAACAGTTTCCTGTTCTTTAAAACCGCATTGCTACACTCCGGCTCCGGATCTTTTTTCTGATTCCATTCCTCAAATTCCTTCTGCTTTTCTTCTATTTCTGTCTGAAGAACGTTCTTTTCCAGCACTTTTTCATGTATTTTTTCAAGAATTAATTTCTCATTTTCATAAAAAGAACCTCTTGCCAAATCACGTATTTCCACATAATCAGTTCCCCATTGATATCCTTCTATACCTCTTGTGATTTGTTGCTTTACTTCGTCAGACAAATGCAGTCTCGTATTTGCCCTTTCCCATTCGTAAAAATGTTCTACTGCTTCACTTTTTACTTCCTGTAATAGCCTTTCCTGTTGTTTGTAATTACGCTCTCTCTTGTCTTTTTCTTCTGCCGCCTGATCCAACTCTTGTTGAATTTTATCATACCGCTCACGACAACTCTGTTCTTCTAACAGAGCATTTTTTCCTTCTTCTACTTTCTTTTTATAATCCTGCACTTGTTTCGTATGTGCCCAAAATTCGTACTCTTCTTCTGTATTTTGCAACAGCTCTTCTTTCATAAAAGAAAATTCATCAAACGGAACTTCTTCAATTGCAGACTCCATTTCATCTAAATTTTCCAATATATGTTCCCAGATTCGCTGATTTTCTGCTTCCTGATTCTGATACGCATTCTTAATTTCTAAGTATTTTTCTTTTTTTTCCTGTTCCTGCTTCTGTTTCTGCTCCAGTTCTTTCTTTTTTTCCTCTGCTTCTTCCACAAGTCTTAGCTCTTCCGATTTTAATTTTGAAGCATCAGAATCTTTCAGGGAATCATATTCCTTTTTCAAAATCCCCTCTTCCTGTTCTAACTGCTGCTGCCTTCCATTCTCACGTTCACACTCGTCCAAATAATTTTTTCTCTGCTGTTCCAATTCATCCGTTTTATTTCTTGCAGATTTATAATCCTTTGCCGTTCTTGAGAAAAGTAATGCCTTATCATACAATACGATTTCATTATATAGGCGATACACCTTAGCAATGGCTCCGGCTGCTGTAATACTCTCCTTTAGCGCCGCCAAATTTGTTTCCTGTGCATCCATATTTTCAATGGCCTCTGACATGGGGCGTAAATCATCCTCCGATAAAGTCTGCAATGATTTACTCAAAATCTCATTAATTACCGTCGGTTTAAAATCCTTGGAAAGCTTGGGGGTTCGAAGCTGAATAAGCAGTTCAATCAGCTCCTGATATTCTTCAATCGTCTCAAAACCAAATAACATCTGGTTCACACATCTTACATATTCACTCTGAGTTTCCATAATTTTACCGCCTTCTCCCAGACGATTCCTTAATTCCTGCTTAGAATATGTAATCTTATTCTGTACATCTTTGTACAAGAAAAAATCTTTGCCGACTCTTCTGCCATCCGTCAATGAAAAATACCATGTTTCCAGTTTTTTATTCTTTCTTGCACGCAAACCAATACCGATTGTTTCATAAACATCGCTGTCTTTTCGATTGAATTCCATATACAGATAACCTGTACGTTCTTCCCTGTCATCCTCTTCTTCCAACAAGTAGTTTTCCATTTTTCTGGCTCTTGAACCGAAAGGATCCAATCGTTCCGGCCGCATGTTTCCATCCAGTAACAACGGAATAAAACTTTGCATAGTAACCGACTTTCCGGAACCATTGGAACCTCGAAGTAAAATTCTCCCATCTACTGCTTCAAAATCCTGGTCATCATAATACCAAAAATCCACCAATCCTACTCTGTTTAACTGCCATTTGCTCATATATTTCCTCAATTCTTAGCACTTACTTTTCTTCTTTTGCCTCAAACTCTTTTGGAAAGACTCCAATAATTTTACCTACTACCGGTAATATTACCACATCCTCCCGTTCTTCCTGAATCAATTCCAGCTCCAAAAAAAATTCATATACTTCTTTACAAAATGTATCCGTCAGCATTTCCCGATACATCTTACTAAAACCATGCGAAAATCTGTCTTTACATTCCTCAAGCAGAGCACGAAACTCCTCTTTTGATATACGAATGCACTCTTCCTGTGGCACTTTATAAATGCCCTTGTCCACCTTCTCACGTATCAGACCTGCACACAGAAACAAAATATCAGACATCGTATTTTCTTCCGGTAACGTCCGCCCCAGTCTGCTCTCTTCACCTAACACAAGATACGCACCACTCCGATACACCTGCAATTCACATGGAAACAGCTCTTCTAAATCTCCCTGAATCATATTCCGATAATTTTTGATGTAAACATAATCTTCCTCGTTTTCCTGACTGCGGCATAACCCCATGGTCATTAACAGACTCCGATAAACTCGCTGTCTTCTGACAATTCCTCTTTCTTCGTTTACATCAATCCACTCCGCATTCTGAAAATCCTCGATATCAGAATAATTCATAATATCCTGTGTGAAATTACGCATAAAATAACGGGATACTCCTGTATTTTCATAAAGTACTTCCCGATTTTCATCTTTCACAAAACCTTCTTCATCGCCATCATTCATCTGCAAAATTCCTATAGCAACACAATATTTTAATACTTTGATTAAATGTCTGCGATACCGATAAACCGTCCAGTCAACCTTTTCCTCCTCGTACTGTCCCTGCACATACTCTGTGAGCTCTGATAATACAAACTGTTCTTCTGCTTCCTTTCCTTCCAGAAACATAAGAACTAAACAAAAAAAGCTGTACTCCATCGGTTCCGTAAATTCACGGATTCCCATCCAACTTTGTGGTGTGGCAGGTATTTTTTCCAGTTTTATCATGTATGGATTCATGATAATCTGATAGCCCAGTTTTTCTGTTAAAAACTTTCTAATCAAAGGTAATTCGTCTTTTACCTGATAATAAAGTTCACGTTCTTTTGATTTTAGAATCCATCGCTTATTTAAGAGGGTTTCTAATACGTTCATAAACTATTCCTCGTCTTCAAATATAATCCGGTATGCCGGCATACGGAAAGTTCCATCTTCACATTGCAGAACACAAGTCTCTCCCGGCTCTTTTTCTTCAATGTGATATTCCTTTCCATCATCTGTTTTTGCCCTCAAATTTTTTGTTTCCAATCCTTTTGAAAGCCAACATAGAAAAACATCCCTGACTTCCGAAGTGATTTCCGGAAGTGCAGCAAAATCAAGACAATTTCCCTGTATATACCTGCTTCTCAATTTGCGTTCTTCTTCTAACTTTGCTATCTCCGCAAGACGGACGGCTTCCTTTTCTGCAGTTCTGTCTATCATTACACTTCGCTTTGCCTTTTCCCGATATTCACGAACACGAGGCGTGATTGTGATTTCATAAGGTTCTTCGTCATATACTCCGCTGTTAAAACTTTCTGTTTTTCTGACAATATCCCCTTTTAAGTGCAATGGCTTCTCCATGCCAAATACGACTGCTGACAAACGATGTGCCTCGTAGATATTTTCACATTTTGCAAACAACTTTGAAAGTTTACGATATTCTTCTCTCCTGTTGGCTCCACGATTGTTCTGCTCACTTAATCTTGTAGCATATCTTGTAATTTTCCTGATAATTTCATTTGTGGTATCAAATACCTTAACCGACTCCGATTCTGCTCCATCCATCCCGATAAACCAACGGAAAATATTGTCCCAGCGCCCTTTCATCCGTTCGTAAATTTCATCAACATTTACTTCTACATCAATTCTTGGAATAGACAATTCGTACTCTGTTACTTTTTCCAAAATCAATTTCACATGATTCTTGTCCACCTGACGCAAGGACTGTTCTATTGTGGTCGCATTCATTTGCAGTGCTTTCACAAAGGAACGTAAATACTCAATTAACCGATCCTTAAATACCAAAAATTCTTTGGTTTTCATCATTTCCTCTGCCTTTACACTATTCAATTCATGCATATAATCCTGATAATTCTGATTTAACCGAATAAAGTCATTGTTTAGGTCATTCCACCAGCCATAAACTTTTTCTGTATTCTCTAAAGCCATCGAATTTACTTTTAAAAGTGAAATTTTTAATCGCTCTAATAATGTTGGTTCAAGTGATGAGCCCTCAATAAACAAATTCTCCAGACGCAAAACCATTCGTTCAATTTCAACGGCTGTTTCTGTCAACTGATAACGGAATTTCTTATTTTTAAACTCTTCAATTGTTGTTACTTTTCGTGTATCCTGTATCGTTGCAAGATTTCCCCATGAAACCAGTACCGACAAATCCTGCTGACATTGCTCCATAGTATATTCCGAAAAATAGGAATCTTCTGTCAATTCTTCATATACATCTTCCTGATACATCCAATATTTCAGTTTTTCATAATTTAAATAGAATAAGCGTAAAATCGAACGATATCTGTCCGAATTTTCTACATTCAGGTATCTGGCTTCCTGAATTGGTTTCTTTAGTTTGTCATGAATTTTCATTGGTGTGATACTTCTTTCTATTGTTTTAACATATCTTTCATGCTGAATCTCCGCTTCATAAAACTGCTCCTATCCGATAAATTTACAAAATACCTTATGATTCAGTATATCAAATCATAAGGTGTTTGACTATTAAAAGTAGAATAATTAATTTGCATAATGAATTTCTTACACTTTACTACATTGGAGAAATAATTCCCCATACTGCTTTTAATTCCTGTCTGTTTAGTGTAAAATTACTAGAGAAAAAACATGCATACCGGAGGTATTATATGCTACCCATATCTGTCTGTATTATTGCAAAAAATGAAGAAAAATATATTGGAGAATGTCTCCGCAGACTTTCCACATACGATTGGGAAATTGTAGTTGTAGATACCGGTTCCACAGACAATACCGTAAACATTGCCCGTAGCTACACTGCTAACGTTTACCGTTTTGACTGGGTTAATGATTTCAGTGCTGCCCGTAATTTCTCGATTTCCAAAGCCAGCAATGATTATATTTTAGTTGTAGATTGTGATGAATACTTAGAAAAAGATGATGCAACCGATGAATTAATAAAGCATCTTACAGAAAAAGTAACGCCTGCACAGGTCGGTATGTTAGAACTTCGCAGTACCACTGCTGAACTTTCTAATAATCCTACCGTACATGATCATATTGCACGTTTCTTCCATCGAAAGTATGTGCATTACGAAGGTTCTATCCATGAACAATTAGCATCCATTCATAAAGAAGCATTAGAATTTATTCCCATTCCGCTTACCTTTTATCATATGGGATATAGTACATTGGATATCAGAAAGAAAAAAGCATTACGCAATATATCCTTGTTAGAAAAGGAACTTCAAACCAGAGGAGATGACCCCTACATCTATTTTCAATTAGGACAGTCATATTTTGGTCTGGCAGATTATCAACATGCACTTCCATATTTTGAAAAGGCATTGTCCATGGAAGTGAATGAACAGGAAGAATATGTGCAAACGCTTGTAGAATCTTATGGATATTGTTTAGTTTACTTACAACAATACGACAAGGCATTAGGGCTCACAGGCATCTATCCTGTTTTTTCCAAACGGGCTGACTTTGTTTTTTTAATGGGACTGATTTATATGAATAATGCAATGTTTGATGCTGCTATCCAAGAATTTTTACATGCTGCTACCATCTCTAATCATGCCGTGGAGGGGGTAAACAGTTATAGTGCGTACTATAATGCCGGGATTATTTATGAATGTACGGGAAATATAGAAACCGCAATTCAGTGTTATAAGAAATGTGGCGAATATGAACCGGCAACAAAACGAATTGCCGACCTTCGTCCCTGAACAATTATTGGGAATTTGCAATTTTTAAATTCCCAATAATCTTTTACAAATATAATCCGGCTGTTTGAAACAAAAATTTAAACTGTTTTGAATAGTTGAATTCTTCCTGACATTTCTTACAGCCATTCTTTGCAATTTCCGGTCGTATATCGTCATTTTGTAAATAAAAATCCACTTTTTCCAAAGCATCTTCTATACTTTCATAATACACAAATTCTCTATCCGGAATAAAATATTCTGCAAGTTCCGGCTGATAATTGGACAATAAGAAACCACCACTTCCTAAAATATCCAATACACGGAGCGAAATACCGGATTGTGTATTTTTCACTGTTATATTCAGGTTGATTTGAGTTGCCCGAAATACTTTAGGCATGTCTGAAAAGTATTGTACATATCCCTGCTGAATTATATTACTAAGAAGCGGATTGGTGTCTTTACTATATAATTTAAATGTATATTTATCCGACAACTGCTTCAATAAAATCAACCGCTCATTATAGGTAATATATGTTGCTAATGAATAAGCAAGCTGTTCTTTCGTAACGGTAATCGGAAGCTGTTTTGCAATACTTGAAACAAGTTCATCCGTCAATAAATCTTCTATAAAATATTGTCCATACACTTTTAATTGTGTATTTACAATTGCATTCAAATAACCTTTGTAATATTCATCCAGATAAGCCATAAGTTCGGGTAAAGTTGAATTGTACAATTGTCCTACAAAAGAAATCGGTGATTGATAGTACTCCTCCTCGAAAGGCTCAATTCGCACTGCATTCAACCGGTCAGGATTAATTGCAAGAGGCAAATGATAAACATTATTAAACCCTAACTTACGATACTGTTTTACCTGGATGCGGTCAAAAAGAAAAACGTAATTCGTTTCAAGACCAAGAGTTTCTTCAATTCGATAAACATTTAAAGGACAGTCATAGCACCATGCCAAATATTTCACATTCTGTAAAGCACATACTTTTGCAATTACAGGAAAATAATTTACCGAAAAAACCGCATCATATGGAGTCTCACTTAATTGCACCATCAACTGAGAAGAAAAATAATCATCGTTGTTTTTATCTTTAAATATATACTCCATCACCTTAAACCGTATATGATGTTTGGTAAATGTCAAAAGTATATCTGCATGAGTATATGCTCCCCAATGTACAACTAGAATGTTCAATGTTTTCATCTCCTTTAGCAGTATAAATATATAGTATGTATTGGTATTATTTCATTAATTATATGAAATAATATCACAATAAACAATAAGAAATCGTCTTTCTTGTTTTCCATTATGATGCAGGATCAGGTTCATAAGCTTCACGATTTGATTATCGGAAGTTACCGTAATTATAGAGAGCGTTTAAAAATGTTTCGGCGCTATACCGGTAAGATACGATTTATTGCGGCCCGCTATTTAAAACTTCTCCACAAAAGACCAAATGAAAATGCAGAACAATTACTTCATGAAGTACTTCATGATTATCACATTAATTTAAATAATAATAACCATCATAGATATATTTTCATAATTCGATATATACTTAAAAAGTAAATCTTTTTCCATTTTCTTCGATGTAATATTCCTTTCCCTCATCTGTTTTTGCACTCAAAGTCTTTGTCTCCAGTCCCTTAGATATCAATTGCCTTCATCCCGTATACTAACCTTGCACATTTTCTTATAAAATGCAATTCCCATCTTTACAATTTTATCACAACCATAACTTTGCAAACCAACAAAATATTCTCTCTTATCAATCTGCTCCACTGCATCCAAGGCCATTTTTTCAAGCTTCTTTTCCACATCTGTTTCCTCCGATACTTTTTGCATTAAGGCTTTTAGCTCGATTACATACCCCGGCATGTGCTTATTATATGGTCTCATTTGAATGTCATACCATCCATTTCCTTCCTCTCTGTTGGACGTAATTTCATAATAATTGTTAAATACAGCACTCATACCAAGAATAAGACCATGATAAAAGCCTTCTGCTGCCACATCATGAAAACTTACTGTTCTGACAAGAAACTTTTCAAGTTCTTCCCTTATCTTCTCAGAATTCCTATTAAACAATGCCTGCTGAATTGCAATAGAAGTAACCGGAGGCAAAATATTTTTTAACTTTACCAGTATTTCTTTCTCATAAGCTATGGATATCTCCCTATTTGGTATACACACCTGACAAAATGAATTGCCATCATAAAATTTCTCCTCGCTCCGCACTGTCAAATACCCCGCCATTAATAAAAAGCTAAAAATACTTGATGGATTATCACGAATTTCCGGATAGACAACCGCTGTATCCACATAAGCCTCTACGCACCTTCCACTAATTAACTTTCTCAACTGCTCAATAACATCTGAAGTTGCTTCATGAATAATTTCGCCTATAATCTCGTTGCTTCCCGTCGCCTGCCAAAATAATTTTGGAACACAATCGACATCCACATAATTAAGCACTGACCACGGATTAAAAATTTCCGTGTTGCCAAAATGATAGCCATCATACCATTCCACGACCTCGGAATACTTGTCTGCATATCCATATTCTTCTAACATATTCTGTACTTCTTTTTCTGTAAAACCAAAATATTGGCTATATCTTTCCTCCAGTACAGAATTGACATTAAGATTGTTCAAGCTACTAAAAATACTCTCCTTTGCCACACGTAAAATACCGGTCAGAAATGCCATGGTAAGGTTCTGATTATCCTTAAGTCCACCCGACAAGAAATTGCACATAAACTCCACCACTTCATCATAGTAATCATACATAAAGCCCTGCTGAATAGGCGTATCATACTCATCAATCATTATCATCGGAGCCTTTGCATGATGCAGATTCAGAAAATAAGACAACTTAGCAAGCGTTGTTGTAAACAGAGCATTTTCCAAACTTCCGTCCAACACTTCTTCAAAATATACTTTATCTACTTCTGATAATCTCTCACTATCCAAAAGATAAATATGACGACGATACTCTGAACGCACTACCTCCCTAAGATTCAATAATGTGTCCTGCCACTTTGAAAACTTTATATCTTTGAAACTAAAAAAAATAACCGGATATTTCCCCTGTTCTTCACAGTATCGCTCTCCACATTTCCATATGTCAGTACCTTCAAAATAAACAGAAGTATCCTCTTCACTTAACTCAAAAAAAACACGCAGCATATCCATATTCAACGTCTTGCCAAATCTTCTCGGTCTTGTAAAAAGCGAAACCAACGGACGATAATCCAGTAAATCACGAATCAGCAACGTCTTGTCTACATAATAATAGTTTTTGACAGCATTTCGGAAATCAGATACCCCAATGGGTAATGCCCGCCTGACATAGTAATTTCCCACTTCCCGGATTACTGATTTCCCATTTTTTTCTCTTCGCCCACTTAAATACCCCGCATCTTCCGGTATCATCCAACGATATCCGTCTTTTACCGCGCCCTGTATCACACCTTCCTGACATAATGAGTTTACGCGTCTTTTCGTCAAATCCCACTTTTTTGCTGCCTGCATAGATGTCATATATTTCATGCTAACACACCCTCTATTTTCTGGTTTTACTTTCCATTTCCCATTTCCCTGTTTTTCTTTATTATAGACAAAAAGTGGGAATTTATCAATATGCTATTTCCCATTCATCAAACAATGAAGATGTTGCAAATAACATTCACAATCACTGTTTACATTTGAAGGAAAACGGAAAAATATTTATAAAATTTCCGGTGGCAAAACTGGGGAAAAAACCTCATCATTCTTATGAGGACATATACACAACATTTTATAGAAACGGACTTATCATACAAAACGTACAAGCAACACACTTTATATGTGAAAATGAAAATGTAATCGGTTATGCTTTAATCGCTGAAAAAAAGCGTGAAAAACGTTTATTAATGATATCCGCTGATAATGCTTTGTTAGAATATAATATCCAACAGATTGCAGAAGCATATCGGCATTTGGGTTGGGAAGCTTTTTACAGAAAAACAAAAGATTTTCATTTAGGCGAAATCAATAAAATTATTGAGACAGGGATTAGTAAATTTTTTGTAATAAATAATGTGGGATGGATTACCAATAAGGACAATAATGAAAAAAGCTGGTGGGATCAATTAGGTATACCAAGCTACAATTATATCTTAGATCATCCTATGTATTATGATGATACTTTAAGTAAAGCTCCTGCGTTGCGAGTAATGTTATGCGTAGACAGAAACCATGTTAAATATATCAACCGATTTTATCCAAACATAAAACAGGCATTTTTCCTACCATTAGGTGGAGATAATACATTAGATGGTATAAAAAAGAATGGGCTAAACGGGAAATTGATGTTTTGTATGTAGGCGGCTATAAAGGAGAATTGGATACATCTCATTTGCCCATCGGTTCAGAAAATATTCTGGCAAAATTATTACAAAATATGGACTGGACAACCGAATATGCTATAGAACAGGAACTGAAAGAACAAAAAGAAATTTTCAATGAGACTCATTTAAAAAACGATATTTTAAGTTACAAAGATTTAGATTGGTATATTATGACCTATATTCGTGTTGAAGTAATTCGAGCATTAATAAAGGGCGGAATCACTGTAACTGTTTATGGTTCTAATTGGGAAAAGTATGAAAAAGATAAGGATTTTATAGGCTATGACTTAAAACATTTAGAACAGCTTCCCGAAATAATAAGAAATATTTTAAAGAATGATAATATTGAAATGAGAACAAAAGCATACCATAAGGCAATGGAAAATCATCGGTGGCTACAAAGAGTAGAACGATTGGAAGTCGGGGCTGTCAAGAAATAGACAGCCCCAACTTCATTCTCTGCTTATTTATTGCACATTACTTCACAATCCTTTTTATAAAAGGCTATTGCATATCGCTTAATATTCCGATACCCGTCATTATACAACTCATCCACATAGTGTTTATCTTCTATCTGCTTTAATCCATACTGACATGTTTTCTCTAGTTCATCTATTGTTGTAGCAATTTTCAACTCAAAAATCATTGCCAATCCACGTCTGCTCGGTGTCTTCATCACAATATCATACCTGCCGTTTCCGGCCTCTCTATTGGATTTCACAATATAATTTGCCGCTTGACTTAACATTCCCAGCATAAATCCATGATAAAAATTCTCTGCATAATCATAAAAACTAATTGTTCTTGCCAGATTTGCTCCTATGATATCTGTTGCTGTGCTACAATCCTCCTCTTCAAAAGCACGATACAATGCTGACAAATCTTCCTTTTTTATTTCCTCACGAAACCAGTCCATGATAATATTCTCATAAATATATTTCACTTCTTCATTTGGTATGGCAAGCTTTAATTTCACATTTCTTCCTTCAAAGCTCTCCTCAACTTTTTTCAGGTAACCTGTGAAAAAAAGAAAATTCCATAAATTATCATCTGATTTATCTATATCCCCATAGGTCACTTCCTCGTGCACTGTCTTTTCTATGGTTCCACCTTCTATCAGTCTCTCAATCTCTTCTTTTACCGATATATCTGCCTTTTCTACCAAATTTTTCACAATGCTGTTGGAACTGGTATTCGCCCAATACGGTCTGGGAAAATAATTCTCATTTTCTGCAATATCCTGAATATATTTAATAACACTCCACGGATTATATACTTCTGTATTACCGAATTTGTAACCATCATACCATTGTCGCATAGTTTCAACTTTACTTTCTCTTCTATAAAATCTTAAAGCTTTTTCTACCTCTTCTTGTGTAAAACCAAAATATTCCGAATATAACTCACTCAATACCGATATCATATTCAGGTTATTCAATCCGGTAAAGATACTTTCTTTGCTAATGCGAAGGCAACCGGTAATTACTGAAAATTCCAAATAAGAATTGGTTTTTAACGCTGACTCGAATAAAGAACGTATAAACCCAATCATTTCATCATAAAATCCGGCAAAATATGCATTTTCCAAGGGGACGTCATATTCATCTATCAATATGATAACTTTCTCTCCATATGCTTTATATAAACATCTGCTCAAAAACAGAAGCGCAGTATTATATTCCTCACGCTCTGCCTTTTCATTCATAAGGGCAAGAAACTTCGCTTTTTCTCCTTTCTCAGTCAGACTGTCTAAAATCCATTTATGGCGACTGAACTCGCTCGCAATCACTTCCCGCATGGCAGTATATGCCATCTGAAAATCCGGCTGTTTTGCTGACTTCAGTGTAAGAAAAATAACCGGATACTGCCCCATATGTTCCTTGCAACTTTTATCAGTGCGCATTATATTCAATCCATCGAATAAATAAGCATTTTCAACGAGATTTCTGCTAAAATCATACTCTTTTTCAAAGTAATATCTCAACATGCTTAAAACAAGAGTCTTACCAAAACGCCTTGGACGCATGAAAAGATTTACTTTCCCTTTTTTATCCAACAATTCCTGAATAAACAAGGTTTTATCAATATAGTAATAATCATTAAAAATTATTTTTTTAAAATCATCAATACCTATCGGCAATGCTTTATACTCTGCCATGCGAAAACCTCTCTTCATTTTTTAACCCTATTCTATATAAATCCACTAAATAAAACAAATCCTTCAAATTCTATTTGAACATTTCTTACACTACTGCTTCCAAAATCACTTTATTATTACACTGTATCTCATGCACTCCGACCTGCTTTTTTTTATTGAAATTAAAACTCAATAAATACCCTTTATCTAAATGATAATCATCCAAATACCCCATTAACTGTTCTTCACCACGACGATTATATTCCTCGCCACGCCATATTTTCATTTCAATCACATACTGTTTTCCCCTATAATCGACTATAACATCTGTGCGATTCATATTTCGTGTTCTTGCCTCTATATAATAATTACCGGTTCCGTTAATAATTGGTTTTAAATATAGTAAAAATAATCTACGACCATTTTCCTCCAGAAATTTTTCATCACTATCCTTATATATATCAGTATAATGCTCCACAAACTTCCGCAATACAATATCCATATTCAAAAAACCATTTTCAATAAACTGACTTTTATCCTGAACTGCCGCCCGATATATTCCACTGTTTATCGTTTCTTCTGCCATAAAGAAATTATATAATCTCATCTCAAAAATTCGATTTGCAATGGCAATTGCTCCATTATTTTCTACAATAAATCCAAAAACACCTGATTATTTGAAGCACTGTCTACTTCGTCAATAATGAGCACTACCCTTTTATCAGACCTCTCACATAAAGTACTAAATCCCAAAAACAGTTCATTTAATGTATCCGCACATTTCAATTGCTCATAAATGTCATCTATGTTCTCTATATTTGAACGAAAATCTTCTCCGGCTATTTTCCAAAAATGTTGAAAAAATGTTTTCGAAAATATGTGTTCATCTGCATAACATATTCCTGTCGTATTGAATCTCCGCTTCATAAAACTGCTCCTATCCGATATATTTACAAAACACCTTATGATTCAGTATATCAAATCATAAAGTGTTTGACTATTAGTTCTTCATGTTTAACTTTTATTCTTTCATTGGTACCGATTACCACGAAGTAAATATTGTCTTATTTTATACTTTAACTTATAATAATATGGAATTCAAAGACTTATCACTGGAGGTTCCCATGAACGAAATCATCTGTCGTACACCAAATTTAGCAGAAGGCGAAGAACTGAATATCTCCTTTATAGATTTGCTCCTTAACGATACATGGGCAGATGGTGAATTATATTTTTCTGAATCATTATATGCTGAAATTGGTGATAAAAACAATAAACTTCCTGCGAAACAAAATTACGATTTTCTCCTTCGTGCTGCCCAAAAACATCCAATAAAACTAATTGGAAGCTCTAAAGCAACCGGACAAGATTTCCACAATACATGGGATTCCTTCCGAACCGATTGCTACGTTGCCGCAAAATATCAACAAGAATTATTAAACACCGGCTATTTCAATCCGGTCATAGAAACTCTAATTACCACTGCTTCTTCACTCCCAAATTCCAATGAGGCAATCAGCTGGATGGAGAAAATGATTTCACATGCTCCGGAATATTATGAAATAGACGATAATACACGCCCTATTCTTATATATAAGACATCCGATATTTGTCAAAACCTTTTAAATATATTTGCTGAACAACTCGCCACAGCCTTTCACACATTACATCAGCGCGTTGAAATATTTGATGTACAGACAGAGGGAACTGTAGCACTAACCAGATACATTAATACTCGTTTTAAAGCAATAATAGGTATTCAGTCTTTCTTGTTTTCCATTATGATGCAGGATCAGGTTCATAAGCTTCACGATTTGATTATCGGTCCCAAATTTAACATGTTGTTGGATCATCCTGCCTGGATAAAAGACCATATAAAATCCGGTCCGCAAAACTATACTCTTCTTATCCATGACAGAGAT
This sequence comes from Lachnospiraceae bacterium, assembly GCA_017437065.1. Lineage (GTDB taxonomy): Bacteria > Bacillota > Clostridia > Lachnospirales > Lachnospiraceae > RGIG3002. The sequence continues at coordinate 102,264 of JAFSBX010000039.1, forward strand.
TACATTACGTTTTGTAAGCAATATTATCCTGATAATATAAAATATGAACATTTTTATCCTGCCGGACTTTTTGCACCAAATACAACTAAAACTCCAACTGAAAAAATATATGATATTGTCTTTATCGGCAGTTATCGTAATTACAGAGAGCGTTTAAAGGTGTTTCGGCGCTATACCGGTAAGATACGATTTATTGCAGCCCGCTATTTAAAACTTCTCCACAAAAGACCAAATGAAAATGCAGAGCAACTACTTCGTGAAGTGCTTAATTATTATCACATTAATTTAAATAATAATAAATTTCTTGATTTTTTTCATGATTTAAGAGAAGTATACTACTGTATCATGATTTACTATCGTGAAAAGGTTGTAAAGCAGCTGTTAGACTCCGGATTGTCTATACATGTTTACAGTAATACTTGGGAAAATGCACCTTTTGCCACACATCCGAATCTGAGCATACACCCTGATATTTCCGTTGAAGAAAGTCTTAAGACCATGGCTCAATCACGGATTTCTCTCAATGTTATGTCATGGCACAAAGATGGTTTTACAGAGCGTATTGCCAATTCCATGCTCTGCCATTCATTGGTTGTTTCGGATAAAAGTCGCTTTTTGGAAGAAAATTTTGAAAATGATAAAGAACTTATCCTCTTTGATTTAAAGGAAATAGAACTGCTGCCACAACGCATAAAAGAAGTTCTCGCAGACTCTAAACGCCTAACCACACTGACAGAAGCCGGATACCAAAAGGCGTTCAACGAACACCAGTGGATTAACAGAGGAAAACAACTGCTTGAAATCATCGAAACTGCATTCTAGCAATTTCCTGTTACATAACAAACGGGGCTATACACAGCCCCGTAGCAATTTTACCCATTTATCCACATGTTACATAAAATTTTCGATAACTATTGGTCTTATCCACTATCACTTCCAGCACCAATTCTCTACTGTTTTTATTACTTTGTCTTTATCATTAATCTTTGCCTCCTGTACAATATACATAATATAAATTGGAGATAATTTATACTCATCAATGTGCCTTATAATTTCATCCACAGGTTCCACTTCATATTCGATTCTTCTAAGTAAGAATATAGTAGTAAAATATACTTCTGCCAATTCTGCCATGCTATGTAAAGTCAGCACTGAAATGAAACTTCCATTACTGTAAAATTCCTTTAATTCAGCAACAAATATATCCAACATCAGCTTCAACATATGAAATTCCCAAAACCGATGTAATAATTGATTCGCAGTCAGCCATTGATACCATGCAAAAATGTCATACCACGCCTCGATGCTTTCCTTTGACAGCAATTTATTTATCTGTTCAAATACTGCTTCTTTCAATTGAAAACTAATGGATTTTTCCTGTTCTACCCTCTGTAGCGTTGCTTCCATGCCGGCAGTATCATTCTCTCCTGTCATTGTTGCTCTCAACCTGTTAAATTCATATACAACATCTAAAATTTTAACCTCTTCTACAGAAAACATATTACACCAGTCATCTCTGTTCGCTATATGCTCCATGTAATAGCCTAATTTATCAACTAAATTCATCTTATAACCACCCACTAGCTTTTAAAAATTACCAGATATTTTTGCTTTTACATTATATTGAAAAGTTTCATACATAAATCTCTGCGCCTCATTATCCAAAGCAAGCAACTTATCTATTAAAGAATTTTGCTTCTCACTAATAGGCACAAAATTCCCAAAAATATCGCAAACCTCATATCCTGCTTCACAAAACATATGCAAAATTTCATTACATGTAAACAAATGAATATGTGTTTTATCTAACAGTCCCGTCTCCGTATATGTAAATTTACCATTCAATAATTGCTCAACAACTGAAATATGCATTACATTTGGTACACTTGCAATTATATTGCCACCTTCACATAAAAACTCTTTACAATACACCAACACTTCTGATGGGTTATGTAAATGTTCTAACACATCACCAAAAATAATATAGTCAAACTTCTTTTTTTGGAAAGGGAAGATTCTTCTCTTCAATATTATTCACTACAACTTTGGCAAAATGTCCTGCAACTTCTGCTGATTTTCCACTTATTTCAGTACCATATACTTCTGCATTAGGGTATCTGTTTTTAATTTCTACCAACGCACCACCACAACTGCATCCTATCTCTAAAACTGAAATCTCCTCATCCCATTCTGCCTCTATTGGTTGAATTAGTGATTCGTTATAACTGCCATTAAAATAATGTATTCCCCATTTTCCCTCCAAAATATCCAGTTCCCATAACTTTCATTACCGTTTAGAGATTGATTATGACCCGTGCCATTATACACTCCACCAACTGCACCTATATTTTCTTCTTTATATGCTAATTTCAACATACGCGATAATGAGCCTGATGTCAGCATATAATTTCCTGTCATAGTTAACAAATCCGTACCAATCTGTAACACACATCTGACCATATTAATTGCCTTTCCCCAACTCACGTGTCCTTCATCAAATAATACATATGTTAAATCAGTCTGCTCTTTTGCCCATTTATTTAATCCATCCGTAGAATGATTATCTACTATAACAAGAGATGTCTCTATATCAGAAAATAAGCGGATACTTTCTACCGACATTTTTACGTTCTCTATCGCATTATGTACAAGTATCATAATGGTAACTTTATTTATCATTTCCCCCTCGTATATGTCATTAAGCTAATTTTAACTTTCTCTTATAACCTATATTATGTTATTTATCACACCATCCATTAATACAGATGCCTTTATTGCACCAAAATAGTTAAGATGATCACTGTCTAAAATATCCTCATCAGTAAAGAGGTCTATTTCGTTCATGTCAATAAAATCAATACAATATGGCAATAATTCCAAGTCACTCATTAATATTTCTTTATATGTCGGATCAATATATCTTAAATATTCCTTAGAACTGGGTAATACTGTTACGATTGGACGTATATTATGTTCGATTAAAAAACTTATCATATTATAAAAAATTTCAATATTTTCATTGTATGTCTCTTTATGTAAAATATGATTATTGTGCTTCTGAGCCAACTGATATGCTTCATAATCTCGCTCTGAAGCATTCAAACTTAACCATCCTCCTTTTTGAGTCACCCCCAGAACCGTATGTTCTCTTGATATTGCCGCTCCGTAAAAAGAACCAGTTTCCTCAAAAAAAGAATGATAAAATCTGATAAATTCTTTATTATTGCACCATGCTTCATCTGCAGAACTTCTTGCAAATTCAGCATGATGCCCATCCGAGAATAATGGTATATATGTTCCCAAACACTTCCACTTGTTACTACTACACGATAAATCATAAAAAAAACTATAGTATCCAAGCGTAATAATACACTGCGTTATTCGTTTCTGCGAATTCAACACCGCTCTCTTTATATGCATAAAATCATAATACAAATCTTGAGAATGCATAGAAAAATTCAATACTTTTCCATTCATCAAATTACTTTCCAAACCATCTAATCCGTAACTCAACCCAGTTATTATAGTAGTTGTCTCCTGAATTGAATTTATATAATGCATACTCTCCAAATAACAGTATTCATAGTGTGCATTTAAATAATCCACCATTGGATGCTGATTTTCACAGTAACCTTCTTTCTTTAAAAACATTTTTTAACCTCCCATATCACTTACTGTCCATCACTCATCAATGCCTGATGTACAAACTCTTTCGCTAACTCCGTTCTTACTGCAAACTCCCACCAAATCCTGTTAGCATGCATTTGAATATTAGTCGGTATCCATGGTTTCGGTCCTGCATAATGAATAATAGATACATGCTGATTTACCTCTTCCGGACTAAGTCCCTTTAAACATGCATTAAAAAGGTCATACTTCCATTCATCCACTAATCCGGTCTCCTTCCAATTCACATAATTAAATATGTCCTGATCAGCAGCAACGATCATTTCTTTTAATTCATCCGTTATTTTAAGATAATCTCTCGCGGAAATCCTTCCACGTAGTTGAGCTATGTTCATCAACATTACTCCACTATTAAAATATACAAAGTCTTCTTCTTCACTAAATGAAGCAAACAGTTCTTTTCTTCTATCTGTAAACTTCTCATTTAATACTCTGGAAAAATCTCTACAGGCAACAATATCGTACCCCTGCATATCCATAAAATAAAAGTCATAAATCGGCTTATTCACAATCGTATCAACATCAAGATATATGATTCTCTCTACCTCTTGTGGCAATAAATCGGTCACACAAAGTCTGAAATACGCTTCTATCGACCATTCATTTGTTAAAAGAAGCCCCTCCGGCAACCATGATACATCAAAATCATAGAATCTGATTTGATTACCAAAACTTCTTGCCTGTTCCTCAAATGCCTGCTTATCCTCCGCTGTCAAATCACATTGTAACGCATGTACGCATATATCACATAATGCATTGTTCTCATACACTGATTGAAGCATTACTCCTGCATATACGACATATTTGTGATTAAATGAAATAACAACATGCATTACGTCCTGTTGTTCCTTTGACACTTCACATGTCCCACCGGCTGACAAAGATTTAATTCTTTTCTTTCCGCTGAGCAAATAATCTTCCCAAAAATATCCCACAATAGTTTTGGCAAAAGCCATTTTCTCTGCCTGTTTCATATGCTCTTCATATTTCAATTTTTTATCAATTAACAGATTTTCAACAAACTGCGCACTATTCATATCGTGATGCATCTCTACCCGACATAAATGAAACCGATATTCCATTTCGTTTTCGCAAGCTTCCTCAACTCCGCAATCATATAAACACCAACTGCTTTTCTGATACGGAACTACCACTTGAAATCCATTTTCATTCATTTTATTACACTGAGTTATCTCCGGATCTTCTCCCCATTCCATATCATATTGTGTTGCCATAAGCATCCCATTCAATGAATAAACTTCTTCTGTGGAATCTGTTCTTTGGAAATTGACTTCCTGAATGTTTTCCCAGTCATCCCATATAAGCATTCTTCCTGCAGTTAGCTCACCGCTTTCCTTATTGCTTCCGCAAATGCCCATCATGCCCACTTTAGGATTATTTTGAAATAATTTAATCAATTCGAATAAGAAAAATGTATTAATAATAAATGTATGCTGATCCAAGTAAATTTTGTACTTTGCATCACTTTCAAGCATAGCAGCATTGTACCCTTCTTCCAAACTAACAGCATCTCCTACACTTATTATGTTAACTTCATAGCCCTTAGGTATATGTAATTTATTAATATAATAAATACATTCTTCCAAATATCGTTTATCGTCATAACAAATAATAAATGCAATCCTTGTTTCCATATTCTTTCCCTTCACTTTTAACCTATTTTATATATAACCTTTAATTTCTTTACTATGTATCCAGCCTTCTTCCTGCCCCACAACAACCATAATTGTTGTCTGTGCTGTCAGAAAATATTCCTCTCTTTTTTCAAATTGCATCTTAAAACTACTCTCCAATAATGGCTGCTGATTTACATAACATATCACCCTTCCCGCATCTTTCACTAATCTCATCGCCTCTTCAATCATTGCCAATGGTTCCATAAAACAAGAGGTGCCATTAATTATTACGATATCAAAATGCTTTGATTCCAAATTTGTTTCATCATAATCTGCTGCAAGCATAGAAATCCGCGGCATGAACTCCACTAAAGAAATCTTGTCCAACCATCGATTATCACTGTTATTTCCTATGGTATTACATACACAACAGAGAGAAGAGTTTTCATTAAATAATCCTAATATCATTGCCAGATGATAACTTAATATCCCATTTTCACATCCAATTTCTAACACTCTGACAGGATTAGGACTCTTAATTAAATGAGATACTAATAATACATCCATAAGCAAACATTCTAACGAATCATTATAATCAACCGCTCCCTCACATAATTGTGGATGACTCTTAAATAATTGCAGTAACAATCCGGGAATCGTTAAGTCATCCGTAAAGGAATGCATAGGTATTCTACTCTTATTGGACAGATAATCCCTACAATCCAGTAATACCTTCTTTTCTTCCTTCTCGACATAAATAAATGCATTATTTTCAACAATCAGTTTCCCCATCTATACCTCCAAACAGTAACACATATAAACGTGCAACAATTCTCTCCATATTAAAATGAGTCGTTCCATACTGTAATGCCTGTTCTGACATTTTCTCCAACTCTTCCTTCATGCAAAGTTCTAGTAATATAGCTGCAAATCCCGAAATATCATCAATTTCTGAGGCTAATCCACATTTTCCATCAGCTATGACCTCTGCATAGGCATCTATCTTTGTTACAGCAGTGACACATCCAAAATTTAACGCTTCTGCAATAACATTTGGAGTTCCACCTTCACATATAGATGACAGTGCAAAAATTTTTGCTTTCCTAAATTCTGCAAACAAACTCTCCCTATCCTGTAAGGGACCTGTAAATACTACTCTGTCCCGTACCCCTGGAAAACGTTCAAAATATTCCCTGATATAATCTTGAAATTCCTTCTGCACTCCGCCTATTAAATGCAATTTCCATTCTGGAATCTTGTCCGCAATCAAGGCAAAGGCTTCAGTTAATATATGCGTAGCCTTTTGCTCTGAGCCTAATCGCCCTACTGTTATTATAATATTTTCTTTATCATACAATAAATCTTTTTTTAGGCTTTCGTTGTCTGTCGCACTTTTAAATGAATAATATCCATTTGGAATATGTTCTATTTTCCATGGCCACTTTACTTCCAAATGCTCCTGCATGACTTTACAGGAAGTTGCTATTACATCACAACAATCCATGAATTCCATAAACTGTGGTTCATCCCATCTAATTCTATCCATCCAACTACTGTTTGCATCCAGACCCACATAAATTTTCCCTTGCGGTTGCAATTCCTTATATCTTTTGGCAACATTAAAGTTTGAAGGGTAACATCCACGCAAAATAAGACAATCAATTTGTGTAGCATTCTTATCTATATATTCCAGCTTTGTACCTTCACTTCCATTAGCCAGAAATTCCAATTTAACTCCTTTTATGTATTTATCATAATAGGAATAGTCGTCCCCTTTAGCACCTACCATAGTTACATCACAATTATGATTTTTATACAACAAATATGGAATCAATCCACAGTCTTTAATCAACTCTACATTGCTCCATCCTCTTTCATACGGTGCCATTGCCACTATCCGACGCTTTTCCTTTTTCTCCCTGTGCAATAGAACTTCTTTTCTTTCCTCTCTCGGAATCGCATACAATACCGTCTCCCAATTCTGTGTTTTCATATAATGTCGTATATAAAACTTATAATTGGGATTCATTAAAAAAATTAATTGCGGAATTTCCCACATGTCACTTATTATGTGGTATGTACAGATTGCCAGCTTCGGATGGGCATTTCTAATATGATTCTTCGCTCCAAGAAGTGCCGGAATCTCAAACCCCTCTACATCCATTTTAATAAATGTAACAGGCTCCTTTATATCTTCATCCAATGAAACAATATTTATGCAATTATCCACTTTCGTTTCTTTATCAGGAGTCCCCTCCATAAAACTACCGGATGCTCCACTACCACTCATACACATTGTAGTTTTTTTTTCGCCAACTCCACAATTCCTTACTTCTACTGATGCATATTTTCCCAAATTCGTTGTACATAGCAACGCATTTTCTTTTAATGGTTCATATACATATATACGGTTATACTCCTTGTAATGGCATATGAAATCCTCCGTAGTATCACCAATATATCCTCCACAGTCTACAAATACTTCATTCTTACCACACTGTATAAATTCCTTGTCAAAATACTGATGATTTTCCGCATCATAAGCCTGTTCAATATAATAAATATCTGGCACAATACGATATTGCATAAGATTCGTAAAGACTTTTTTGGATGTATCATCTTCTAATCTTTCATACAACCAATCATAATAATGAATATTCTTTATGATATCTTTCAACACATATTGATAAGCTCCACTCAATCCACCTTTAGAGTATCCTCCCATCGGGAACACAGCTAATTCTTCCGGTTTCACCTGCATTATCTCTGCTACTGTTTCCAAAATTTCCTGATATGAAACTTCTCTAACCATCATAGATATACTCTCATAATTAGATATATACTTAAAAAGTAAATCTTTTTCCATGTTCTACTCTCCTGCAGTTTCCCTCTGATTTTCCATTTCTTTATGACTTATATTATAAACATCTTCTATTCATCAAACAATTACTTTTTCAATTGTCATCCATTTAAACATCTTCTTAATATATATTATTACCGCTCCTGTATTTAATCGCATAAAAATATATAATACTGTACTATATTGATATATTTGAAAGAGGAAGTATCATAATGACAATTTTAATTATTTCACAAAATCAGATAAACGAAACACGGGCATGTCTGGATGCCATCGCAAATTGTGTGACATGGATAACTTATCCGAAAAATAATTCATGTAATGTTCATCCGCATAACATATTCCCGTCGTATTGAATCTCCGCTTCATATAACGCTCTTATACGATAAATTTACAAAAACACCTTATGATTTTTTCAGATCATAAAGTGTTTGACTATTTGTTCTTCATGTTTATTTGTGACAACATATATGAGCGATTAACCAGAATCTTTTTCTACATATAATTTTCCATAAAGATTTTTCTATATTTATTATAGTTCCAAAGTTGTAAAATCGGCTTATCATCATGCAAATACCACGAACAATTCTGCATCGGAACTACTATCCTGTACCCTTTTTTTCTCATCTCGCAACTTTGAGAAATATCATAAAAATCCCATCCATCAAACAAATCTTCCCGCCACGAAACATCATACTGTGTTGCCATCAATAAACCATCTATACATGCTACATCCCACATTCCATCCGTTATGTTATAGCGATATGTTTTCCATGTAATATCTTCATTTCCATATTTTACCCGCTCACCGGACCACATAACTCCATTTTCCGGAATGGACACATTACCAACCATTCCTATCATGCCTATTGTTGTATCACTACAGAAAATGGAGATAATATCATGAATAAAATAACGATTTATAATAAACACATCCTGATGCATATAAATCTTGTACTTAGCATTACTGCTATTCATTCCTTCATTATATCCTGCTGCCATGGAAACTGCCTCTTCTACTGCAAGAATCTCCACTTGCATTCCTTCCGGGATTGATAAGCATTGAAGATAACGAACACATTCCTCATAAAACAATTGGTTATTCACACATATGATGAAACAAATCTTATTCTCATCCACCGTCACTTACAGCACCAACTTTCTACCATTTTTATCAGGTTTCACTTACAAGCATTACCTTATTTCTATACTCCTTCTTCTCTCTCATCACATCCAAACCTTTATGTAATTCCTCAAAAGACATCTCATGACTAATCAACGGCAATAGTTTCAACTTTCCTTCCTCACAAGCTCTAATTACCATATGCCAATCATCATCATCTCTATGAACAAAGGAAGAATTCCATGTGCCCTTTATTGTTACCTGCTTACGCAAAATCTGCCAATATATTTTCTTTTCCACTTGAATATCTCCATGAGGATTTCCAACCATCAGAATCTGCCCGCCCGGCCTCACACATTCAAGACAATTCGATAATGATTCAGAATTATTGACACAATCAATAACAATATCCGCTCCCAATCCGCCTGTCTGCTCCTTTATCCAACTGACACTGTCAACCTCATGTGCATTTGCAAAACAATACCCTGCATCAGCCGTCTGCTTCATTACCTCTCCAAACTCTTCCCTGTGACCGGTTGCCATCACTTTCTTTACTCCATAATAAGAAAGCCACTGTGTCATAATCGTGCCAATCGGACCTAATCCTAATAAAGCCACTGTACTTTCCTGTTTTAAATCTAATCTTCGAATTGCATGTAACGCAACAGATGCAGGTTCCAGCATTGCTGCCTGCCTCAAATCAAACTGTTCCGGTAACTCAAGCAGATTCCAAACAGGAACAGCTACATACTCTGCAAATCCTCCATTACAACGTGAACCCAAATAATTGTAATGACTGCACATCTCATACGTTTCATTTTGACAAGATGTACATTCTTTACATGGAATCAATGGAAAAACACCCACTTTTTTATTCAACCACTTTATATCTGCTTCATCACCTACAGCTTCTACAACTCCTGCAAATTCGTGCCCCGGAATCAACGGAAAACTATAAGTCCCTGTTTCAAAAATACGTGGTATATCCGAACCACAAATACCTACCGCTTTCACGTTTACCAACACTTCATTTGCTTTTATTTCCGGTTTATCTACTTCTTCAAAACGCAAATCATTTATTCCATGCAAGACATATGCTTTCATTTGTTTTCTCCACCTATTAATTCTTCATCCTTTTTCCCGACGAAACTGTTCCAAATCAGCCATCGTTGTAATCTTATAATTATGCTCATCCCCGTCAATCATTGCAATCTGCATCCCTGCTTTGATTGCCGGCTCTGTACTACCATTAATTTTCAAAATCTCCTTCGGCAGCAGTGCTTCATTTGCACGCAAGTACCTTTCAAACCGAAATGCCTCCGGTGCCTGTCCGGCAAAAATCTCCTGACGATTCAACAGCGAATCTACTCGTTTTCCATCTCTACTTAAATACACCGTATCCTTCATTGGAAGAACCGGCATTGCCCCATCCTCTGATTCTTTAATGTTAAAGCATCTATTCAACAGCTCCTCCGATGTATTCGGTCGTGCTGCATCCTGAATCAATACAAGATCGTCCGCTTCTGCAACCCCCTTCAACTGAAGAAGACCGTGATAAATAGATAACTGTCTGTTTTCTCCCGGTTCTGCAAAGCTTAAGAATTTAGAATCACTCTTAAGAACAGCCCTGATTTCCTGCCACCACTCCGGCGCTGCCACTATTACATAACCTCCCAGTGAGTCATTCTGTTCTATTGTATCTATTACATACTCTAAAATAAATTTCCCATTTACTTTATAATATTGCTTTGGTATATCCAGCCCAAGCCTAGTTCCGACTCCCCCGGAAAGAATCACTGCATAGTTCAAACTTTTCCACTCCTGTTCTAAAATTTCAGTTCTCTAATGTCCTTCAGCACCTCTCCATAAGGTTGGTCTTTACCAAATAGAAGTGTAGTACCCAATACAAAACCTTTTACGCCTTTTGGTGCAAATTCCAAAATTTTCTCCGCACTGCAGGCCCCATCCCAATAGAGTTCAAAATCCATTTCCTCCTTCAGGGAAAGAAGCTTTGTATATTTTTTGCCCACATAAGGAAGATACATCTGTCCTGCATTTCCCGGATTCACGGACATAACCAATACTTTCTTTACAATACGCAACATCTCCATAACCGTTTCCACACTGGTACCCGGGTTAATGGCAATTCCCGGAATCATTCCTGCATTAATAATTTTCTGCAAGGTAGTCGACGGATGGTATTCTGCTTCCGGATGGATATAAACTGTATCACCCTTGCGAAGATTATCTAAAAATATATCAATGTGATTACAGGGATGCTCAATCATCAGGTGAACATCCAAGGGCCTTGCAGTTGCCTTTGCTATGTACTTCATATCATTTAAAGACATTGCAAAGTTAGGCACATATCGTCCGTCCATAATATCTATATGGAAAGAATCTATTCCTCCCTCCTCTAAATCTCTTACTTCCTTTTCTAAATTGCCAAAATTGGCACACATCATAGATGCCGTTAATTCAAAATCCATTTGTATCCTCCGTAAATTTCTCTAAAACAGTTTCTTATAAGTATATCAAATCATAACTATTTTTACCATACTACAACCGCTAAACGCACATTTCTTCACCCTATCAGTACATGTTTTCCTTCAAAAGCAAATCCATAACATCGTATCTTTTCCTCCGGAATCCCCTTCGACACCAGCTGCACCGCATACTGTTTTTTTTCTATCTGCTGTAACGCTTCCTGTACAGTATCCCTCAGCGTTGTTTCGTCTTCCGGGTCATGAACCTTAAATTCCAGAATAATAGCATCATCCTCTTTCGGATTCTTTGGCTCCAACATCACATCATATCTGCCAAAGCCACTCTCCCGATTGGAAGTGATGATATACTTTCTCTGCAATTCCACAATTAATCCAAGCACAAATCCATGATAGAAGCGCTCCGGTTCCGCCCCCGACGGTCTGCTCCCCGTATCAAAATAACTGAATGTATCTAACGCTACACGGTTCATATACACATTCATGGCTTTCTTGTCGCCAAGCATTAATGCCTTAATAAAATCATTGTAGTCCGCTTCCGCTCCTGAAAACCAGTCCCGTATCATATTCCTGAACATCAGTTTCACCTCAAGATTCGTAAGGGCAAGTTCATATCGGGGATGCTCCCCCTCCGGAATATCCCCATAGCTTTCATAGGTAAGCACCTTTAAATACCCGCTGGCTAATAACAGACTCCAAATGGCCCTCTCATTTCCGTCCAGTTGGTTATATACAATCTGTTCGTCAATCGGGGACTGTATAGCTCCTCCCTCAAGAAGCTTCTCAAACTTTTCCTTTATCTCTCGATTTCCTTCTCGCAGAAGCTTCCCTACCAGACTGTTTGAGCTGGTATTCGCCCAGTAAGTCTTGTAGCTTTTCTTATCCAAATAATTCAAAATGGACCACGGATTATAAATGTCCTTATGCTCCCCGAAAATAAAACCGTCATACCACCGTTTTACCTCTTCCTTTTCCTCCCTAAGACCACACTCCTCCAGTGCGGCAAACACCTCT
>JAFSBX010000040.1 GCA_017437065.1 Lachnospiraceae bacterium
ATGCTCGCTTTTTCGGTGCAGCAACTCAATCAGTCTACATTTATCTTCATCCAAAATTTCACCTGCAATATATCGGTCTAATTCATTGTATGTAATTCCCATTTCAGCCTCATCTGTCTGCCCGTCAAACAAAGCTGCGGAGCAAGATTTTTTTAGCTGCAGCAGTATGCCACGAAATCGTGAACTTATGCGTGTGTTTAAAGATGTTGGATTGGTGGAACAGCTTGGCTCTGGTATGAGTAGAATCTTAAAGGTGTATGATAAGAGTATTTTTAACATATCAGAACACTTTATAAAGGTAGAATTTCCGTTTTCTGTGCCAAAAGAAGCAGTGATTATCGCCAATGGCGATAATGTTGGCGATAATCGTGGCGATAATCAGGAGATAGCAAATTATATTTTGAAACGTATGAAAGAAGAGCCTGCCGTCACAGCAGCAAAGTTAGCTGACCTAATTTCTTTATAATTTCCTGAATTTCGTCATGACGCATTACACAATATTTATAAGTTTCTTCATAACTATTTCCCCTATCATCAGTTAAACCTTCGTACAATTCCACTAATGTCTAATACGTTTTCCTAGTTCCTGTTGATTATAGTATTTCATTAATCATATCCTGTGTCTTCAGAAAATATTTTCAATTCAAAACCTTCTTTAAGTTTTAAAATATAAATCACATTTTTCCTGAATACGGAACGAATGAAAATAGGTGTTCTCCATCGGAATCCATCTCTCTTGAAACATTAGAACGCCGTCCTCACCGTTTCTCAGGCGAATACGTTGTATTTGTTTTGTGGCTTCTACATCCAGAAAAACCGATAAATCGTAATAATCCTTTAAGACCGGATGACAGGAATAAGAGCCTTCCACGATAGTAAGATTTTTAGGAAATACTAAAATAGGTTTTCCCATTTCCTGCTTATGGCAGTTGAAAGGGCGGTAAGAAAATTTCCGTCCTTCATGTAATGGAATCAATATCTCTTCACAAAATCGCACATAATCCATATTTCCTCCTGCCTGTTGTAAACGTTCCATTGTATTCTGTTTCGAACACAGGAAAAAATGATCCATATGAATGACGTTACAATCACACAGTTCGGCAAGGCGTGCTGCAAGGGTGGTCTTACCCGCAGCACATCTGCCGTCAATGGCGAGCACCAACGTGCTTCGCTGTTTTATTTCGGTTAGAAGTAATTGCGCAATATCTTTTATCAGCATTTTTATTTACCGAACAGCCAAATTTTCTAACGGCTGTTTTCTCTGAAAAATTACCAAACCCGTACGATTCAATGCTACCATAATAGTAGGAATTAATGTCAACTGCACAACAATTCCAGGAACGGCGTTTAACAAGGCACCTGCTATAAACATCTGCCATGTAAAAGATTTTCCAATAAGCCCAAGCAATACAATCTGGACGATTCCCCAAACAATTCGCCCTGCAAGCATGGCTGCAATCAGAGATCTATAAAGGGAAATCACACATTGCCAATGAGAACGTCCATAGATCAATCCTATGACCAATCCATAGGTAGCCAATTCAAATGCCATTGCAATGGCTGTCGGGAACAAAGGCGGCATCCCAAATGTAACCGAACGCAGAAACGGAAGAATAAAACCGATCAATGCTCCGTACTGCCATCCGCATATCAATCCACACAGAATAACCGGAAGATGCATTGGAAGAAACGTACTTCCAATTTGCTGAATTTGTCCTGTCAAAAGAGGCAGAACCATACCAACCGCTATAAACATAGCTGATAAAGTAAGTTTTTTTGTTGTTTTATACATTTCGATTTCTCCTCTCATCTATCAATTTCCAAATACCATATGGTCTCCTCTGCAATCAAAGTATATGAAAGTGGCTTTGAAATCCACTTAATCTGTTTTCTGAAATAGTTTTACTAAACTTATGCAGGAATCTTGAATCATAAATTATATATTAAATTCCCAGAAACCCTCTTGCAAATAATGCCGCACATACAGCCCCTACAAAGGGGGCAATCCCAGGGACAAGCAATCCGTATTGCCAATCATTATCCGTCTTATTTTTAATTGGCAGTAGTGTATATGCCAAACGCGGACCTAAATCGCGAGCCGGGTTCATGGCGAACCCTGTAGGACCTCCCAGTCCCATACCTACTGCCCATACCAAAATTCCCACTCCGATAGGAAGCATTTTTTCAGAATATCTTTCAATACCCAGAACTGATGACAAAAATACAAAAGTATCAAAAGCTTCCACAAAGAAATTCCTAGAAAGATTTCGGATATTTGGGTTAGTAGAAAATATATTTCGGATTGCCACCAAATCAACAACGTCTTCGCTCGCTTTAAAATGATCTGCATACATTACATAAACAATGCATGCTCCGCATAGTCCTCCGAGAAATTCTGCCACACAATAGGGTATAAAACAGTTCCACGGAATCATGCCAAGGATTGCCTGTGCGAAAGCCATTGCAGGATTGATGCAGACTCCTCCAAATACCAACAACACGATAGTAATTCCAAATCCCCATGTAGTAATCGCAAATAAATGTCCGCTTCCTCTATATTTTGTTTTATTCAAGACTTCGTCACAATGAACTCCAACACCAAAAACAATCATTAGGGCAGTTCCTAAGAACTCTGCCATTATATTATGTATCATGTCTCAAATATCCTTTCATATATTTTTCTCTTATTGTTCTTCTAATACAACACCCAGCCCGTCTGGAATGACAGCGACCTTTGCATTCTTTCCCTTAAGAGCGAATGCTTTTTCCAAAGCTTCATCCACTGTTGATGCCAGTTCCATATGCAACCCCAAAACAAGCTTAGGATCTACAAGATCAGAAACGAGAATCACTTTATGATGCACCAAAATTCTGGCAAGAATCTGGCTAGTCCACTGTTCCGGCGCAGTCTCCAGTCTTGGTGTATGAATTGCTTTTTCCAGAAATTCTCCCGGATCTTTTACATTTGCAATATTATCATAGAAATCCTGTCCTCCATGACC
>JAFSBX010000041.1 GCA_017437065.1 Lachnospiraceae bacterium
CTGTATCGGCAAAAAGGACACAAATGCCCAGAACACGCCATAGCTGTAAGCAGTATAATCCGCCCGTTCCCAGCCGATTCTGCAATTGATATACAGCCGTTCCAACTGAATGCGCCGTGCTGCAATATGGAAAGCCTCGCGTAAAAATTTTATGATTGGCTTCCAATAAATCTGCATGGATTGCTGTGTATGGGTTTCTTGTTCCATAGAGTGCTGTAAAAATGAAGTAACATGTTCTTTTATTTTATCAGGTAGCTGCATCTGTTTCTGCTTGCACCATAATCCAACCGTGCAGGACAAATGCCACTGTTCCAGATGCTTTATACAAAAATGAATCCGTATAGGTATAAAATATATCCCAATCATTGTCATACACAATAAGATACTAAATAAAAAAAGACCACTGCCAAGTGACATACCATCACCTCTGCTGTAGTCTTTACCGTTTGCTGGAATTATATACCTTCTTTTCTCCGTTACTTTATCTGACATCTATTGCTTTGACTATATGTGCTCGATAAATTGGAATTTACAAAGCTTTTCCACCAGATACTTTGATTACCTGTCCTGTAATCATTCTTGCCTGTTTACTTGCAAGGAATAAAACAGTTTCTGCAATATCTTCTGGTTGAATTAATTTTCCCATTGGAATTAAAGGAACAACTACTTTTTCAAATTCGTCATCAATCCAACCTGTTTGAGTTGGACCAGGTGAAACACAATTTACAGTTATTCCATACTGTGCCACCTCAAGAGCAATACTACGAGTAAGTGCTTCTAAAGTTGCTTTACTTGCTCCATAAGTGATTTGACCTGCAAAGATTTGTGATGCATCTGTTGAAATATTGATAATTCTTCCATTATCACCACGATGATTAATAAATTCTCTTGTCATTAAAATACTTCCACGAACATTAACTGCAAATGTATCATCTATCACCTTTTGAGTTATGGTTTCTATAGTATCGCAACCAGTTTCATCATCTGTCGCAGCATTGTTAAATAAAATATCAATTCGTCCGTATTTATCAAGAACTATAGAATAAATATTTTTCACATCGTCCTCGTTCGAAATATCACTTTCTAAAACAATATAATCGGCACCCATTTCTTTGAGTTTAGATTCTACAGCATCTGCATTTCCTGCATTTGCTCCATAATATCTATCTACGCCATTTCTATCCATTTTCGTTGCATCAAATGGTCTATCTACCTTCTTATATACCAAAACCACTTTCGCACCTTCACGAGCAAAGGCAATAGCCGTTGTTGCCCCAATCCCCCATGGATTATTTGCTCCTGTAATTATAGCCACCTTATCTTTTAATCCGTAATCAATCATTTATATCACCTCATCAAATTCTTACTTATCTTTTAGTTTATTTTATCATATTTTATTGTATTATGCAACACATCGTGAAGTCGACAACGTTTACATCCTTCAATTTAAAAGAAAAAGGGACTACGGAATACAGTAATGACAAAGGATTTTCTTTATGTTATACTAAATGTATAAGCAGTTGAAAGAATGCATCGGAGGATAATATGAATACACAAAGTAAACGTGAGAAAGAAAAAGAAATTGTGACACTGATGATTTCTCTGTACTGTCGTAAACATCATGGCGGTAAAACGCTTTGCCCGGAATGTGCTGCACTGGATAGTTATGCACGTCAGCGTTCAGATTACTGCCCGTTCATGGAAAGCAAAAC
>JAFSBX010000042.1 GCA_017437065.1 Lachnospiraceae bacterium
GTTAATCTGAGTTAAGTTTACCACACGGAGGGTGAAATTGTCACTGTAGATATACGGATTTTTAACATTCATTAATTGATAAGTGGCATAGAATTCCGGATAGTCGGGAAAAAGAGTATAGTCAAGAAATCCGATATGTATAACGGCCTTTGCTTCAGAATAATCCTGTCCGTGCTGTAGCTGATCATAAGAGCGACAGAGATAGCTAATGGACCGATTTATCCAATTGAGTTTATTAGCGACCTGCATTTCCAGATTTATATAAGTATTGTCATTCAAAATCACGTGAATATCCAAACGGAATTCCTTATCCTCTATAGCTTGTCCTAAAATGATAGGATTCGTAATGGTAACAGAAATTACTTCTTGCTCTTCAAGGTGGAGAAGCGCACATATAAGTCCTTTTAAAACTTTGTTATTCTTTTGAAGGACAGCACGGAACATGTAGTCATTGGTCATGCCATAAGGAATTTCTCCTGTGGCATTTTGAAAAGAAATGTCAAAGTTAGATAAATTAAGTTCGATATGATTCATAGAATTGTTCCTTTCTAAAAACGTTTCGATTCAGCATATGTAATAGATTTGTCAGATACATTTGAATTCCCAAGATATGATTTTATGAAATACAAGAAAAATAAGAATATACATCATAAAACTACAATCATGTAAAGTATATAAAAGGAAACATATGCTGAAATCAGCTGAAACTAAATAATTAAAGTATAAAAGAAATGACTTGCGTAATAGAAATACTACGCGACTCACAAATTTTTTATAGCATATCATGAGACAAGATACAATCCTTTTTTCAATGATTGCAGATAGAAATTTTTTTTTGTTTATACGTTATGAGTTAAAGGATTATAACAAGATATGGTGGTCAAAAAAAAGAAATGAAAAAAATATACAAGATATTGTATTGTGCATTTTGACAGATGTGATAATAGAAAGGGAGTGTTGGTCGGACGAAAAATTAGTCCTGACACAACGCTCCCACATTTATTTTATTAATACATATCTGTTAAACAAATTATCTGTTTAAGATTAATTTTGTTAATTCAACCGGATCAACAATCTTTCCGTCTTTGTAAACACGCATGTTTCCGGAAGCGATTTCATCGATAAGGATTACTTCGTCGTTGTTGTAACCGAACTCGAATTTGATATCCCATAAATCAAGACCGATAGATTTTAAATCATCAGCTACGATTTTTGTGATTTTTAAAGTCTGTTCTTTCATGCTTTCGAACATTGCAGGAGTCATTACGCCTAATGCAGCAAGACCTTCACCTGTAACAAGAGGATCGCCTAATGCATCATTTTTGAAAGTACACTCAACATAGCCGCCTTCTAAAACAGTACCATCTTCCATGTACTCACCGTATCTGCGGATAAAGCTTCCTGTTGCTACTAAACGGCAGATTACTTCTAAACCATGACCGAATACAGTTGCAGGAAGAACTTCCATAGTTGCATTTTCAACATCAGCGCTAACATAGTGAGTTTTGATGCCTGCATTCTTTAAAAGTTCAAAATAGTGGATAGAAGTTTCTAAGTTTGCTTTACCGATTCCTTCGATAGTAAGTCCAACGCTGTTCTCGCCCGGATCGAATACGCCGTCTTTTCCAGTACAGTCGTCTTTGAATTTCAACATTACATTGCCGTTGTCAAGGCTGAATACGTCTTTTGTTTTACCTTCATAAATTTTTTTCATCGTTCATTCTCCTTAGTTATAAAAAGGTGTGTTAGGTAACTAACATAAATACTTTAGCACAGTTTATACCCAGTTGAAAATATTTTCTTGAAAAAAAATTTATTTTTTTTTTTTTAAATTCAAATAAAAATATTGCTATTTTCCCTAAAAATTATTCGTAAGGAAAAATTTAAAGTGTGATAATATAACCTTATGATAATGTAAAAAATAAATTTGGGAGGTTTAGCATGAGACAAATTATTGATTTAAATTACAAGTGGGCGTTTTCAAAAGAAGCAGGAGAAATTCCGCAGACGATACCGGCACACTGGTATTGGGTAAATCTTCCTCATTCATGGAATAATATTGATGGACAGGATGGCGGAAACGATTATTATCGTGGAACCTGTTATTATGCAAAAGAAATTGATAAGAGTGAATTACCGGAAAGTGAACAGTATTATCTGGAATTCCGGGGAGCAAATGCATCCGCAGATGTATATTTAAATGGAAAGAAGCTGGCATCACATGACGGCGGTTATTCCACATGGCGTGTGAACATTACAGATGCTTTGGAAAATCAGAATCTGCTTGTTGTGGCAGTGGACAATGGAATCAATGACAGAGTGTATCCACAGAATGCAGATTTTACTTTCTATGGAGGTTTGTATCGTAATGTCAGCATTATTGCAGTAAAGGAGTCGCACTTTGATTTGGACTATTACGGAGGTCCGGGAATCAGGGTGACACCGGAAATAAATGGTGCAGATGCCAATGTAGAAGTGGAAGTTTATCTGACAAATGCAAAAGCAGGGCAGGAACTTTTCTATCAGTTAAAAGCGGCGGATGGAACAGTAGTTGCAGAAGGCAGACAGAGTGCGGATACTACGCAGGCAACTTTTAAAATTGAAAATGTTCATTTATGGCACGGAAGAAAAGATCCTTATCTTTATACTGCAGAAGTGACTTTAATGGATGGAGAAAATGTGCTGGATACAGTAAGTACAAGATTCGGATGCCGTACTTTTGAAATTGATCCGGAAAAAGGTTTTATTCTGAATGGTGAAAGCTATCCGCTACATGGTGTGTCCCGCCATCAGGACAGATGGGGGCTGGGGAATGCATTGCTTCCGGAACACCATGAAGAAGATATGGATTTGATTTGTGAAATGGGTGCGAATACAATTCGTCTGGCACACTATCAGCATGACCAGTATTTTTATGATTTATGTGATGAAAGAGGTATGGTTATCTGGGCGGAAATTCCATACATTTCCAGTCATATGCCGACAGGACGTGAGAATACTATTTCCCAGATGAAAGAACTTGTAATACAGAATTATAACCATCCAAGTATCGTAGTATGGGGACTTTCTAATGAAATTACAATGACAGGAAAGAGCAATCCTGACATGATTGAAAACCATAATATTTTAAATGACATGGTACATGAAATGGATAAAACAAGACTGACAACCATTGCAGTAGTAAGTATGTGCGATATTCATGACCCGTATATTCAGATACCGGATGTGGTTTCACACAATCACTATTTCGGATGGTACGGCGGTGACACATCCATGAACGGTCCGTGGTTTGATAACTTCCATAAAGAATATCCGAATATTCCGGTTGGTATGAGTGAGTATGGATGCGAGGCGCTGGACTGGCACACTTCTAATCCGATGCAGGGAGATTATACAGAAGAATATCAGGCATACTATCATGAAGAACTGATTAAACAGCTCTTTACCAGACCATATATCTGGGCTACCCATGTATGGAATATGTTTGATTTTGGTGCGGATGCCAGATGTGAAGGCGGTGAGAACGGTCAGAACCACAAAGGACTTATTACGTTTGACCGTAAATATAAGAAAGACTCTTTCTATGCATATAAAGCATGGTTATCGGATGAACCTTTTGTACACATTTGTGGAAAACGTTATGTAGACCGTGTGGAAGAGGAAACAAAAGTGACTGTTTACTCCAATCTGCCGGAAGTAGAATTGTTTGTGAACGGCAAGAGTCTTGGCAAACAGACAAGCGAAGAGCATTTCTTCTATTTCAGTGTGCCGAATGCAGGAGAATCCGTTCTGACAGCAGTTGCGGGCGACTGCAAAGACGAAAGCCATATCCGCAAAGTGGAAGTATTCAACGAAGCATATCGTTTGAAAGAAAAAGGTGCAGTACTGAATTGGTTTGATATTACCGAAGTAGAAGGCTGTTATTCCTTGAATGATAAGATGAGTGATGTTATGAAAGCTCCGGCAGGTCAGGAATTGTTTATGGGACTGATGAAGCAGATTGGCATGCAGAAAGAAGGTCAGGAATCCATGATTAAGGCGGAGAATATGGGACCGATGATGGAAATGATGGGCGGTTTTACCGTACTCAGACTTTTGAAATTGTTTGGAGCAGCCAATGTTAATTTGACAAAAGAGCAGATGCTTGGATTAAATGAGCAGTTGAATCAGATTAAGCGTGTAGAATAAAAAATCTTTATAAATGAGATTGTTCAGCCTGCAAATTTGAAATTATAAGTTCAGATTTGCAGGCTAAAGAAAAGATAATATCAATCGTGTAAAAGCCGTATGGAACGAAAGGAGACCGCAAAACTATGGAAATGACATTAAGATGGTATGGTGCAAAATTTGATACAGTAACCTTAAAACAAATCCGACAGATTCCGGGTGTCACAGGAGTTATCACTACCCTTTATGACACCACACCGGGTGAGGTATGGAGCAGGGAACGCATCCGTGCCATGAAAGAAGAAGTAGAGGCAGCAGGACTTCACATTGCCGGCATTGAAAGCGTAAACATTCATGATGCAATCAAAACCGGAGCCCCGGAAAGAGACCAATATATTGCGAATTATATCGAAACCTTGGAAAATCTGGGACAGGAGGACATCCATCTGGTATGCTACAACTTCATGCCGGTGTTTGACTGGACACGTACCGAGCTTGCGCGTATGCGACCCGACGGCTCTACCGTACTTGCCTACACACAGGAAGCAGTAGATGCCTTAGACCCGGAAAAAATGTTTGATTCCATTGCCGGAGACATGAACGGAAGTATCATGCCGGGCTGGGAACCGGAACGTATGGCAAAAGTAAAAGAACTGTTTGCCTTGTACGAAGACGTGGATGACGAAAAACTGTTTGCAAACCTGAAATACTTCCTCGAAAAAATCATGCCGGTCTGCGATAAATATGACATCAACATGGCAATCCATCCGGATGACCCTGCATGGAGCGTATTCGGACTTCCACGTATTATTATAAATAAAGAAAACATTCTCAGAATGATGAAAATGGTGGACAATCCGCACAATGGCGTGACCTTCTGCTCCGGTTCCTACGGAACAAATTTAGACAACGATTTGCCGGACATGATCCGTTCCTTAAAAGGAAGAATTCATTTTGCCCATGTGCGTAACCTGAAATTCAACTCCCCTACGGATTTTGAAGAGGCAGCACACCTTTCTTCCGATGGAACCTTTGATATGTACGAAATTATGAAAGCACTTTATGAAATCGGATTTACCGGACCTATCCGCCCGGATCACGGACGTATGATCTGGGACGAAGTGGCAATGCCGGGATACGGCTTGTATGACAGAGCTTTAGGCGCAACTTATCTGAACGGACTTTGGGAAGCGATTGAGAAAGGAGCACGATAACATGAAGCTGAACCATGCAGAACTGAAAAACAGAGCACAGTGGGAAGAAAAAGGATATCACCTGCCGGAATATGACAGAGAGGCAGTAGCGGCGGCAACGAAAGAAAATCCTTTCTGGATTCATTTTGGAGCAGGTAATATTTTCCGTGCTTTCCAGGCAAATGCAGTACAGAACATGCTGAATGCAGGGAACCTCGACAGAGGACTTGTGGTAGTGGAAGGCTTTGACTATGAAATCATAGAAAAAATGTACCGCCCCCACGATGATTATTCCTTACTTGTCACCTTAAAAGCAGACGGAAACATCGAAAAAACCATTGTGGGAAGCATTATGGAATCCTGTATTCTGGACTCGGAAAATGCACCGGAATTTGCAAGATTACGTGAAATTTTTAGCAAAGACTCTCTGCAGATGGCAACCTTTACCATCACAGAAAAAGGTTACAGTCTGGTAAATGGAAAAGGAGAACTCCTTCCGGTAGTGGAAGCAGATTTTAAAGCCGGACCGGAACAGCCTGCAAGCTATATCGGCAAGGTAGTATCCCTGCTATATACACGTTTTAAAGCCGGAGAGAAACCGATTGCCATGGTCAGCATGGATAACTGTTCCCATAACGGCGACAAACTCTATGCTGCAGTAAAAACCTTTGCAGAAAAATGGCAGGAAAACGGACTGGTGGAGGCAGGATTTACGGATTACATCAACGCAAAAGACAAAGTATCCTTCCCATGGACCATGATTGACAAGATTACCCCCCGTCCGGATGCTTCTGTGGAAGAAATCCTGAAAAAGGATGGAGTGGAAGACTTGGAGCCGGTAATTACTTCAAAAAATACTTATGTTGCACCCTTTGTCAATGCAGAGGAATGCGAATATCTTGTCATTGAAGATGCCTTCCCCAACGGACGTCCGGCACTGGAAAAAGGCGGTCTGATTTTTACGGAGCGTGAGACCGTAGACAAGGTGGAAAAGATGAAAGTATGTACTTGTTTAAATCCCCTTCACACCACACTGGCTGTTTACGGATGTCTTCTTGGCTATGAGAAAATTTCAGAAGAAATGAAAGATACAGAGCTTCGCAAGATGGTGGAAATCATCGGTTATAAAGAGGGACTTCCGGTAGTGGTAAATCCGGGAATTCTTGACCCGAAAGAGTTTATTGATACGGTACTGAATGTGCGTATTCCGAATCCGTTCATGCCGGATACCCCACAGCGAATTGCAACGGATACTTCCCAGAAGCTTGCCATCCGTTTTGGAGAAACGATTAAGGCTTATCATGCATCGGAAACGCTGAATGTAGAGGATTTGAAACTGATTCCGCTTGTGTTTGCAGGCTGGCTTCGTTACCTGATGGCAGTGGATGACAACGGCAATGCTTTTGAATTAAGCCCTGACCCGCTTCTGGATGCAGTCCGCCCCCATGTGGCAGGAATTAAGCTTGGAGAAGAAAATGACGTGGAAACGGCACTGAAACCGGTACTTGGTGATAAAGCTATTTTCGGTGTGGATTTGTATGAAATGGGACTGGCTGACAGAGTGTGCGGCTACTTCCGTGAACTGACAGCAGGTGTAGGTGCGGTACGACAGACGTTGAAGAAATATGTTGGATAAAAGATGATGAATGGAGAAGAGGAGGAGTGGAAGAAGAATGAATGCAGTATTAGAAAAGATTCAGGAAATCGGAATTGTACCGGTAGTTGTACTGGATGACGCAAAAGATGCCAAACCTTTGGCAGAAGCTTTATGTGCAGGCGGACTTCCCTGTGCGGAAGTTACCTTCCGTACCGAGGCAGCAGAAGAAGCCATCCGCATTATGGCAAAAGAATTCCCGGACATGCTGGTAGGTGCGGGAACGGTGCTGACAACAGAGCAGGTGGATCGTGCCGTAGCGGCAGGGGCAAAATTTATCGTAAGTCCCGGACTCAATCCAAGAATTGTAAAGTATTGTGTGGAGAAAGGCATTCTCATTACTCCGGGATGTTCCAGTGCAAGTGATATTGAGCAGGCGCTGGAAAACGGACTGGAGGTTGTGAAGTTTTTCCCGGCAGAACCGGCAGGCGGCTTAACTATGATAAAGGCACTGGCAGCACCTTATGTAGGGGTGAAGTTCATGCCGACAGGTGGTATCAATGCTTCCAACGTGAGGGATTATCTTGCCTATAACCGCATTCTTGCCTGTGGCGGAAGCTGGATGGTAAAAGGTGATCTGGTGAAAGCCGGCGATTTTGCGAAGATTACGGAACTGACAAAAGAGGCAGTAGAGATTGTAAAAGAAAGCAGAAAGAAATAGAACGTAAAGTCTAAGATGATTTCAAAAAGGAATTTATATTCGTGGGTAGATTTGTGTCTGTACAAAGAATAGCAAGCTGTTCCTTGTAAATCAGCAGGCGAAAAGAAAGGTAAGGATGAAAATGAAAGGAAAAGTAGTTACATTTGGTGAATTAATGCTCCGACTGGCACCGGAAGGTTATTACCGCTTTATTCAGGCAGATAAATTTGGTGCAACCTTTGGCGGTGGAGAGGCAAACGTTGCCGTGTCTTTGGCAAACTATGGTTTTGATGCTGCATTTGTTTCCAAGCTTCCGGCACATGAAATCGGTCAGGCGGCGGTCAACTCCCTTAGAAAATATGGTGTGGACGTTTCCCGTATTGCCAGAGGCGGTGACAGAGTGGGTATCTATTACCTGGAAAAAGGGGCATCCCAGAGACCTTCCAAAGTTATTTACGACAGAGCAGGTTCTTCCATTTATACAGCATCTAGTGAAGACTTTGACTGGAAAGAAATCTTTGCGGGGGCGGACTGGTTCCATTTCACAGGAATTACCCCTGCACTCAATGATAACGTAGCGGCTATCTGTTTAGAGGCATGTAAGGCGGCAAAAGAAGCAGGAGTCAAAGTTTCCTGTGATTTAAACTACCGCAATAAGCTGTGGAGCAAGGAAAAAGCGGGCAAAGTGATGGCTGAATTATGTCAGTATGTGGATGTCTGCATTGCCAACGAAGAGGATGCGGCGGACGTATTCGGAATCCATGCGGCAGATACCGACGTTACCGCAGGCGAAGTTAACCACGAAGGTTACAAAGACGTGGCAAAACAGCTGGCAGACAGATTTGGTTTTGAGAAAGTGGCAATTACTTTAAGAGAGTCTCTTTCTGCCAATGACAACAACTGGTCCGCCATGCTTTATGATGGAAATGATTATTATTTCAGTAAAAAATACAAAATGCACATCGTAGACCGTGTGGGCGGTGGAGACAGCTTTGGCGGCGGTCTGATTGCCGCACAGTTAAGCGGTTATGATGCACAGCGTTCCATTGAGTTTGCAGTAGCGGCATCCTGCCTGAAACATTCCATTGAAGGCGACTACAACATGGTAACCATGGAAGAAGTGGAAAAACTGGCAGGCGGAGACGGTTCAGGTCGTGTCCAACGCTAAAAGATTTTCTAAGACAACAAAGGACGTTGTCTAAGAAAATCTAAGTTTAGCGTGGAAGAATGTCTCAGTGAGACATTCTTCCCACAAAAAGGGCAGGGAGATGAAGTATGAAACGATTTATGGATGAAGATTTTCTGTTGTCGACGGAGACGGCGCGGAAACTGTATCATGAGTATGCGGAAGTGATGCCGATTCTGGATTATCACTGTCACATCAATCCGCAGGAAATTTATGAGGACAGAAAATTTGAAAATATCACACAGGTATGGCTGGGAGCGGATCATTACAAATGGCGGCAGATGCGTTCCAACGGAGTGGAAGAGAAATACATTACAGGAGATGCCACGGACAGAGAGAAGTTTCAAAAATGGGTGGAAACTTTGGAAATGGCAATCGGCAATCCATTGTATCACTGGAGCCATCTGGAGTTGAAACGTTACTTTGGCTATGAAGGCTGTTTAAATGGAGAAACTGCGGAAGAAGTATGGAATCTTTGCAACGAAAAGCTGGTACAGGATTCCATGACTGCAAGGAATCTGATTCGTCAGTCCAATGTGACTCTTTTATGTACTACGGATGACCCGGTGGATTCTCTGGAATGGCATCAAAAAATCGCAGAAGATGAAAGCTTTGATGTACAGGTACTTCCGGCATGGAGACCGGACAAGGCAATGTATTTGGAAAAGTCTGATTATTTAGACTATTTGAACAGGTTGGGCGAAGTAAGCGGCATGAAAATCGACAGCTTTGCAGCTTTAATAGAAGCTTTGCGGAAGCGAATAGAATTTTTTGCATCCATGGGCTGTTCCGTATCTGACCACGGACTTGCCTATGTAATGCATGCGCCTGCTTCAGAAAAGGAAGTGGAAGAAATCTTTGCAAAGCGTCTTGCAGGAGAGCTTCCAAACGAAGAAGCAGAGGCAAAATTTAAAACCGCGTTCCTGATTGCCATGGGCAGAGAATATCACAAACGTGGCTGGGTCATGCAGCTTCATTACGGTGTAAAGAGAGACAACAGCAGAAGGGTGTTCGGAAAACTGGGACCGGATGCAGGCATTGACTGTATCAGCAACCATACTCCTTCCGCACAGCTGGCAGACTTCTTAAATGCACTGGATGAAACAGACGAGTTGCCAAAAACCATTGTGTATTCCTTAAATCCTATTGACAATGCGGCCATCGGAACCATCATTGGATGCTTCCAAAATTCTACCGCAGTAGGAAAAATTCAGCAGGGCAGTGCATGGTGGTTCAATGACCATAAAACAGGCATGCAGGAGCAGATGACCAGCCTGGCAAGTCTGGGACTTTTAGGAAATTTCGTAGGTATGCTTACTGATTCCAGAAGCTTTTTGTCCTATACCAGACATGAATATTTCCGAAGAATTATGTGCGAACTTATAGGCGGCTGGGTGGAAAACGGTGAATATCCGGCAGACTACCGTGTACTGGAGAAAATCGTAAAAGGGATTTCTTATCATAATGCGGTGAGATACTTTGGGTTTGAATTATAAGATAAAATTATTAAGTTAAGTGGTCGTCGAAAAATAGATGGTTGTTATTCAACTATGTGCGTGGTACAATATTTTACGGAAAGTACCCATGACAGGGTGGTAACCTCCCGAGTTTATGAATACCGTCTGAACGGAATACATAGGAAGGGAGGTGGCGCTGATGACAGCTTATGAAATCATTTCGATTTTTATAGGGATATTAGCTTTGCTGATGTCCTTTGGTAGCTTAATTGTTGCGTTGCTTGCTTTTCTTGATAAGGGAAACAAGCGAAAATAAAAATGCCTATCCTGTCTGAACCACAGGATAGGCGTTGTCCGTAAGGACAATCGTTCGTCTAAACTTGGAGCATCCACCTTTGGAGTGGGTGCTTTCCTTTTGTATAACTATAATATCATTGTTTCGGATATATTTCAACTGAATTTTGGAATTGGACAGCTCCGAAAGGTAAATTGTGTTGTAAAATTGTGTTGTAAGTATCAAAAATATTGACAAAAAAGTATTTCGGTTGTAGAATTAAAATAATTCGATGAACGAAGTATTTTGGAAAGACAGAATAATAGGAGTTATCATGAAGTTAAATGAACAGAAAATATCGCAAGAAACATTTCAAATTATTATAGATTATATAGAAGAAGTAAAGGAATTATTGTCTTCTGATATATGGGAAAATATATTTCTTAACTGTTCAAAAAACGAAGTACTAATATTTTGGTTACTTTATCAAAGGAGTGAAGTGAATATGACAGAAATTGCTGATTATATTCATGTACCTCTGAATACAGCAACAGGAATCGTTAGTCGAATGGAAAAGAATGAATTCATAGTGAGAACTCGTTCCAAAGAGGATAAAAGAGTTGTACTTATCGGATTTACTGAAAAAGGAATGACACAGTTTCAGAATTTAATCAATGAATTGGTGTATTACGGTATAAAAGTTATGAGTTCCTTTACAAAAGAAGAAATGGATCTTTTTTATAAAATGACAACTAAAGTAAAGGAGATATTACGGCAGGAGAAAAAGAAAGAAGAAACTCCGAAAAAAGTACGGAAAATTACAATTGATTAGTAATGCAAGGCAGCCGTGAGCTGCCTGATAAAAAAACAAATACTTCGACGATAGAAATATTCGACAAAAGAAGTATTCAAGAGGGAGAATAAAATGAATAGGATTTACATTTTTACAGGAAAAGGTGGCGTAGGAAAAAGTAGTGTCTCAGCAGCACATGCTATTAAGAGTGCAACAGAAGGAAAAAGGACATTACTTGTCAGCACAGATATGGCACACAATTTGGGAGATATATTTGAACGAAAATTGGGAAAAGAGGCGGAATATGTGTTACCTAATTTAGATATTTATGAAATTGATCCGGAATATGTCATGGAACATGAATTTTCTTCTGTTATGAAATATTTGGGGAATTTGTTTTCAGAAGCAGATGATTATAGTTTGCAGGAAATGGGAATGATGCCGGGAATGGAAGAACTATTTTCATTGTTTAAAATTGCTGACATTTATCATAGTGAAAAATATGAGAGAATTATAGTGGACTGTGCGCCTACAGGGGAAACACTTTCATTGCTAAAATTTCCGGAATTGCTTTCGTGGTATATGGAAAAACTTTTTCCGATAGGTAAAGTAGGTGTGCGGATGCTGGCACCAATTTCAAAGTCGGTATTTAAGGTTGAAATGCCAAACAAAAATGCCATGAATGATATTGAGAAAATGTATTTAAAATTAGTCGAACTACAGGAACTTTTAAAGAATCGGGACATTACAAGTATAAGAATTGTAACGACTCCTGAAAAAATGGTTGTGGAGGAAACGAAACGCAATTACATGTATATGAACCTTTATAACTTCAATGTGGATGGACTTTACATCAATCGAATTCTTCCCATAGATGTTAATAATGATTTTTTCAATCAATGGATTATGATTCAAAGGAAATATATCACTTATTTGAAAGAAAGTTTTTCAGTACTTCCAATATATGAAATACCCTGGTATGAAGAAGAATTGAGGGGAGAAGAGAGTATTAGAAGAATTGTGGAAGATGTGTTATCAGGACATGAAGTTTTCGAAAAGAAAATTATTACAAAGAGAGAAAGTTTTAAGCAGACGGAAACAGGATATCAATTAGATGTATTTTTACCTTGTGCAGATAAATCAAGTATTGATTTGTATCAGGCAACTACCGATATTGTTATTAAAACAGGCAATTTTAAGCGGAATATCCCACTTCCAAATGTACTTCGAAATTATATGGTTACAGGGGCAAAATTTGATGATGGAAAATTGAGTATTCTGTTTGAGAAAGGAAGTGTTCGTTATGATGAATAAAGAAATGATACATAGAATACAAATTGCGGGAGAATATCAGAGAAAAGCTGTTCGTGCGTTATTTCCGGAGGAGATGAGGGAACATTTGGACGCGATTGAAAAAGAGCTGAAAATGATGGTTAAGGAATCTGTGACAGAACTGCTGAAAGAATACAATAAGAGTAATGTTTGTAGAGAGGAACAAGGTCATAAACAGAAACCCAAAGCAAAAAAAGTTGATATTGTATAAAGGCAATGCAGGCACAACAGGAAGATTAGGGAACAACGAAAGGAAGATAAGAGATGAGAATAATTATATATACAGGAAAAGGCGGCGTGGGAAAGACCAGTATGGCAGCTGCAACAGCATGTAAAATAGCGCAGAATGGGAAAAGGGTACTTGTAATGAGCACTGATTCGGCACATAGTTTAGGAGATTCTTTTGACATAAAAATTGATAAGGAGCCGACGAAGATTACAGAAAATCTGTATGCAATGGAAATAGATACGGTGTATGAAAGTGAGAAGAGCTGGGGAAACTTAAAAGATTATTTTAAGCAACTGCTTACAATGAAAGGCGGAAGTGGGATAGAGGTAGAGGAGTTATTAGTATTTCCGGGATTAGAAGAATTGTTTTCCATGTTTAAGATTTTAGAAGTATATGAAAGCGGGCAATACGATACGATTATCGTAGATTGTGCGCCCACGGGTGAAACATTAGCTTTACTAAAATATCCGGAAAGATTGTCCGGTATGATAAAAAAGGTATTACCGGTAAAAAGAGCAGGAGTAAAATCGGTAGGATCGGTTGTAGAAAAGGTTATGAAAATTCCTATGCCTAAGGATAATGTGTTTGATGATATTGAATATTTAATGGATAAAATGCAACGTCTGCAAGATTTAATGTTGAATAAGGATGTTGTAAGTCTGCGTGTGGTAACTACGCCGGAAAAAATTGTAATGAAAGAAGCAAAACGAAATTTTACCTGCTTGTATTTGTATCATTATAATGTGGATGCAATTATTGTAAACCATATTTATCCGGCAAAGGCAATGGAAGGATATTTTAATAAATGGATAAAATTGCAGGAGGATGCTTTACAGGAAATAAAAGAAAGCTTTAGTGAAGTGCCACGTTTTTATGTGGAACTGCAACAACAGGAACTGCGTACGCTGGATGTATTAAGAAATGTTGGGGATTTTGTTTTTAAAGAGACAGACCCGGATGGTGTTCTGTTTAAAAAGGAGATTTATAGCGTCGATAATGATAAAAAGATTCTTAAGATTTATCTGCCATTTGCAGAGAAAGAAGACTTGAGATTGGAGCAGGATAAAAATGAGCTGGTAGTAGGTGTAAGAAATGAGAGCCGAAAGTTTCCAATCCCTTCTGAATTTGCAGAAAAAGAGATTGCAGGAGCTAAATTTGAGGAAGGATACTTGAATATTCAGTTTTAAAAGTGTCGCTAAGTAGCGACACTTTTTTAAAACTGCGAAGTAATCATCTCCCGATACTCCTTCGGCGTCTTTCCCACAATCTTTTTAAACGTTTTCGTAAAATAATTTACATCCGTAATCCCACAATACTGTGCAATCATCTGAATCTGCATATCCGTTGTATTTAAAAGCAAAAGTGCATGTTCAATTCGTTTTCTGTTCACATATTCCGTCAAAGTCGAACCTGTTTCTTTCTTAAACAAGGTAGATAAATAACTTGGATTTACATTCAATATACGTGCCTGAGCATTCAGGCTTAAATCAGCAGTTAAATCTGAATCAATCCCCGTAATTACTTTCCGGACTAACAGGGAATACCCTTTTAAAGAGTGATTTTTGACTAAAAGACAATACTTGCGTACCATTTCTTTCGTTAAAGAAACATAGGTAGCATGTGAAGTCAGTGTCTCAATTTTACGGGCATATTGAGAGGAAATGGCATGTATGTGTATCGGATGAACCGCGGCATTTTCCACAGCTTTACGAAGCAAAGTATTCAATACAATAGCGTAATTTCTTAAATCCCGCACCGGATTGTTGGCCCGTGCCTCATACTGACGGGAAGCAAGATTGGAAAGATATAGTTCTGCTTTGTGCAGTTGCCCATTGGTTACAGCCTGAAGCAGATGTTGTTCCGTTTCGTAAATTTTTTCCATAATTTGTACACTTAACAGGGCATCCTCAGGAGATTGTGCATCCGGAAGCGGTACAATGGATTCCTGAACATAAGTAGGAAATTGGAAATCATCCCGGACAGTAAAGTGATCTGCATCGCCCCAAAGATATTCGCCAAGAGTATACATCAGGGCTGATAAAATATTTTCATCAGAGAGAATGGGAAGATCCTGATAAAATTGTTCCAGCTGAGTCAGATTACCCGGTGTGACATGGTATTGTTCAGCAAGTTTGAGAATATCCTGTTTGGAAACAGGAGCAAAGGTATAAGGTCCGATGTAAACAAATACCGGTTTTTCAGTATCCGGTAACTTAAAAAGAAGATACTGGCACATCAGAACGTTTTTTACACGGTAAATTGTATTGGATTTGCAATGTTTTTCCAGCGTTTTGAGTAGTGATGTCTCATCATAATTATAATTTAAAATATCACGAAGTCCCAAATCGTCTATCACAGCAAAGTTTTCAGTATTTTTTTCGGTCAAATAGCGCAAACTAATTCGAAAGTTATATAGTAGCTTTTCAGCAAATTTTAATTCTTTTTCGTATCCCATTTTACACCCCATATTACGTTATATAAAAATCGTACTATTTTTTTATATTATCGTATAATTTTTAGTATATTACAAGTGTTGACAAAAAAAATACGAAAAATACAAATAATAATACTCATATAATCTGATATTGTTATGTTAAAATTTTGTTAAAAGAGAAGGAGGGATTTTATGAACGAGACAAAACAAGTAAAACCTTTTGGCATCAAGGATAAAATGGGGTATATGTTCGGTGATTTTGGTAATGACTTTACCTTTATTCTTTCCAGTATGATGTTGATGAAGTTTTATTCAGACGTAATGGGTGTTGCAGTAGGTCTTGTAGGTGTTATGATGATGGTTGCCCGTTTTGTAGATGCATTTACAGATGTGGCAATGGGACAGCTTGTAGACCGAAGCAAACCCGGAAAAAAAGGTAAGTTTATTCAATGGATTCGCAGAATGTGTGGTCCGGTAGCTGTGGCCTCCTTCCTGATGTATGCAAGCTGGTTTAAAGACATGCCAATGGGATTTAAGATTTTCTGGATGTTTTTTACTTACCTGCTTTGGGGTAGCGTATTTTATACAAGTATTAATATCCCTTATGGTTCCATGGCATCAGCAGTATCTGCAGATCCGAAAGACAGAGCATCACTGTCTAACTGGAGAACTATAGGTGCATCTTTAGCAGGTATGTTTATTGGTGTAGTGCTTCCGTTGATTGTTTATTATAAAGATGCAAACGGTAATCAGATTCTTTCCGGTAGCAGAATGACAATTGCAGCACTTATTTGTTCTGTTGGTTCAGTTATTTGTTATATGCTTTGCTACAATATGGTTACAGAGCGTGTAAAAGTAGAGCAGAAAACAGAGAAGTTTAATTTGAAAGAATTACTTTTGGGATTAGCCCGTAACAAAGCGTTAATAGGTATTGTATTAGCTTCTGTCTGTATGTTGTTAGTACAGTTGACATCCTCTACCATGTCAACCTATGTATTCCCGAACTATTTCAAAAATACACAGGCACAGTCCGTTGCCGGTGTGGTAGGTATTGTGATTACATTTATCTGTGCAGCATTTACTGTTAAATTGTCACAGAAGTTCGGTAGAAAAGAACTTGCAGTTGCAGCTTCCATTTTTGGTGCGATTGTTTATGCGATTGCATTTGTTCTTCATACACATGATGCGTGGGTATTTGTTGCCATTTATGCAATTTCCTACATTGGTCTTGCGGTATTCAGCTTAATTTGTTGGGCAATGATTACAGATGTAATTGACGATACGGAAGTACAGACAGGAGAACGTTCTGACGGTACTATTTATGCGATTTACTCCTTTGCAAGAAAACTTGGACAGGCAGCTTCTTCCGGTGTTTCCGGTTTGTTGCTTACTTTAATCGGATACTCTCAGGCAACAGCATATGATGAAGCAGTTGTAAACGGCATTTACGATATTACTTGTCTTGTACCGGCAGTTGGTTATGTGCTTTTGGCATTGGTACTTATCTTCTTATATCCGCTTGGTAAGAAGAGAGTAGATCACAATGCAGAGGTTCTGTCAGCAAAACGTGAAAAATAGAATATGGATTCAGCCTGCAAAAGCAGGAGACGGGAGAGAGCATGAGTACAAATCTGGATAATTTTCAAAAAAAGAAAGACTGGCTGATTTGTATTGATTCCGACGGATGTGCCATGGATACAATGGATATTAAGCATATTCGATGTTTCGGCCCGTGTATGGTAGATGAATGGGGGCTTTCTGAATGGAAAGTCCCTATTTTGGATAGATGGAATGCTATCAATCTCTATACAATGACACGCGGAATCAACAGATTTAAAGGTTTGGCAAAAATGTTAAGGGAAATAAATGACAGTTACTGTAATATCGAGGATATCGAGGTATTGGAAAAGTGGGTAGAAGAAAGTGGAGAGCTTTCCAATCCGGCACTGCAAAGAGCAATTGATGAACAGGACAGTATTTGTCTGAAAAAAGCTCTGAGCTGGTCAAAAAAGGTAAATGAAAGTATAAATGAACTTCCTTTTGAAGACAAGAAACCGTTTGAAGGTGTAAAAGAGGCTCTGGAATATGCTCACAAGTATGCGGATATCGCGATTGTATCTTCTGCGAACCGACAGGCAGTGGAGGAAGAGTGGGAACTGTATCATTTACTGGAGCATGTAGATATTCTTCTGGCGCAGGATGCAGGAAGCAAAGCGTTTTGTATTCAGGAATTATTAAAAAAAGGGTATGATAAATCAAAAGTAATGATGACCGGTGATGCCCCCGGGGATTATGATGCTGCAAAGAAAAATGGAGTATTTTATTATCCGATTTTAGTGCGGCATGAGAAAGAATCGTGGAGTGAATTTACGGGCAAAGCGGTACCAAAGCTGTTGGATGAAAGCTTCGGAGGGATGTACCAACAGGAGAAAGTAGATGCTTTTCTGGATAATTTGAAATGAATAATAGTGAATTATAAAAGAAAGATGACAACGAACGGAATGTGAGAAGGAGATGAAAAGCATGGTTGATTTGAAAGCAAGACCGTATTATTTATCCGATGAGGACTGTAAATGGGTGGAAGAAACAATTGCGGGTATGAGTGATGAAGAAAAAGTAGGTCAGTTATTTTTTCAGCTGACTTCATCTCATGACGAGGAACATTTGAAAGAACTGATGGAGAAATATCACTTAGGCGGCTGCCGTTACAATCCGGCACCGGGTGCTGCGATTCAGGAGCAAAACCGTAAATTACAGAAATATGCGAAAGTACCTGTTTTTATTGCATGTAACACAGAGGCCGGTGGTGATGGTGCCTGTGCAGATGGTACACTGATTGGTTCCGGTGTGAAAATCGGTGCAACGAATAATGAAAAATATGCGTATGAGCTTGGTAGAATGTCCAATGAAGAAGCGGCGGCAATTGGCTGTAACATGGCATTTTCGCCGGTATGTGACATTGCCTATAACTGGGAAAATACAGAAATTATCGGAAGGGCATTCGGAAACAACCCGGAACGAGTTGCCAAAATGAGTGCCGCTTATTTAAAAGGTGCACATACGATTCCGGGATTTGCATGTGCGGCAAAACATTTTCCGGGAAACGGACAGGATTTCAGAGATGCACATATGTCCAATAATGTGAACTATTTTGATGTAGATGAATGGGATGCAACCTACGGTCTGGTATACAGAACCTTGATTGAAAATGATTTGGATGCGATAATGGGCGGTCATATTCTGATGCCGAAATATGCGAAAGCATTAAATCCTGAATTGCAGGACGATGATATGATGCCTGCAACCTTAAGCCCGGAACTGATGACGGTACTTCTGCGTGATAAACTTGGATTTAACGGTATGGTGGTAACGGATGCTTCTCACATGGTAGCAATGACCAACCGCATGAAACGTAGTGAAATGCTTCCGGCATCCATCAATGCAGGATGTGATATGTTCCTGTTCTTCAATGACCCGGAAGAAGATTTTGCAACCATGTTAAAAGCTTATAAAGACCGCATTATCAGTGAAGACCGTATGACAGAAGCTTTGACCAGAATTCTTGGCCTGAAAGCCCGCATGGGACTTCATAAGAAAGCCAAAGAAGAACTGGTTCCGCAGCCGGATATTTTGAAGGAAGTACTTGGAAAAGAAGAATATAAGGAAATGCAAAAATCCATCAGCAAGGATGCCATTACCCTTGTAAAATATAAGGATAAAGATGTATTGCCAATTACACCGGAACGTTATAAACGTATTATGATTGTTCATGTAAAAGGTAACGGCGGTGCTATGGGTGAGCTGATGAAGATGATGGGATATGGCGGAGGCAATCCGGCAGAAGCCCTGAAACAGAAGCTTTGCGATAAGGGATTTGATGCCTTCATTTATGAGAGTCCTTTAGATAAAATGAAGAAACAGATTGCAGCAGGAGAAAAACCGAATATCAATCTTTATTTTGCAGGCAAAAATGCCATTGCAGATTTCGTGAAAGATATGGATTTGGTAATTACTCTTTGTGATGTGTCCAGTGGAAGACCGAGTTTTGGTATGTCAAAGGGAGGCGGAGAGATTCCGTGGTATGTATTTGAGATTCCGGTAGTTGTAGTTGGTTGTGGTCAGCCGACCATGCTGGCGGATATTCCACAGGCGCGGACATATATCAATACTTATGACAGCAAGGAAAGCACAATGGATGCTCTTGTAGAGAAGCTGCTTGCGGGTGCGGATGCATTTACGGGTATTGATCCGATAGATAGTTTTTGTGGATTGTTTGATGCGAGATTATAATGAATATAATGTAAAAAATGGGATGCTATATTAAGTAGCATCCTATTTTGTTGAGTGTATGGCTGAAGGAGCTTCAAAAGTGGAAGCAGGAGTCTGATGGAAAGACGGCACTTCTGATAGAAGGAGCAAGACGTATTGGAAAATCCACTGTTGTAAATGAAAAAAAAATTCGTTATACTTAGGAAAAACATTGGGTATAGTTGAATTTTTTGTAATAGAAAATGTCCATATACAGTGAGCAGTTAGGGAAAAAGCAAGTAGTTCGGAAGGGAGGTTGCATATGCGTAACGTAGCCATAGGAATACAGGATTTTAGAGATTTGATTCAGAAAAAATACTTTTATATAGATAAAACATCCTTTATTAAGGAATGGTGGGATAGTGGAGACAGCGTTACATTGATTAATCGTCCGCGGCGTTTCGGGAAAACTTTGAATATGAGTATGGTGGAGCAGTTTTTCTCTGTTGATTATGCAGACAGTGGTAAGTTGTTTGAAGGACTGGCTATTTGGGAATATGAAGAATATCGTAAAATACAGGGAAGCTATCCTGTAATCAGTTTGTCCTTTGCAAATGTCAAAGAGGGAAGTTATCCTGCAACAAGAGATAAAATTTGTCAATTGATCACTAATCTTTATGTGAAATATTCTTTTTTAAGAGACAGTGATGTACTTACAGATAAAGACAGGGACTTTTTTGACAGGGTGTCTGTAAATATGCGGGACAGTGATGCGACGCTTGCTCTTTATCAGTTATCTGATTATTTGCATCGCTATTATGGGAAAAAAGTTATTATTCTTTTGGATGAGTATGATACTCCTATGCAGGAAGCTTATGTAGACGGTTATTGGGAGGAATTGGTGGCATTTACCAGAAGTATGTTTAACTCTACTTTTAAGACGAATCCGTGGTTGGAACGTGGGATTATGACCGGTATTACCAGAGTCAGTAAGGAATCGATATTTTCTGACTTAAATAATCTGGAAGTAGTTACAACTACCTCGGATAAATATGCGACATCTTTTGGGTTTACAGAAGAGGAAGTATTTGCAGCTTTGGAAGAAGTTGGAATGGAAGCTGAAAAGGAAAAAGTCAAAGAGTGGTATGATGGTTTTATTTTTGGGAATCACAAAGATATCTATAATCCATGGTCTATCCTAAATTTCATAGATAAAAAAAATTATGCAACATACTGGGCGAATACCAGTGCAAACAGTCTGGTAGGAAAACTTTTGAGGGAAGGAAATCGCAGAATAAAAGCGATTTTTGAAAGGTTGCTTCTGGGTGAGGTCATTCGCTGTGCCATAGATGAACAGATTGTATATAATCAGCTGGATGGCAATGAAGATGCGGTTTGGAGTCTGCTTTTGGCAAGCGGTTATTTAAAAGTGCTTAGTCGTGAACGAGAAGATTTAATACCTGAAGAAAATGAAGTGATGTATGATCTGATGCTTACCAATTATGAAGTTAAGCGTATGTTCCGTAGTATGATACGGGGCTGGTTTACAAATGTAAGGTCAGATTATAACGATTTTGTGAAAGCTATGCTTAGTGGAGATGTGAAAGCCATGAATGTTTACATGAATCGCGTATCCTTACAGACGTTTAGTTATTTCGATACAGGGAGAAAAACATCATGGGAAGAACCGGAGCGGTTTTATCATGGTTTTGTGCTGGGGCTAATAGTGGAACTAGATGGAGAGTATGTGATTACTTCTAATCGGGAAAGCGGTTTTGGAAGATATGATGTAATGCTGGAGCCCAGAGAGAAAAACGGAAAAGCTTTTATTATGGAATTTAAGGTTCATGATTCGGAAGATGAAGAGAATTTAAAAGAAACGGTGCAGGCGGCATTGAAACAAATAGAAGAAAAGAAGTATGATGCGGTGCTTATAGCAAAAGGGATTCAGGAAAGTAATATAAGTAAGTATGGATTTGCCTTTCAGGGGAAGAAAGTTTTGATAGGCTGAAAGAATTGAATTAATTGATTCGGAGCAGATAATACTGTTTCTGTATTTTGATGAAGGGAATAAATACAAAGATGAAGAATGAGAAAATAAGTTCAAATGAAAAACATAGTATATACTACAATGATATTGCACAAGAGGTTATAAAAAAGTTTATAAAGAAAAGAAAAAGAGTTAGAAATATACTTTTATTTATTATGGCTGTTAATATTCTTATTTATTTATTCTGTACAGGGAAAAATGTAATATTGTTTTTAGTAGTTTGTTTTTTTATAGTCCTCATTTCAAAAATTTCAAGATTTGCT
The DNA here is from genome assembly GCA_017437065.1 of Lachnospiraceae bacterium. Taxonomy (GTDB): domain Bacteria; phylum Bacillota; class Clostridia; order Lachnospirales; family Lachnospiraceae; genus RGIG3002. The sequence continues at coordinate 21,921 of JAFSBX010000042.1, forward strand.
TCTACGAATAGTTTAACAGATATTTTGATGGTTGATTGCGATCCGGTTAAAATGTATGAAGTAGCGAATTATCTGGAAACGATTCAAAAGAAAGAGAGTGGTAGAAATTTAATATATTTAGTGAAAGCACAAAGTTGTCGTTATATAAAAGGTAAACTGGACGAAGGTTTTGAATGTTTAAAGAGAGTTAATTACAAAAAAAAGAAAATAAGTCGTGAAGCAAACATATTAAATGAATTTTTGAATTATGCATATGAGAAAAAGGATAGGGAACTTTTTTATATTATGGCAGATAATTTAAAGCGACTGCCTTCCCTTTTTCCGAAATGTAATAATTTCGAAAAAGATTTTTATGATAAAATAATGTTATATCTGCGATGGAAAGAAGTATTATGGGATGGAACAAATGAGGAAATAAGAAGGTTGGCAAATGAAATGTCGACTATAAAAAATGATATGCTTAATCAGATAATGCTACATATGCATTTGGCAGAAATAGATATAAAAGAAAGCGAATATAAAAATGCATGTATGCATTTGGAATATGTAATAGCACATGGCAACACGATGAGTGTTGTGGACAAAGCAAAAGAAATGATGATGGCCATGCAAATAAGCGACAGGCACGAAGATTCGGAAGGGCAACTTGAAGAAAAATGAAAAGAATCATCATGTTCTGCCGTACCGAAAAACTGGAAGTAACAATAATATAAGTTATTTAGAGAAAACTATATAAAAAAGAAGGACGGGAACCACAGCTAATACAGTTCTTGTCCTTCTTTTTATACGCATTTATTGAAATAGATGGTTTTGAAAGCAAAAAAGTAGATTGGAAAAGTTATGGGATTCTCTTTTATATTTGGTTTACAGGGGAAAGAAACTGTGTTATTTTATTAATGAACAAATATTCATTCAAAAAAGTAAGAGGGAAATATTTATGCCAAAATCAAAAGAACGATGTAGGGAAATAAGAGAAGAAATGCGGAACACAATATTGAAAAAATCTATGCTTTATTTTGCAAAAAATGGTTTCGCAGGAACGAAAATCAGTGATTTAGCCAAGCATATCGGAATTGGGCAGGGGACGATTTATGTATATTTTGAATCGAAGGAAGAACTGTTTCAGGAGATACTAAAGATAGCAGATTATACAAAAGAATTGAAGCAGTTAAAAATTCTTGTACATACGCCTATAACAGCAAAGAAAAAACTGCGCCGTTTATCAAAAACTGTGATGGAAAGATTACAGGAAGATGAAATGTTTGCGGCAATGATAGCCTTAAATACTCAGATGTTACTGGAACAAGATAAGGATTGTTCTTCAAGTGACACAGCGTATCAGAGTGAAATGTACAAGTATACAGCGAAAATTATTGAGCAGGGGCAAAAGGAAGGAACTATGGTAGAAGGTTCAGGTACGAAGCTGGCGGATTATTATTGGGGTGTTATATATTTGTATTCGTTGAAGCGACTTTTTACAACAGAATATGAAATGATTTCTATTGAAGATTTAGAGAGAACAGTGATAAAAGGGTAAGACGATGGGAAAAAGAATTGCAATTGTGACGAGTGCTACAGACGGTGTTGGAAAATAACAAAGGAAATCAACGGGAAAAAGTGCGTTTTCCGGGAATGGTTACAGCCGACAGGGTTGTAACACAGGCAATAAAGGATGCGAAAAAGGGAAGAGATATGTTGATTTGTTCTCTGTATGTGAAATGCCGGCATATAAATGTAAAATTATTGCCACAGAAATTAGTTATGAAGATGTGGATGAGAGGAATTGGAAAGTATCTATGAGGAAGATTAGAATATGCAAGATTAGAAAATATATAGATTTGATTTTGAGCATTTTATTCATTTTAAGTGTAGTATTAGGGTATTACAAAGATGTTTCGCATATGAGTGAATATTGTTTTATCTCAGGTCTGTTTGTGGGTATTACATTTTTTATATCCTATTTACGTCAGCAGGTGCATAACAAACCATTGAATGCGTGTATCTATTTGGCATGTGTGGTTGATATATTCATTATTTTCATTGCAACAGTAACTGTTAGATTGAATTTAGATGGTGCATTTTGGTTCATACATATTATAAATCCGATTATCATATTGATTTATTGGTTTGTTTTGTGCGACCAAAGAATTATGAAATGGAAAGAAACTTTATCCGTTGTAGTTTTTCCGCTGTTATATATGTTGTTTGCGTTTGTGCTTTTAAAGATAAATGGTAGTTGTCCGTTTCCTGCAAGCCTCATTTTTATGGATTATAATGGCTTTATGTCACTTGTGATTCTTAGTGTTCTTGCAGTTATATTATGGGTGTTTGGATGCATGTTCCATATGCTTAAAAAATTAGTTCAAAGAAAATAATAGGAATTTCTACTTATGGAGATAAAATGAGTATCAGCTGTCACAAGATGTAAAAAAAAACATATTGACAATTATAAATATGATGATAAGATAACATATAGATAAACGTCAATAAATGGAGATGACAAAAATGGATAATAAGAAAGTTGCATCTATGTTTAAAGCATTTTGCGATGAAAACAGATTACAAATTTTACAATTATTACAGTCAGGCGAAAAATGTGCATGCCGTCTTTTGGAAGAAATGCAGATTACACAGCCAACGTTGTCACATCACATGAAAATTCTGTGTGATGCCGGAATTGTAATAGGAAGGAAAGAAGGGAAGTGGATGCATTATTCTATTTCAGAAAAAGGAGTAGAGTGTGCAGCAGATTATCTCGGACAATTGGTAAAAAATACCGGAAAAGGAGGAGATAATTGTGAATCATGCAGATAAAGCAGAAAAGTATTTTTGTAATAATTTCAACTGTTCGCAGGCTGTTTTTACAACCTTTGCAACGGAATTGGGATTAGATGAGGAAATTGCATTGAAAATTGCCACACAGTTTGGCGGTGGTGCGCGTAAGGGAGAGATGTGTGGAGCTGTTTCGGGTGCATTGATGGTATTAGGATTAAAATATGGACATTGCCATGCAGAAGATAATGAGGAGAAGCAAAGAGCATACCGCATAGCAGAGGATTTTATGAATCGGTTTACAGCAGAAAAAGGTACAGTAGTGTGCAGGGAATTGCTTGGATATGATGTGTCTAAAGAAGAGGATATGGTGAAAATAAAGGAACTGAATTTATTTAAAACTACATGTCCGGAAATGATACGGTGTGCCACAAAAATTGTAGAACAAATGTTGAGCGAATTAGGATAGATAAATTTTATTTGTGGTCGTATGGAATAGCATACGACTTATATTACAGAAGAAATATAGAAATATTTCAATCTATAAATGTTAATTGAAAGGAGTTGGTAACCATGGAAGTAGTGAAAGTAATATGGGACTTTTTTCAGAGTGAAATCTTAGGAATGAAATGGTTAAACCGATTGATGGGTTATGGTCTGGAAGCTTTGGGGATAGATGTAGAAAGCAGAATTGGTGGAAGTTTTGTTGCCGTTTGCACGATAGGAATTATTGTTGTAGGGTATTGCTTTAATGCAATTGAATATTTGTTGGTATTATAATAAAGGAGTAGATCATTATGAGTAAAAAGATAGCTTTTATCTGCGTACATAATTCCTGTCGCAGTCAGATTGCGGAGGCACTTGGAAAACATTTGGCAGGAGATAAATTTGAATTTTATTCTGCGGGAACAGAAACGAAACCGAAGATAAATCAGGATGCGGTAAGAATTATGAAAGAGCTGTATGGAATTGATATGGAGCAGACACAGTACAGTAAAACTTTTGATAAGATACCGACACCGGATGTTGTAATTTCCATGGGATGCGATGTGGGGTGTCCTTATATTGGAAGGGAGTTTGATGATAACTGGGGGCTTACTGATCCGACGGGGCAGAGTGATGAGGTATTTAAGGATATTATAGGGCAGATTGAGGAAAGAGTTTTAAGACTGAAAGAGTTTTGAAGCTCTTTCTTTTTTGTGCAATATGCCGGTATCGTTTTCGGGTAGTACCTTTTCTATTCTAATTTGTGGTGGAATTTAATGGGGAAATTTAAAGTATAGGATGGAAACATTAGAAGGGGTGTGGTAGAATAGAGGGAAACATATGTACGAAAGTGAGCGGCGGGTATGGAGGACTTAGTTATTTATCGTAAAATTCTTCCGGAAAAGGCGGCAGAATACGCTGATTTTCCGGTTTCACTAAATAAGCAAATAAAAGAATATTTACAAACACAGGGGATTTCGCAGTTATATACGCATCAGGCACAGATGTATGAGGCAGCAGAGGAAGGAAAAAATGTGGTGATTACTACGTCCACTGCCAGCGGTAAAACGTTAAGTTTTTTATTGCCGGTTTTGCAGAAGATTTTGGAGAATCCGCTGACGAGGGCGATTTTTATTTATCCGACAAAGGCACTGGCAAGTGACCAGTATCGGGCTTTGGAGCCGGTGCTTAAGTATTTTGGTGCTGGAAGGATATCGGCCGGTGTTTATGATGGAGATACGATGCCTGCAGAGAGGAGTCGGATTCGTAAAAGTGCCAATATTATTTTGACAAATCCGGAAATGTTAAATTCTGCATTTTTGCCGAATCATAGCAATTACGGGTTTGATTTTATTTTTTCAAATTTGAAATATGTTGTGATTGATGAGCTTCACAGTTATCGTGGGGCTTTTGGAGCACATCTGGCCAATATTTTTCGCAGAATGAAAAGAGTCTGCGACTATTATAAATCGAGTCCTCAGTTTTTGTGCAGTTCGGCAACGATTGCAAATCCGGTAGAGTTGGCGGGAAAAATTTGTGGGAAGAATTTTGTTTTAATTGATAAAGATGGTTCTCCTGCACCGGAGAAGGAATATCGCATATTACAGCCGCCACAGATAAAAGGAAAAAATGACAAAGTATATGGAAGAAGGGCAGCATCCACGGTGGCGGCAGATTTAATTCCTGAACTTGTGGAGGGAGAGCATCACTTTATTGCTTTTGGAAAGTCCCGCAGAAATGTGGAAGTTATTTTGAAAGAGGCGAGGGACAAGCTGGATGCAGAAATGTTTCCAATGAGTGGGAAAATTGCAGGTTATCGAGGTGGATATACACCACAGGAGCGAAAAGAAATTGAACAGAAAATGATGAGTGGAGAGCTGTTGGGGCTTGTATCTACAAATGCATTAGAGCTTGGAATTGATATAGGAAAACTGGATTCGACGGTAATTGTAGGCTATCCGGGAACGAGAGCATCCTTCTGGCAGCAGACAGGGCGTGCAGGGAGAAGCGGAGAGAAATGTGTCAATTATCTGATTTTAGAAAACCAGCCCTTCGACCAGTATATTGCCATTTCACCGGAATGGCTTTTTACAAAGGAGAGCGAAAATGCCATTGTGGATCCGAACAATTTAATGATTGAGCTGGCGCATATTCGTGCGGCTGCGGCAGAAATGCCACTCAGTTTGGATGACATTGCACTTTTTCCGGATTTAGGAGAAATTATTCCGGTTTTGATGAAAGCAGAGGAAGTGAAAAGTCTTTCCGGACGATTTGCATGGGCAGGACCGGCATTTCCGGCAGGAGATTATAGTCTTCGAAATCTGGACCAGACAAGATTTCATCTGATTTTGCAGGAAGAGAACAGAGTAATTACCGAGATGGATGAAGCACAGGCTTATCATGAACTGCATCCGGGGGCAGTTTATATGCATGACAGTGTATTGTATGAGGTGATAAAGCTTGATTTAGTCAGCAGAACGGCAGAAGCGGTTCCCTTTGACGGTAATTTTTACACAGTTCCGGCGGGGACGAAGGAAACGAGAATTTTACAGACATTTCAAGAGGATGAGTTTGGTAGGACGAAATTTCACTTTGGAGATGTGAATGTAAATGAAGTGATTACTATGTTTAAGAAGCTACAGTTTCATAATCATCAGAATCTTGGGTATGTACAATTGGCACAGCCGCTTCAGAAGGATTATGACACGGAAAGTACATGGATTGAAATACCTGAAAATGTGACAGACACCTATCATAGTTTGTTATTACCGGCACCAAACGGAGAATTGGTATTAAACAACCATTTTGAGGGAATCTCTTATGTAATGAAAAATGCAGCCATGATGGTAACAATGACAGAACGGGATGATATTGATGTGATTGTTTCTAATAATGCGTTGATTCCGGATTCTAACAGTGAACAGGTTGTTTCTCTTTATATTTATGACAAATATGAGGGTGGGCTGGGCTATTCTGAGAAAATTTTTGATTTAGTACCGCAGATTGTGGATAATGCTGTCAAAATGGTAAAAGGATGTGTATGTGAGAGCGGTTGTCCGGCTTGTATAGGAGACTACAATTTGGATAAAAATATGGTACTTTGGGGATTGGAAAACTTGAAAGAACAGACCGAAGCACCGGAATACTGCCGGAAAAAAGTGGAAAAACCGCGAACATCCATTCAGAAGGAATATTCTTTTTTGAAACTGAAAGAGCAGTGGGAAGAGCTGTGTGAAAGTATTATGAAAAACGGAGAAAAAGGCGGAGCTTTTTTAAAAACCGTAAAAGATGTAACGGTGGAAGGTCATCGATTGATTTTGACAGTGGAAAACGGATTTTATGGTATTTGGATGATGGAAAGAGAAAATATACGAAGTATAGAAAATACGCTTCGTTATCATGCAGTATGTCCGGCAGATATGAAGGTGGAAGTACGGGTGGAAGAGGATAAAGAAAAAAGTAAAAAGATAGAAGCAAGACTTCAAAGAAAAGCAGGAAAGTAGTCAGGTGGAGAAAGTGAGCATGAAGGAAGAGTTGCAAGAAAATTTGCAGGAAGATTGGAAACAAGAATGGAAACAACTGAATAGTTATCAACTGGATGCGGTGCTTGATGAAAGTCCTGCCTGTGTGGTAAATGCCAATGTAGGAAGCGGAAAGACAACCGTTTTAATAGAAAAGATTCTTTATCTGCATTTTCAAAAGAGAGTACCGCTTGAAGAAATGGTGGTACTTACCTTTACGAATAAAGCCGCCGGTGAGATTGCGGAGCGTCTGGTAAAAAAAGAACCATCAATTACGAGAGAGCAGGTACAATATTTTGGTACTTTTCATAGTGTAGCGTTATGCCTGCTAAAGGAAAAACTGCCTGTTGAAGAGCTGGGATTTACGAAAGATTTTACTGTAATTGATCCTGAGGAAGAGGCAGATTTGGCATTGGAAATAATAGCTGAACGCAAATTGAACGTGAAATATAAAAACCGGCTGAAAAAGCGGTTAGAGCAGGAATATAGAAGTTATTTGCAAGGAAAAGAAAACAGCAGACAGAAAGATGATTTGTTTTTACTTTATCCGCTTTTGGAAGAGGAAAAGAAAAAACAGAATAAAATGTCGTTTTCTGATTTACTGCGGATAAGTATTTCACTGTTAAAACGGGAGTCGGTTTACCCAAGCTGGATTATCGTAGATGAAGTGCAGGACAGTGATGGATTGCAGATGGAATTTCTGGAGGCATTAAAAGGTAACGAAACAAAACTTTTTGCGGTTGGAGATCCGAATCAGGTAATTTACAGTTGGCGCGGAACAGTACAAAATACATTTTATTTATTGAAGCAACAATTTGAAGCAAAAGAGTTGTCGCTGCCCATAAATTATCGTTCTAATGCGTCTATTTTAGAGGCTGCTAACCGTTTTTTACAGTTTGGCAATAAAATTCAGGGGGCAAGAGAAGCGGAAAGTAAGATTATCATAAAGAAGCATTACGATCCATTTCAGGAAGCCGAGTATTTGTCGGAACGAATATGTGAATTACATGCCGGGGGACTTGCTTATAGCGAAATAGCTGTTTTTTATCGTTTACAAAAGCAATCCGATATTTTAGAAAAAGTTTTTTCAAAAAATGAGATTCCGTATCAGGTTTCCATCAGAAAGACGATAAAGGATATACCGGTGTTGAACTGGTTTATTAAAGTATTGCGTTTTTCCTGTAATCCGGCAGATGTACAGATGGGGATAGAGGCACTTACAGATGCAAACTATGGAGAGAAGTGTACGAAAAAGAAAGCAAAAGAATTACTGGAGAATGCACAAACCAAAACAAAGGATATATCGAAAAAGACTGAGAATATGCCGGAACAGAAGAAAGAAACGAGTCAGAAAAGTAAGGCTGGAGGTCTTTATTGGAAAATGACAAAGTTTGCACAAAAGGAAGAATGGAGAAGTGCAGATATTCCTTTGGAAGAAGAGATTTTTGCATATTTTGGCTTAAATGAGGCGTTACATCCTACCACATCTTCTTATGCAGAGGATGAAAGAACTATTTTAGAATTTTTAAGAAAACTATGTGATTATTGTAAGACAGAAAAATGTTTTTTTATAGAAGGAACAAGGGACTTTGTAAACAGTTCTGCATTATATGGAATGAATTTGTTTGAAAAGGAGCCAGATGGTGAATGTGATGCAGTACGCCTGATGACACTTCACGCTTCAAAAGGACTGGAATTTGACCATGTATTTCTGATTGGAGCAAATCAGGGGATGCTTCCGTTACATAGTCAGGGATTTGAGATGGAAGAAGAGGAGTGCAGGCTGTTCTTTGTAGGAATTACAAGGGCAAGAAATAAATTGGAAATTTCTTATTATACGAATCCGGGTGAGCGGGGAGTTTTAAGCGAGTGTAGCAGATATTTGCGGAGGATACCTGCACATCTTGTAGAATGGGAAGATCATCCGAGTGATGAGCAGAGGAGAAGTAATTTACAACAGCTTCGAAGAGAGGTTCAGGAGCAGTTGCGGGAGAAGGCAGAAGAAAAAGATGTAAAACGGGCAAGGCATCCGAAATATGGAGAAGGTATTCTGATATCTGAAGATGAGATGATGGTGGAAGTGGAATTTGAAGGATATGGACGGAAGCAGTTTTTGAAGGCATTTGGGGAAGTAGATATATGTAAATAGCTTACCCGTCATATTTTTTCTTCAGTGCATTTTCGGTAGTTACTAATACATATACCATTAAAAAACCCTCTACTGTTCCCAGCACGTTACCAAGTATTCCCACGACCTGTTTTGTCTGTCCAAGAACGAAAAACATTAAAATGAAAGTTAATACGGTAAATATTACTCCTAAACGATAACATGTATTTCCAAAATGTTTTTGAGCAAATTCCCATGTTTCCTGATTTTGCATGGATCTGTCGGTACGATATCCATGTGTCCAACTAATTTTTTTCATCGGTTTTTTTAAGTAAAGGATACCAACAATCAGCATAATAATTGGTATCAATAAGTTAAACATTAATGTAGCTATCCAAAATCGCATATTTTCCCTCACAGCAGAATTGACAAATTGTATTTATTTTGATACAATTACTCGAATTTTGGGGAGAAAAAGAAGGAAGTTCCCCAGAATTTGAGTAATTTAATGACTTGTTCATTTTATAAAATAAATGAAATAGGAGAAATATTTTGGAAAACAAAAAAAATAAGTATTCAATCGAAAATTTGGTGTCAAATCCCACAAATTTTGTTGACAGTTTCCGAAAAAACATTTTTTATTTAATGGAAGTACGTGATTTATCCATTAGGGAACTGGCAGAAAAAGCAGATATGCCTTTTGAAACATTGAAATCTTTTTTATATGGAAGTTCCAAAGATTGTAAATTGTCAACTGCCGTAAAACTTGCAAAAGCATTTGAACTCAGCATTGACGAATTAGTTGGTGCAGAAACAATGAATCCGTTATCGAAAGAAAGTTTGTCCATTTGTAGGAAAATGCCGGATTATGTGGTATATCTGATACGTTCTTTTATCCGTCATCAATATCAGTTGCATAGTAAGTTTGATGCAAATAGCATTAATATACCGGTGTTACTACCGGAATGTCAAGGTGGTTATTTGCAAACGACAAATGTGACAGATACGGTTTGCATCGATCATTTGACAGATGGCTTAAAATCAAGAATATGCATGGGATTAAAGATTCCATGTGAACACTATGAGCCTTTTTATATGCCAAATGACATTATTCTTTTGGCAGCAGACAGAGATGGACAGCATAATGAACGTTGTGTGGTTAGTTATAAAGGAAATTTATTTTTGACAAGAAAGCTTTTCTTTATCGAAAATGGAGAAAAGAAGTTTAAATATGTGTCACTTTTGGATGGGAAACATGAAATATTACCAAGAAATATAGATGATAAACTTGGGTATATAGTTGGTTTTTTAAATCCGGATGGAAGTTGGGGAGTTAGATAACTATTTTTTTATTGAATGAAAAATAAAGGGACAAATTTGCTTTTAAACATTACCTATAGTTCCTTTTTGTAAGAATTTCTGTACATTTCGATTATTGCATTCTGCAAACTGCATATTCCATATTTCATTTCGATTCTTTATTATTTCCTTTGTTTTTAATAAGAAATCCGTTATACTGGGAATAGAAAATCAAGTATATTTTTTTAGGAAAAGTGTTCTCTACAGATAGTCACACAGACAGTAACATTTGTAGCCGTTAGGAGGAATTCCATGGATGATAAATTCAAATATTTAAAATTCATAGTGATATGTAGTTTCATATTGGCTTTTTTATGTCCGGCGGCAGATATTTACGCTACAGAAAATATAAGTTCAGGTGAAACAGCTACAGAGGCGAGTATTTCAAACAAGGTATCGGATATAAAGTCATCAGAGAAAGACAACATATCTGCACTTTATCAGCAATATTGTAATCGTTTTGAAAACATAGAATACAAGTGGGACATTTCGGACAATGGTTTTGAAATTGTGGAAAATCAAATTTTTCCTATTGAGCTAAGCGGATATGGAGAAGTGGCGGTAATTCCGGCATTTGAGGAGGAGTACGGTCGTTTGGCTTTATTTTTCGCAGATGAAAGTGGAAAGATACTTTATAAGACGGAACAGTTGGAAACAAATCATCGGAACAGAGGTCAGATGGAACAGCCGAATCGGGGGATTGCGGCAATATCCTTTCAGGATGTGAATGGTGATGAAAGAATGGATGTTGTATTGATTACATCCTGTGTGAATGATAGCGGAGCATATGCAGGAAAGTCCTATAAAGTAGGTGACGTGTTGTTTCAGAGTGAAAACGAAGTACTGTTTTACAGAGATTATCGTATATCAGATAAGATTAATCGGTTTGGCATGAATAAAAGTGTAGAGGCCATTACTGCGTTTGTCAGGGATGGATATTCAACAGAGTTTATGTATACAGCTACGACTTTAGACGAGTTGCAAAAAAATGGTCTTCAGATTATTGAAGAACAGTGTTATACCAGAAGCTTTGCAAAGCTGGGGAAACTTTTGGTAGTACCGGGAATTTATCGGATATCGGATTATGATGTGTTTATGATTTATCTGGTAAATGAACAGGGATATATTGTATCGGGGTTGCAACCAATGGGAGATTTTGATAACCTGTATGCACTGAAGGGAATTAACTGCCGTGACATTGATGGAGACGGATTAAAAGATATTGTGGTATTGGCGAGATATAGCTATGAAGGAGCGGAAGGGCAGTTAATGGTAGAAAGTGATTATTCCATTTATTATCAGAGAACCGGTGGATTTTCTGCGGATACGGAAATTAAGAGCAAGTATCAGTGTACAGATGAGGATACAATGGAAGCACTTGTGGAAAAAGCGAGGGCTTATTGGGGGTGGAAAACAGAAAAATGATTAAGATACTGATTGTAGATGATGAAAAACCGATATGTGATTTGATTGATTTGAATTTGTCCTCTGCGGGTTATCATTGTGCTTCGGTACAGGATGGTCTGGAGGCAATTGACAGAATTGAGCAGGAAAAATTTGATTTGATTCTGTTGGATGTTATGCTTCCGGGAGCGGATGGTTATGACATTATGGAATATATCCGACCGTTGGGAGTTCCTGTTATTTTTATTACAGCGAAGCATGAAGTGAAGGATCGGGTAAAAGGATTAAAGCTGGGGGCAGATGATTATCTGGTAAAGCCTTTTGATGTAGTGGAACTGGTGGCAAGGGTAGAAGCGGTCTTACGTCGTTATAACAAGACAGAGCAGAAGCTTACTGCCGGAGATGTAGTTGTGGATATGGAAGCACACAGGGTAACAAAAGGTGGAATTCAGATTGAACTGACGAACAAGGAATTTGGGTTGTTAGTACTCTTTGTAAAAAATAAAAATGTGGCACTGTTTAGGGAAACTTTGTACGAGAAGGTGTGGGAGGATGCATATTATGGTGACAGCCGTACCCTTGACCTGCATGTACAGAGATTGCGAAAAAAGCTGGGCTGGGAACAATGTTTAGTAGCGGTGTATAAAGTCGGATACCGCTTAGAAGTATAAGGTTGAAAAAATTATGAAATTTTCATTCAAATTATTACTCTGTACCATGATTGTCATGGCAATGGCGCTGGGATTCAGCGGATTTTATTTTGTAAATTATGTATTTGAAACATCATTAGAGAGAGAAGTCGGTCAGGCATTGGACGAGAGCAGTATTTTAAGCTTTGCCTTTGAAACGGCTGCTCTGAATGTGCCGGCGAAGTACAGCATTTTGCCGGATAGTACCGTGGAAGAAATTGCCTCCAATCTGGAAAGGGGCGGTCGGAGTACCAGCCGTCTGCTTCGTATTTCCGGTGAAGAGAAAAATGTGCTGTATGCAAGTGATGGTTTTGAAACGGATAATGGGCTGTTGAAACAGACAGATGAAAGTACGAAATCCTATCGGGTGATTGAAATAGGCGATAAATATTATATCCATACCAGTGTGGCAGTAAATACCTTAGACAGAATTCTTTATTTGGAAACAATGCGAGATGTGTCGGAGGTGTTTGAGGAAAGAGAAATGGGCTTTTCATTGTATCGAAAAGTTACGATAGTGATGCTGATTATCGGTACATTGATTATGCATTTTATTGCTTCATTACTTACCAAGCCAATTCGTATTCTGACTAGAGCGACCAAGCGGATGGCAGCAGGAGATTATTCATATCGTGCAGAACAGGTCAGTAAGGATGAGTTGGGGCAGCTTACCACAGACTTTAACAATATGGCAAATGCACTGGAAGAAAATATTGAAAAGCTGGAAGAAGAGATTGAGGCTCGAGAAGATTTTGTGGCGGCGTTTGCACATGAGTTAAAGACACCGTTAACTGCAATTATCGGATATGCAGATATGCTTCGATCACATAAACTGGACGAAGAAAAAAGTTTTATGTCTGCAAATTACATTTATACCGAAGGAAAAAGGCTGGAAGCGATGTCTTTTCGTTTGTTGGATATTATCGTTACGAAAAGAAATGAAGCAGAATTGCAGAATGTTCCGGTGGAGTCTGTTTTTCATTATTTACAGGAAATGTTTGCTACTGATGAGGAAATGAAATTTACTTTCCAATATGAGCAAGATATTGTTCGGGCAGAAGCGAATCTGATTAAGACAGTGCTTGTGAATCTGATAGACAATGCATGTAAAGCATCAGAAGCGGGAAGTGTTGTTGAAGTAAATGGACATGTGCAGGAGGATGGTTACCGTTTTGAAGTGAAAGACTATGGAGTAGGAATACCACCCGAGGAACAGCGTAAGATTACGAAGGCCTTTTACATGGTAGATAAATCCCGTGCAAGAAGTAAGAACGGGGCAGGGCTGGGCTTAGCGTTGTGTGCGGAAATATTAAGCCTGCATCATAGCGAACTGGAAATTGAGAGCGAACCCGGAAAAGGAACCTGCATCAGCTTTGTACTTCAAAAATAGAAAAAGACATGGTGATAGTATGAAAAATAAGAAGTTTATTAATATAGCACTTCTTCTGGCAGCAGTGCTTGTGATGATTTTATCTATCTGGGGGCCTGAGGCACTGGCGAGATATAAAGATAAGGACATATTGGATGAAGCTCATGCAGAGACGGTAGAGGCAGCAGGAGAAGGGTATCGATATACCCTGAATGCCAATGAAAAGCTGTATATTTTATCCAGTTGTTTAAGCAGTCAGAACCTCCCTGAGACAGAATTGAATGCTTTGATTGGTACGGGAACAGAGGGGATGGACTATCAGGATTTGGAGGGAACGTATGCTTTTGTGGTAAATCACAGAGGTCCTTCAGGGAAAGAAATTACAGACGAGGAAATCTATGAGACCTGTAATGATGGATTGGATATCTTAAAAGAAGCCGGTGTTTTGCCGAGAGAATTAAAAGAGGTTGGTGCAACGTCTTATGATACAACACTATATTCTGCAATTGATGTATTGGAACCACGAAATAATGTAGCGGTCTGGAAAATGAGTCTGTCCAACAGCCATACAAATGCGAATAAGGAGAATCGCTTAATTGATGCTTATATTGATGCGGATGATGGAAAAATATATGAGTTTTATGTCCGAACATCGTTGTGTTGGGAAGATATAGATACGGATTTCATTATTGAGGAGTGGAGTAAGTATATGGGACTTAGCAGTCCGCAACCCTATGAATCCGATAATCCGCTGTTAGAGACGACACCTTATTTTAAAAAGTATGTATTTTCGGGGATGGGGGAAGACAGGACAATCGTGACAATTGGATTTTATGAAGGAATTAATGAACTTTATTTGAAAATTTCAAAATGATGCAAAAATGATGCAAAAAAGATGGAAGTTTGATACAAAAATGATGATATTCTGATGCAGCTCCCGTGTAATCTTTAATCAACAGAAGAAAAGATTACATGGGAGTTTTTGTATATTTGGAGGTACTTTTAGGGGAATTCAAGTATACAAATACTCCTTGAGAGGGAGAGGAGTAGACAGGATGTACGAAGGAACAGTATTTTCACAGGAATATTGTAAAAGAAACAAGAAGAAGAGAGGAAGAAGAATAAGAAGAACATGGAGGGTTGTTTGTGCTACGATTATGGTTGTTTGTATTACCGGGATGTCACTTATTTTGTCTGACAAGGTGATGGCGGCACCGGAGGAGATGGTTAGTGAGGTCTTAGTGGCACAGGAGATTCAGGTCAAGGAATCTGAAATGAAAGAGGAGAAAGAAGTTTCAGCGAATGAAGTTGGTTTGGAGGTTGTAGAGAAGGAGCCGGGAGTACCGGTGATTATTATAGATGCGGGACATGGTGGTGCGGACAATGGGTGTTCCAGAGAGGGTGTTTTGGAGAAAGATATTAATTTGTCTATTGCAAAAAAAGTACAGGGTAAGCTGGAAAGTATGGGGTATCAGGTTGTCATGATAAGGGATGACGATACCTATATAGCAAAGGAAGAAAGGGTAAAATATGCAAATAAGTGTCAGGCAGATATTTATGTAAGCATTCATCAGAATGCTTCGGAGGATACTGGCGTACAGGGAATGGAAGTGTGGTACGAGGGAAGTGATGAGCGACGTGATAATAGGAGACTGGCACAACTTTTGCAGCAACAGACAGTGAAAAGTACGGGAGCGGTGGAACGGGAATTACGGAACGACGCAGAATTTCATGTAACGGGAAGTACATCCATGCCGGCATGTCTTATTGAAACAGGGTTTTTATCTAATCAGGAGGAGCGAAATAAACTGATTACAGAAGAGTATCAGGAGCAGATTGCAGAAGGTATTGTGCAGGGAATTGATTATTATTTTCATCCCAAAACGATGTATTTGACTTTTGATGATGGTCCTTCTGTGGAAAATACAGGAAGGGTATTGGATGTGTTGAAGGAGAGAAATATCAAAGCGACTTTTTTTTTAGTAGGGGAAAATGTGGAGAAACATCCGGAAATGGCGAGACGAATTGTGGAAGAGGGACATACGATAGGAATTCATTGTAATAATCATGATTATGACACACTATATGCAAGTGTGGACAGTTATTTAGAAGATTTTGAAACAGCTCGTCAGACAATATTTGAAGTGACAGAAATTGAGCCAAAAATTTTTCGTTTTCCCGGTGGCAGCATTAACAATCACAACAAGAGTGTAAGAGAGGATATTATAAAGGAAATGACGGAAAGAGGTTATATATATTATGACTGGAATGCCAGCATAGAAGATGCGGTAAGGCAGGTGGAACCGGAGGAGCTGATAATCACCGGAGTGACAACTACATTGGGACGGAAAAAGGTAGTGATGTTAGCCCATGATGTTGTGTACAATACAGGGATTTGTTTGAATGCTCTGTTAGACAGGTTACCGGAATATGAGATGTTGCCATTGACAGAGGAAGTAGAGCCGATACAATTTTAGTAGAGAATAAAAGAATCGAAGGTATAAGGCAAAGGTGTAAACGAAAATCTGTTGACAGAAGAATTTCCTTGAATTATGATACTAGAACAATATAGTACTAAGAAGCAGATTTGTTAATAAAAGGAATGAATATCATGAAAGATCTTACAAAAGGAAAACCATCGACACTTATCTTATCTTTTGCACTTCCTATTTTTCTGGGAAGTTTATTGCAACTTACATATAGCCTTGTGGATACCAGAATTGTGGGTTCTTACTTAGGAGAAGATGCATTGGCAGCAGTAGGGGCGACAACTACATTAAGTAATCTGATTGTCGGATTTTTAATGGGACTTTGTAGTGGGTTTGCCATTATTATTTCACAACGGTTTGGTGCAAAAGACATAAAAGGGCTAAAGAAAACCTTTGCAGCTTCGCTAACTCTTGGAATTGGTGTTGCGGTAGTATTGACAATTGTGGGACTTGTATTTTTAAATCCGATTTTACGGTTTTTAAATGTACCGCATGAGTTGATAGAAACTGCACATCAGTATATTTTTGTAATTATTGCCGGACTTATAGTATCCCTTCTTTATAATGTGTTTGCGGCAACATTACGTGCCATTGGAGATACGGTAACTCCGCTTATTATATTGGCTATATCAGTAGTATTAAATATTGCAGGGGATTTATTTTTTATTCTCGTACTGGATGCAGGAGTACGAGGGGCAGCAATAGCGACTGTTCTCGCACAAGTAATAGCAATGGTGAGCTGTTTTGTATATATGATAAAGAAATATGAAATTTTAAGGTTACATAAAGAAGATTTTCAGAGCTTTGAACCGGAAATGATTAAGAATATGTTAAGCTCCGGTTTGTCTATGGGATTTATGAGTTCTTTGATTAATATCGGTTCACTTACTTTACAGACTGCAATCAATAAGCTCGGACAGGATATTATTGTGGCTCATACCGCAGCAAGAAAGATTTCAGAAATTTTCATGATGATGTTTAGTGTATTTGGTCAGACAATGGCAACTTATTGCGGACAGAACATGGGTGCAGGAAAAATTGACCGTATCAAAAAAGGAGCCAAACTGGCAATTATTTATACATGGATTTGGAGTACGGGAGTTATTGTGGCAAGTTACACAATAGGACCGTGGCTGGTGCATCTTGTTACAGGAAGTACGAATGAGACGGTAGTTTTAAATGCCACAAATTATTTGAAGTTTGATACGATATTTTATTATGTGACAGCGGTAATTTGCGTGTTGCGTAATGTTATGCAGGGGCTTGGAGACCATGTGACGCCATTGGTGTCCAGTTCATTAGAGATGATTGGAAAAATTGTCATTGCGGTAACATTGGTTCCGTGGTTTCAGTATACGGGTGTTATTGTGGCGGAGCCGATTGTGTGGTTCATTATGGTAATTCCGCTGGTGGTACAGATTTTAAGGATGCCTGTGTTGAAAAAAGCAGGTGCGAAAATTTAATAAATATGTGTGTGGCTGTAGAAGTTTATTCAGTATAAGGATTTTGATAATCAGGGCATAGATACTTCTCACTCCAAGCCATCATAGTTTGTAAAACAGGAATAAAACTTTCTCCTAATTCCGTCAGGGTGTATTCTACCTTTGGCGGAATTTCTTTATATATTTCTCTATGGATAAATCCGTCTTCTTCTAATTCACGCAATTGTTTTGTAAGGGTAGATTGTGTAATACCGTCAAGTCGCCGCATAAGTTCTCCAAACCGTTGAACTTTAAAAAAGGAAATGTACCATAAAACCAGGATTTTCCATTTGCCGCCGATAACGGATTGTAACGTACTCATGGGAACGCAACGGGTTAAAGCAGTTTCATCAGTAAATTTATTAGTAGCCATATAAAAAATGTACCTTTCTTTTTATGTAACAAGTGGGAGGTATACTGTTGGTAAATACTTTGTGACAGTATAGCGTGTAGTAGATAAAAAAGCAAGATACTATTTAAAACAGTATTTAGTATGAAAAAAAATACTATTATTAAAAAAAGACAGTACTTGTATGTGGTGGATTTCTTGAGATATATTGTGCCTGTGGCTCGAGAACGCAGGTTACAAGAAAGGTAAGGTAATTATTATGCACTATACAGGAACAATTTGGCGTCCGCCTTATGAAGCATCATCGCTATTGTTAGAAGTTACGGCAGGCTGTACACATCATAAATGTAAATTTTGTACGTTATATGATGACTTGCCTTTTCGGTTTAGAATGACACCTTTTGAGGATATTGAAGCTGATTTGATAGAAGCAAAGGAAAAGTTTAATTTATGGAAGAACTACAAAATACAGCGAACCTTTTTGACGGGAGCAAATCCTTTTGTGTTGGAATATGAACGGTTGATGAAGATTGCAGAATTAATCAAGAAATATTTTCCGGGAAACAGGACGATAGGCTGTTTTTCAAGAATAACGGACATATCCTTAAAGACAGATATGGAGTTGCAAAAGTTAAAAGAAGCAGGATATGATGGGCTGACAATCGGCATGGAAACAGGGGATGACGAAGCTTTGAAATTTATGAATAAAGGTTATCTGTCTTCTGACATCGTGGAACAATGTAAGCGATTGGATAAAGCAGGGATTAGTTACAGTTTTTTCTATTTGACAAGTATTTCAGGAAAAGGACGTGGAGAAGAAGGAGCAAGGGCAACTGCGGAAGTGTGTAACAAACTTCATCCCCAATTGGTAGGTGCTAATATGTTGACAATTTATCCACAGTCGGAGCTTTATCGGGAAATTCGGAAAGGAAATTGGGAGGAAGAGGGAGAAATTGAAAAGTACAAAGAGCTAAGAGTACTTGTAGAGAATTTGCATATTTCAACGACATTTGCAGCATTGGGGGCATCAAATGCGATACAGCTGCAAGGGAAATTACCTGAGGATAAAGAACAGTTGTTGGCTGTTTTAGATGGAATCATAGAAAGTGCAAATGAAGAGGAATTGCGAAGGTATCGTAAGAGCCTTCCGCATTTGTAGGAGGTTTTGGAATGCATTTTACAGGAAGAACATGGAGACCACCTTATGAAGCAAATTCTTATATTATTCAGCTGACATCGGGATGTACTTATGGAAAGTGCAGTTTTTGCAATTTATATAAAGAGGAACCGTTTTGTTTGACTCCATTATCAACATTTGAAGAGGATCTGGCAGAAATAAAGAAATATCAGCCGAATGCAAGGAGAATTTTTCTAACGGGAGCAAATCCGTTTGCACTAAGCTATGAGAAATTAAAGCCGTATATATTGACAGTAAGGGATTATTTAATTAAATGTCAGACGATAGCTATGTTTGCCAGTATTCGTGATATTAAAAACAAAGAAGTATGGCAACTAAAAAAGTTGCGGGCAATGGGAGTGAATGGTCTTAGCATTGGTACGGAGAGTGGAGATGATGAGACATTGTTTCTGGCGAAAAAGGGATATACTTCACAGGATATTTTGGAGCAGTGCCGGAAATTGGATGAGGCAGGCATAGAATATTATTTTGTATATATGGCAGGTCTGGCTGGAGCCGGTGGAGGAACTCGGAATGCTGTAAACAGTGCGAAGGTGTTTAGTCAGTTAAATCCGTATTTTATTCATGTGGATTCTTTGACACTTTTTCAGGGAACGGAGTTATATACGCTTGCAAACGAAGGAAAATTTATTCCGGCAGGAGAAAAGGAGCGGTTGGAGGAAATGCAGATTTTTATTAAGAATTTACAAATACGGACACATTTTTTTGCAAATACAATTTCTAATTTTTATCCGGTTACAGCGTACCTTCCAAAGGAGAGAGAGAAAGTGGTGGGTGAATTGCAGCATGTTATGGATACGTTTAGTGAGGAAGAGATGTTGGAATATAGAAAAGGTTTGAAAACATTGGGGTAGGTGTAGAAAAATGAAACGGTTGTTACGCAAAAGTGCTTGTAAAAAGATACATGAAAGAATAATTAAAAAATTGACATTGCACAAAAAATAAAAATAGGCTATCCTTATGTTAAAGAGTACGGAGAAAAGAATTTGTAAAGGGGGATTTTAGTATGAAACGATATGTTATGTTTGCATAGCACCGGCTATTGCAATATAAAAAGATAATTATAGTTGTTATAGCCGTTGCTGTTCCTAACAGAATATAAATTTAGGAGGCAAACATGGGCTATATGAGAGCAGAAGAGATTCTGCCTATGGAAATAATAGAATTGATACAACAGTATGTGGATGGTGAAAATATTTACATTCCCAGAAAAGCAAATAAGCGGAAAGTCTGGGGAGCAGGGACACAGATTCGGCGTGAATTGATGGAGAGAAATGAAGCAATTTATGCGGATTATCTGAAAGGAATAAAGGTTGTGGACTTGGCGTGTAAATACTATTTATCGGAGAAAAGCATACAACGTATTGTAAAAGGAATGAAAGAATGATCCAGTGAACTGATACCAAGATAAGCGTATCAGTTCATTTTTTTGACCGAAATTCAGAAGGAAAATAATATAGGGGCAATTAAAATAGGATATAGCTAATATATTGAGTACTTGGTCGGTATTTTATGATGTGTCATGCCTGGGCGACAAGGTTTTATATAATAAAGTTTGAGGTAGAAGACCTGAAATAGATAAGATATAGTGAAGGTAACAGTATTTTAGTGAAGTAATTTGTGAGAATTAAGTTTTACACTGCAAATTTGTGTTTAGGCGCAAAATCGCAGGTTATGAAAGGTATGGTTGACAAAATGAAAGTTGTTATCAGAGAAAACATAGAGAAGTATATGCAGGATTTAAAGAAGTGGTTAGAAGAGAATAAAGATGCGGATTTGGAAGAAATGGATAAATTTTTTTCGGACAGAATCAGAGCATATGAAGAACACATGTCAATTTGGAAATCTGCGTATCAAAAATTTGCCGAGCTGATTCCGCCAAAGTGTGAGATGCTTCTCGATTTAGGATGTGGAACGGGATTGGAATTAGATGAGGTATGGGCGAAAAATCCTGACATATCTGTATTGGGGGTGGATTTGTGTCAGGATATGCTCGACAAATTAGTGGAAAAACACTCTGACAAAAAGCTGGAAACAGTGTGTGCGGATTATTTTCAATATGAGTTTGGAAAGGAAAGATGGGATGCGGTTATTTCATTTGAAAGTCTGCATCACTTTATGCCGCAGGAGAAGAAAAAACTTTACAAGAAGATTTTTGAGTGTTTGAAGTCCGATGGTAAATTCATTTTAGGTGATTATATTGCATGTTGTGATGAGGAGGAAGAGCTTTTGCAGAAAGTATACTTTGAAAAACGGAAAAAGTATGCGGTTCCGGAGGGAGTTTTCGTTCATTTTGATATTCCACTGACACTTCAGCATGAGGTAGAATTGCTTAAAAAAGCAGGATTTCATAATATAGAACATGTGGAAAGCATTGATGGTGCAACGATTCTTGTATTAAAGAAATAAGACTGAAATATATTGATTTGAAATAGTTTGCATGTTGTGTAAGCAAATGTTGCCTAAGAAAGATGTTTTCGCTAAGAAAAATGTTTAATTTAAAAATTGATAATGAAAGGGATTTTATATGTACGAAATAAAAAAGAATTATAAAGATAATGAACAATTACGACAAAGTTTTAATGAGTTGGCGAAGAAGACATTTTCGCTTGATTTTGAGGATTGGTATCAGAATGGTTTTTGGAAGGAAAATTATAATCCATATTCGATTGTTCATGAGAATCAGGTAATAGCCAATGTATCGGTGAATATCACAGACATAATATGGGACGGGGTGAAAAAGCATTTTATTCAACTTGGAACGGTAATGACAGACGAGGCATATCGGAATCAGGGACTTATCCGTAGGCTGATGGAGGAAATAGATAAGGATTATGGACAGAAAGCAGATGGTATATATTTATTTGCGGGTGCTGATGTTCTTGAATTTTATCCTAAATTCGACTTCAAAAAGGCAGCAGAATATCAGTATTCAAAACAGGTCGATAATCAGAGAGAAAAGACGATGAAGCAGATTCTCATGAACGAAAAGTCGGCATGGGATAAACTGGAGAAGGCAATAAATAAAAGTATAGTACATGGCAGTTTTGACATGGTAGGAAACAGTGAATTGAATATGTTCTATGTGACGAAGTTTATGCAGGAAAATGTATATTATGACGAAATGCTCGATGTGTATGTTATTGCAGAAATAGAAGAGAATAGTATTTTTATACATAATGTTTTTGCAGACAAAGAAGTTGATTTGGATGCAGTAATAGAGGCATTTGGGAAAGAAATAAAGAAAGTTACTTTGGGATTTGTTCCACGGAATAAGGAAAGTTATTCTGCCGAAGAGATAAAAGAGGAGGATACTACATTATTTGTGAAAGGTGATGCGTTTAAAGGATTTGATGAGGCACGAGTTATGTTTCAGACGTTGGCGCATGCCTGATAAGAAAATTATTATTGATATGATATATCTGTATTTAGCCAAAATTTTCCTAAAAATTTTGGCTGTTTTTATTATTTGTAGAAATATTACAGAAAAGTTATGTGAAAACGTTTTAAATTCAAAATATTTGTTTATTTAATTGGAATTGAGTGGTATAATTTTTTCATGATTCCTGTCTAAGGGGAAGAGGGAAAGGAGATAACGGAAAATGAAGAAAATATTTGGATTTAACAAACGTATTTTGTCAGTGTTGCTTGCTTTAGCACTTGTAGTATCTTCGTTTCAGGGGATGTCTTTAACGGCATATGCAGAAGAAGGTAATACAACTGTGGAAACAACTACAGAGGAAAGTATACTGACAGATGATGTGGATAAAGAAATATCGGAGGAAATTGTACCGTTGGATGAGGCGGTATCGGAAGAACCGGAAGGTATCCCGGATGAAGAAAACTTGGAAGAAACGACAGAAGAAATTACAGAAGAGCCAACCACAGGTGAAGCAGAAGAAACGATAGAAGAGTCAACCATCGGTGAATCAGAAGAAATTATAGAAGAGTCAACCACAGGTGAAGCAGAAGAAATTATAGAAGAGTCAACTACCGGTGAGTCAGAAGAAACGACAGAAGAGCCAACCATCGGTGAAGCAGAAGAAACGATAGAAGAGGCAACTACAGATGAAACAGTAGAAACTATAGAAGAGACAACATCATGTGAACCTGTTGAAACAATAGAAGAAACCGTGGAGATGACAGAAGAGGAAACAGAGACAGCAGAGTTAATCGAAGCTTTTTCAACGGAAGAGACAAGTGATTATAATGGAAGAGTAACCACAGAGGATGGGCGTACAATGCTTGTAATTTCTCAGTGGGAATATGATGAAGTGGTTGTAGGTTCTGACAAAGAAATGCCTGCATTTAGTGACACATTAATTATTGATATTTTAAAGGCAAGAGCCGAAGCCGGCGAAACCTATGAAATAGTAGAAGTAAATCGTTCTCCCGTGATGGATTCTATATCGAAAGATTTGTGGAATGCAGTTGTAGATATATTAAAATCCGATGAAATAACGAATGCTCGTTTCAATTTTTCCGGTGATAATTTAGCCGATGAAAATTGGAGTTTTAATAATTTGGAAAAAACAGACAAAGCTATAAATACAGCACTTACCATGACACTGGGAGAGGACGGTAAAAGAGTTACCGTAAGTTTCAGTTCAACGGATTTTCCGGCAGATAATGCGTGGGTAAGTAAATGGTTACATGAAGGTGTCTGGTATGAACAAATAAATTATACTTCTATTATTGAAGCGTTTGGAGGAACAGATAGTCGTCTTGTAGTTGTGAATCCGGATGGGGAAGAAGTGGAAATTGCAAGCGGTTATTTCCGGATTCAAACAAATGATGATGGCAAGCAGAGTGCTATAGTTGATTTTGGAAATATACAAGAATTGAAAGCAGATACAACTTATACATTAGAAAAGTTTGTATATAAAGGTAATATTTTTACATGGGAAGATGAGAATGGTGAAGGGATAGGTCTGAATATCAACTTTGGCGATGCAGGTAAGGAAGATGAAGCATTTACAGAGCAGGAACTGTTGGATATTCTGGCAATGCGCGAAGGAACTGCTTTTGATGAAATTGTTATTGAACAGCCGGACAGTGCAAATACCATTTATAAATCCGTTACTGATAAAGCGACATCGCTTTTAAAAGCTGCTACAGATTCAAAAAGTGTGCAGGTAACGTATGCTTTTCGGAATACAGATAGTGGATTTACTACACAATGGAATGTGATCAATCCGGAAGCGACACAGTCTTCCAACCAGACAGTTACAGCAACAAATGTTTTAGAAGGGAATGGGCTGAGACTTGAAGTAGGAAGCCATAGCTTAAACGCAATGGATGTAGGTATATCATTTATCAGACCACTGGAAAATTTTAGCGAAGAGATTGAAAAAATTAAAAAAGTAGTTTTTCAAACTGAAGAAGACAGCTTCGAAATTGCAGTAGCAGATACTAATGTACATGGCTGGTTTACCATTAACGATGGAAATGCATTTATAAATATCTACACGATTAATGAATTGACAGCAGGTCAGACATATTATATTGAGAAACAAGTATACAGAGGAAATGTTAATGAAGAAGATGGCTCGATTTATATTTCTCCTGGCGGATTAGGTAAGGAACAGTTTGAAGCAGGTGATTTGGAGTCAATTGTACAATATTATGTAGATAAAGGAATAACATTTAATGCGGTTATGATTGAACAGAAAAATACTGCATCAAAAACGATTAAAAAAGATGTTATCAACCTGACAAGACAGCTGTTAAGCACAGAAGAAGAGGCAGAAAAACGTCTGACGTTTGTATTCTGTGGTTGTGGACAGGGAGAAGACGAAAAATGGTATCAGAATGATTTTAATTTTAATTTGATCAATCCCGGAGAAGCAACAAAAGATATTAATGCCAATGTGGTTTTAACAACACCTGCAAACAAAGGCATTACAATGAAGTTAAATGCAAATACCTATAATGCGGATAATGTATTTGTAACTTACTATGTAAGTTCACAGACTTCGTTAGGACGGGCCTTTGTTGCAAGTCTCGGTGAACCGGAAGGAGATGAAGGAAACACAGAGCTGTTTGTATTAAAAAAATCGGCAGAAGTTGAGGCTGACTTTGGTGGAGATTACAGAAAGAATGAAGAAGACAAAATTGAATTGAATGTTGGTGCATTACAAAACTGGACACCGGCAACCAACTATCAGCTTGTAAAATCAAACCGATTTAGTAAACCAATTACAACGAAGGAGATTCCGGCAGAATTTGCAGAACTTGTAAAGGCGGGTGCAACTTCCTGTGTATGGAAATCCTATAATACAGATGTAGCTACAATATCTTCAACCGGTGTTATAACACCGATCAATGAAGGAGAGGTATACTTCTCCGTTTCTTATAAGATAGGTGCGGCTTCTTATTTCAAAGTGTATTGGGGATATGTAGAAAGACCACTTGAGAAAATTTCATTTGATAAGTCAACGATTAAGATGGAATTACCTCCTGAGGATGAAGATTGGGAAGTAAATGATTACATTGATGTAAATTATTATCCGTCCAATGCAAGCATCGATAGAGATCCTTCATTATTGCAATGGACATCATCCAATGAGTCTGTAGTAAAATTAGTACCATTTGAAGGTAGGGAAGGTGTGTATAATGGAGAAATCGTTGCGGTTGGAGAAGGAACAGCTAAAGTTAAGGCGGTATATCCAGGGGATGAATCCATTTATGCAGAATGTACTGTAACAGTAGAAAAAGCGTTTATGGTACCGGAAGAAGCAAGGCCGGAGGATGTATATGCGGTAACTAATTTTGCCAAAACATTAAAAGATGTAAAACTTCCAAAAGACCCTAACGGAAAGTGGAGCTGGAAGTGGAAAAATGAGGCAACAAGTCTAACGCCATTTGTGGGAATGGATGGCTACCGTTTCTGGGCAACATTCACAATGAATGGAAGAACCCGTGACTTTTTGATGGATGTCAGAATGGTAACCATTACAGGTATGGATATTGTAGCGGTAGATAAGGACATGCCTGAAAGTATGATGGAAGTACCGGTATTATTAGAAGACGGTAATACAGTTCTATTAAACTATACTATAGATATTCAGAATGGTAATAGAAGTGACCTTAAAGATTATTTTGGTGATGGAAAACGACTGAAAATAAATTGGACTTCTAATCCGAAAAATATTGGAAAAGAAAAAGATATTGAAGGCTGGGAGAACAGTTATGAATTTACTGCAGATAAAAAATCTGCCGGTAAGAAAACATTTACAGTTTCCATTGTAGATACTCAGAATAACAATAAAGCGATTGCAAAGGACAGTGTTTCTGTTACTGTGGTAAAAGGAGCTGTAATTAACTTTGACGATATGGTAGTGGATGGTCTGGATGAATTGTATGTTGGAGAGGTAGGGGACAAATCAACACTTACCTTTACCGTGCCAAAAGAGAATTATTATAATCTTACAATCAAGAGTTCAGATGCATCCGTAGTGAAATTGGGAAGAGTTTCCGTAACAGGAGATGATTTCAAAACCGTGACTGTACCATACGAAATTAAAAAGGCAGGAGCTACGCAGATTACAGTAACGGCATCTGATGAAGCGAAGAGTACAACAGTTTATAATATTATGATTATAGACAGGGAACCGAAGCTTATAGAAAGTTCTTTTACAATTAATAAAGTATATGAAAAACGGGTAGCACCTATGACAATCAGTTTTACTGATGGTTATGGTAAATCTGCAATTAAGGTAGTACCGGTAAGTTCGAAGGCGAAAGATGTTGCCAATGCTGCGAAGTTTACTTATCAGGAAAAAGCTTATGAAAATGGTAAGTCAAAAGGATATATTACACTGAAAGACAGTAAACTGAAAAACGGCACATATAAAATGAAACTTCAGGTAATGGTTGACGTTACACAGGATGGTATTGATGGGGTGACAACGAAAGAATTTACAATACCTGTATCTGTAAAAGTAGTTGATAAAGCACCGTCAGTGACACTGAAACAGACGAAAAAAGTCAATACATTCTATAAAAGTGCAACCTATAATCACTATGGTTTGCTGACTGTAAATACAGGAAGCAATGAGCTGACTAACGTATCAGTGAACAGTGATGCAGATTTTACATTAGAAAGAGTAGAGGATACAAATACATTTATAATTAACTTAAAGCCGAATGCCGGTAAAATCACCAAAAAGGTGACACTGACATATACGCTTATGGATGCTGAAAAAGGTGTGTATAAAGCTACCAAGAGTTTTAACGTGGCAACTGAAAATAAGGCACCATCCATTGCAGTAATGCCGTCATCGGAAACGTTGTATCCAAATCAAGGAAATACCGGAACCGATATCAGAGTAGTAAATAAGAAAACAATGGAAATTGTTGACTTGTATAAGGTACATTGGGTAGTTAATAAAAATAAGAAAGATATACGAGAAATTAAGGAACAGCCTGAGAATGCAGTAGCGGCACCTTTAAAGAAGAATACATTCACATTGACAAGATATTTAGAGAATACAATTAATGTCAATGTGGATACAAGGAAAGCCGGAACGGATAAAATTGTATTACAGGTACAGCAATCTGACTGGAGCAAACCGCTGAATGTAACATATAGTGTTAAGGTGGATGTAAAGGTTCCGAAGTTAAAATTATCTGCAAGTAAATTAACACTAAATAAGAATGATGCAGTATATGCTACACAAACAGATTATACATTGATTTCTTTTGCCGGAAGTTCCACACCGTTTGAAGGACGTGTGCAGTTTACGGGTAAAGATGCAAAATCAGCTGCTATTTTAAATGATAAGCTGGTATTAGAGTACTGGGGCGATGGAAAAATTGTTGCCAGATTGAATACAACAGAGCTTACGAATAAGACTCTGACAAAAGGTACATATAAGTATACAGTATGGGCACAAGAAGAAGTAGGTCAATACAAAGCATCTACTACGTTAACAATAAACATCGTTGATGTGGATTCGAAACAGAGTATGAAAGTCAGCAAGAAAGGCTCTATTGATGTATTACGGAGAGATACTACGTATATTACATATGTGCCGAAGGTTAAGAATCTGACAGGTGAAGTAGTCAATGGATATCTGACAGGTCAGGATGCTGAGATGTTTGATGCATATTATGAGTATGGCACAGGATTAGTAGTAAAAGCCAGAGAAGGAGAAAGATACACTACAAAAAATACTTATAAAGTACAGCCTGTATTTATCATGGAAACATTTGATGGCGGAAAATATGAAGTGACGGCTGCAGTACAATCTTTTAAAGTGACCCAGGGGAAACCGAAGGTAACTGTTACTCCCGAAGGTAGCAACGTATTGTACAGACAGGCAGGCAATAACCTGAACTTAAATTTTAATGCAGTTTTAAAAAATGAAGATATTGCCATCAGAGAAGTAAGGCTGTTGAATTATACGGATGATTTGGAAATCGTTGGTTATCCGTATAATGAAGAAGAGAACAGGATTGATGGACCGATTTCTATCAGTCAGTATAATATGAAAAATATTACAACTACAGGTAAGAAATGGACATTGAAATTTGCAGTAACCTATGCAGATAAAGCCGGAAATGAAAAAGATGTGACGGTATCTTACAAAATTATAATTAAATAAAAATATGTTCAATAGAAGGAGTATCGCACAATGGCTAAATTTTAGTACATGTGCGGTACTTTTTTTGTAATGAGACGGGTGAAAAAAGCCGATATATAATATACAGAAAATACATAGAAAATGGATGAAATTGTTGATAAAATTGTAAAAAATTAGTATAATTATAAAAATTATATGTGTATAAATTAATACAATTATAATATGAAGGTGGTATAAATAAATTAACAGGGTGCCGTAAAAGGCTAAAAGTGGAACAGGAGGGTACGGTATGGAAAAGGAAACAAAGGATTTAGAAAAATTACTTATAAGTAATAAACCTGTTATGTGTGAGAAATGTAAGGGGAAGCTGTTTTATAAAGGTGGCGGAAGATATGAATGTAATTCCTGTGACTATTTTGTTTTAGATGATTTTGGAAAGATAAAAGTATTTTTAGAGGAGAATGGTCCTACCCCTATGCTAATAATTTCACAGGCAACCGGTGTAGAATACGAAATTATCGAACGCTATTTAAGAAAAGGAAGGCTGGAAATACCGGAAGGTAGCAAATATTATCTGGATTGTGAAAAGTGTGGATGCAGTATTCGTTACGGAAAATATTGTCCTGATTGTATAAAGCAGGTGGCAGGAGGCATTAAAGCGGTATTTCATGAGGAGCTGGGCGAAAGACCTAAGCATGTATATAATACAAATATGACAGGAAAAATGCATTATATGAAAGGCAAAAGAGGGAAAAAAGATTAGAGTAATGATAAAAGAGCAGTGGAGTGAGAAGATGAAAATTCATAGTCTCATAATCACTGCTCTTTTGTATAGTAATCTACATTTGCATTGCACGCATCTGATAAAAGATGCCTTTTTTCGCCATAAGTTCTTCGTAGGTTCCGAATTCTGCTACACCGCCATTTTCAATGACGGCAATTTTATCGGCATCCCGGATGGTAGACAGTCTGTGTGCCACAATCAGAGTGGTACGGTCTTTGGTCAAATTGCGCGTAGCTTCCTGAATCTGTTTTTCAGAAATGGTATCCAGTGCAGAGGTTGCCTCATCCAGAATTAAAATTTTCGGGTTACGGACAAAAGCTCTGGCGATGGAAATCCGCTGACGCTGACCGCCGGAAAGATTTCCGCCATGTTCCTGAATTCTGGTATCTAAGCCTTCGGGAAGGCTGTCAATCATTTCCTTTAAGTTAGAAGCAATCAGAACTTCCTGTAAGGCTTCTTCTGAAATGTTATCCAGTCCGTAAGTAATGTTTTCACGGATGGTGCCGGAAAACAGAATGGAGGTTTGCGGCACTACGGAAATATGCTTACGGTAGCTATGTAAATTTAAAGTATTGATATTGTTTCCGTCAATAAGAACTTCTCCGCTTAATGCTTTGGAAAATCCAATAACCATGTTCAGAATGGTAGATTTTCCGGCACCGGATGGACCGACAAATGCAATGGTTTCACTGGGATTTATGCGGAAGTTTATGTGAGAAAGAATCGGAGGTTCGTTTTTGGAATAAGAGAAAGAAACATCTCTGAATTCAATCTCACCATGTACATTTTTAATTTTTTTCTTTTTGTGATTATCTTCTATGTCTTCGGCAGTCAGAACGTCTCCGATGGAATTTACGGATTCCAGTCCTTTTGCCACGATGGGAATCAGGCTGATGATATTGGAAACGTTAGCTACAATAGAAGAAAAGTAAGTCTGGTATAAAACTACATCACCTACGGAAATTTTTCCCTTAGAAGCAAGATAGCCTGTAAATCCTAAACAGATAACCTGAAATACCTGAAAAGTTACCCAGCTGATAGAGGAAAAATAGGTTTGAACCATGTCCAGTTGTAGTCCTTTTTGAGCCACCTGCTTTAATTGTGTCTGTATTTTAGAAGTTTCTCTTTTTTCTAAGGCATGGGCTCTTGTAACAGGAATCATTTCTACCATTTCCATGACCTGAACGGAGGTTTCTTCCATTTCATGACGGAATTCGGAATTGTAGCGTTTAATCTTTCCCTTGAAAAATACCATAATCAGTACGGCAAGCGGAATCGTGGCACCAAAAAAGAGAAATACGGTTACATCTTTTATGATAACAATACCTAAAGCTACAACCACGTTTAATATGATGGAAAGCATGGAAATAAATATTTGTGAGGAAAGAGTTTCAATCTGTTCCACGTCACGCATAATTTTGGATTGTAACCGCCCGGATTCTATTTCTTTGTGATAAGAAATAGAAAGTTGCTGCAATTTGCGTACAAGCGCACTTCGGAGGTCTTTTTCCACGTTTCGTATCGTTTTTGCATAAAGCCATGTATGAATATAATTTGTCAACACATTCTGCAACACCATAATAGTCATAAATAAAACATTTCCGATAATAATTAAGGTTGATTGACTATTGGGCGATGTAGCTGCATTAATAATATTTGAGGTGGCAATTGGAAGTATCCATACCGGAGAGTGCTTGCAAACAAAAAATACAATGGACCAGAACAGCTCCATATAATGTCCCTTATATAAAAGAACCAGTGTTTTTAAGCTGTGGTTTTTGTTATGTTTGAATAATTCGGTATAATCGTTAGTAGAGTTTTCCCGTTCAATTGCCTGTTCATATTTGTCTTTCATTAGAGTATACCTCTTTCACTACTTTTTCAGCAGGTTTTCCAAAAAGTTCATAATCACCTTTCTGAGAAGCGCGATTTAAGGAATAGAGTTTATCTGTCCAGGACCAAAGGGCAAAGCCGCTTACCCAGTCGCGTTTAGCACATGCTTCAAATGCTGCTTTGTACCATTCTGCCTGTCCGTCTAAATCAACATTACCGCGGATAGTCCAGTCATTGGGAACATATTTGGAACCTTCTACAGACATACAGCCTGCTTCTGCAAAAAAGAAAGGTTTATTGTATTTTTTTACAACGGCTTCAATGCGGTTCAGCTGATTTTCCCAGTCATTAATAGGATAGTAACCGCTGGAGGAAATCACATCCACGCAATCCCACCATTTTACATTATGTTCCTGGTATTTATCGGTATTATAGGAAACCAGACCTTTGAAGTCTTTGCGGATTTCTGCAATTACTTGTCTCCATTCACTTTCCCTGCGTTCTGCCATAACCATTTCACAACCGGCAATGTGCATTTCACATCCCGTTTCCTGAGAAATTTTTGCATAATGATTCTGAAAATCCATATAAGAGGAAAACCAGTTTCCCCATTTCGGTTCACATGGAACATCTTCATCGAAGAAATTAATATGTGCACGCCATGTGCCGTTTTTACAGTTGACCGTAGGTTTTAATGCTACACGAAGTCCCAGTTCCTGCGCATAAGCAATCATACCTTTCAGCTCATCATCTGTCATGGTTGCTTCAGAAGTATAACAAATCTCTTCTGATTGAGGAGTGTCCTGTAATCCGTTTGGGACAAGAATTATAAAATTAGCATTTGTATTTTCTTTCATTGTTTTTAAGCTTTGTTTTGCATGCTCTTGAGAAAGATGTCCTGCTGCTGTAAAAGGTGCAAATGTAATACCGCAAATGTATGGTAAATTCATAAAAATCTCCTTTCGTATGTACAATAACCGAAAATTTACTTTGAAAAGTATGTTATTGCATAATCGTGGCTGTTGTTTAGTTTCTTTGTGAGTTTACTATAGCATTTTATAAAAATAGCAGATATAATAAAGTATCATGAAAATTGTAAAAAACTATTTTTGTTTAGGGAAGCAGGGGAAGAGGTTATGAATTCTTTATTTGAATATACGGACAAACTGAATGCTCCTTATGAATGTTTTGTGTTTGATACAAGTGTGGAACAATTTCCGGTACAGCCTCACTGGCATTATTTTATGGAAATTATATATATGATTGAGGGCACTGCGATTATGAACTGTGATGAACAGACTTTTGTAGTGGAGCAGGGGGATATGATATTGTTTTTGCCACACCAGATTCATTCGATTTATGCGGTGGCGAATATTTCCTTAAAATACTATGTATTGAAATTCGACATGGGTCAGCTTTCGTTTGCAACAAAGGGAATGGGAGGGGAAATTCATTTTCCATCTTTGTTTCGGGCAGCAAAAGGAAATCCGGAGGCGGTACTTATGTTTCGGGCAGAGGAAATGAAAAATTTCCCGGCGGAACAGATTTTTGAATGTGGATGCATGGAAATGCAGAGGCAGGATTATGGTTATCGGATGATGATGAAATCTTATATCAGCACGTTGCTTACATTTGTTTTACGGTGTTGGAGAGAAAATGGGTTTGATACCGATCAGTCGTTTGCGGAGATTTCAGAAGATGAAAATATTTATTATATTACGGAATATATTGACGGACATATTCAGGAAGCACTGAAGGTAGAAGATTTGGCAAAGTTGTGTAATATGAGTTATTCTTATTTTGCAAAAACTTTCCGGGAATTGTACGGACAGTCATGTAAAAAGTATATTGAATTTGTACGTTTGTGTAAGGCGGAGGATATGCTGAATTTTACGAATCAGGATTTAAGTTATATCAGTCAGGAGACAGGTTTTTCGGATTGCAGTCATTTTATAAAAGCATTTAAAGAGAAGCATGGAGTGACACCCAGGAAGTATAGAGAACGGAAAAATGCAGAAAAATCGTGAAATAAAATGTTCTGTTATGGGAATTTGGTACTAAGTATTTTGCATAATACTGTCGATATATGAAGTAAGAGTCAAAATAATTTGATGGAACGGATTACATTTATAGTCAAGGAGGACAAATCATGAGTAGAATCGAAGGATACAATGTTTATCAGAGCAGTTATTATGAAAATGCTACAAAAAGCAAAAAAGCAAAAGATACAGCAAAAGAGGATAAAACAGAAAAAATTGATAAGCGCAGTCAGGTGCAGCTAAGTGACAGAGCAAAAAAACTGTTAGAGGAGCTGAAAAAGACATATGGAAATATGGATTTTATGGTGGCCGATTATGACAGTGAAGAGGAAGCAGCAAAGTATCTGTCAAGAGGAACAAAAGAATATAGTGTATTGATTGAGCCGGAGCTGTTAGAGGAAATGGCGGCAGATAAAGAAACAAAAGAAAAATATCTAGGTATTTTGGATGATGCTACCGGAAAACTGGCAGATATGAAGTCAAAGCTTGGTGATAAAGCAGATGAAGTTACACATTTGGGGGTAACCATTGGAAAAGATGGCACAGTATCTTTCTTTGCTGAGCTTGAAAAGATGACAGAAAAGCAGAAAGAGCGGATTGAAAAATCAAGAGAAGAGAAAAAAGACGGGAAAGCTGCAGCAGAGAAATTAAAAGACGAGAAAAAGGACGATAAGACTTTATCGGAGAGAACAAAGAAAACAAGAGTACAGGCATCTACTGTAGAAGAACTTCTTGAGAAAATTCAAAATGTGGATTGGAGTCAGATTAAGTCTGAGGGGATTCAGGGAAGCGGAAGCAGATTTGATTGTACGATTTAAAAGAGGCGTCGCTCCGGCTAAAAAATTTTAGTCGGGCGGTGCTCTCTTTTTATGTAATTGGAATAAAAGTTATTTTGCATTCGTTTTTCTGTATTGAAGAAGAATTCCGATGCACATTAACACAATACCTGTTGACAAGCTGGCAATCAAAATACAGACAGAAACATTGGCATTGTTAGTCGGATAAGTCCAGTTGGAGAAATCGGCATTCAATATGGAAGATTCTGCTTTTCCGTAAAGAATTAATTCTACAATGCTGTTAATAAGTGATGTAAAAAGTCCGACAATACAACTGCTTATTCCGGCGCGTATGAAAGGATGAACCTTTAAATAGCGGATAACGAGGAATACGAACCAGGGAATCAGGACGCAATAGCTTGTGATTTCCAGAGCGATACGCCAGTACCCCGGAGTCATAGTGTGAAATCCGCATACAATAATAATTGCATAGAGCCATACAGTGTCCCAAAGCATAACTAAAAGCCCTTTATGGTTTGTCAAAACATTCGGTAAAGGAATGTGATAAACTACATATGGCATGAGGAAAAGTGACAGTCCGAATATGGTGGGTACGACTGCCAGAAAAAACCAGTTTCCATGTACATAAATACAAATCACTGCAAGCAGTAATACTAAAGAACCCGTAAATCCTCCAATGGTACATATACCGGCATGTTTCGCAGGTGCCATAAGAGGGACAACGCTAAGGGATGCCACTAAAAGCAGGGAAGCAAGTACGATAAAAAACCAGTCCAGTGCGTGACCGATAGCCAGATTACAAATCAGGCAGACAATGACAGGAATCATAAGAATGCCCGCAGTACATAAACCGATAGTAAAGGTACGTCGTTTTTCCTGTTTTAAGTGTGCTTCTAATACATTATTCTTTTCCAGAGTTAAATGGTCATCCAAATAGGTATTTTTTAATTGATTCAAAATGTCTTTGCAGGACGGACATTCCTCCAAATGTTCTTCCACCATGGATTTACTGGCATCACTGCAAATGCTGTCCTGATAAAGGGGTAGTAAATCCTGTATGATGTCACAATTATATTTTTTTTCAGATTTATTCATGTGTTTTCATCCTTTCTTGAATTTTTAAGCGGGCGCGGTGGTATGTTACGCGAGCCCAATTTTCTGTTTTTCCGAATATTTGTCCAATTTTTTGAAAAGACAGTTCTCCGAATATGCGTAGCTGAAATACTTCCTTATAAGGTTCTTCCATAGTATGTAAAATCTGATGAATTTGAAGAGTCAGACTTTCGTCTTCTAACATTTGCTCTACATTGGTTTCGGCTGGTAGTTCTTCAGGCATTTCCTTGAATCTGGACTGTTTTCGGAATACGTCCATGCAGGTATTTTTCGCAATGGCGCAGAGCCATGTGAATTCGCTTGACTTTCCTTTATATGATGTTGGTGATTTTAATGCTTTAAAAAATACTTCCTGTGTAATTTCTTCTGCTAAATGCGTGTTTTTAATGAGAGTCATTACATAAGAATAAATTTCCATATAATAGGTGTTGTACAACTTGTCAAAGTCCATGGACATATTCACCTCCCTTCGTTGACACTGATTAGACGGTGCAATTTATATTTCGTTACAAAATATTTTAAAATTTTTAAGTAAAAATAAAATATGTACCGTTTGTTCTCCGTATTTTATAAGCAAATGGAATCATAGCATTATATTTATAGGATTTCAAGAAATGGAGATAGGGGCGGAAGGAAAATTAATTTGGAAAATAAAAAGCTATTATGAAAAAAGGCTCTTGCAGGAGCAAAATGACAGTGATATACTGACAATATCAGAAAGCGTTCGCTTTCTAATTGTTATCTATGAATTTCGTTTTGGCAAATCTGCCAATGCTTTCAGCAAATTTTTAGAAATAATTGAGAAACCAAGGAAA